>NZ_JBFTOC010000002.1:0-419330 GCF_056397785.1 Arthrobacter sp. 05L421
GGCACCACCGGCATCTCCAACCTCGGCCAGCCCTGCCCCAAACACCACCGCCTCAAACACGGCTCCGCCTGGACACCGGCCGGGGCCAGCAAGGACAGCCCGCCGGGCTGGACCTCACCGTCCGGACGGCACTACCCCAGCGAACACCAGGACTGGGAACCACCCGAATGGCCCGACCACATCCTCAGCACGGACACAGAAACAGACACCGGACCGGACCACGGCCTGCCCGCGGATCCCGGACCTCAACCGCTGCCGGCGCACACCGGGCACCCCGAGTCGGAAACGGGCCCGGAAACCTATCAGGATTCCGGCCCGGATCCCGAACCGGAACTGCCCCCGGACCCCTTCCCGGACTGGCACCAATTCACAGCCGCGCACCCACTGCCCGCCGCGGACACGGACGATCCCGGCTGGCCAGAACCCCTCGACGACCCCTACCCGGAAAGCTTCCAGTTCCAATCTGCCTGATCGGCTGGTAGCGGGCCGTTCCAGCGCGGATATCCCAAGCAGCCTGAGATACCTGAGCAGATTCTTGCGGCTGGCTGCTGCACCGCCCGTAAGCTGGCTGCTGCACCGCCCGTAAGCTGGCTGCTGCACCGCCCGTAAGCTGGCTGCTGTACCGCCCGTAACACGTAGCGTTGTCGCCGTTGTGTTTGGCGCCCTACACCGGCGGATCGGTCACTAGGATCCGCACCGAGCACAGCTCCGCGGCGGCTTTCTTAAGGACCGCGGCACGTGGATCCGGGACGTCCAGAAACGCGAGCCGGGTCAGGCCGGCGTAGCGTTTTAGCACCGGCTCGGCGAGCACCAGATCCGCCAGCGTCCGGTCGCCGCCCGGCGCCAAATATTCGACCCGGTGCTCTGCGAAGATCCTTCCAGCGTGCTCGGCGACAGCTTCCACGAGGGCGTCCGCCTGGTTGGCTCGCCGCCGGGCGAAGCGCTGCTGGGACCACCCGCCGGCAGCCGTCCGGGACTGGACGTGGCGCGTGCCAGTCTTGGACGCCAGCACGGCGCCCGCGCTGACCACAGCCACCGAATATCCGCCGCGCCGGACCAGCACGGCACCGACGCTCCGGGGCTGCCCGGCCAGGGAGGCCAGCCGGGAGAGGGCGTCGTGGCCGCTCCCGGGCCGGCCGTCCACGGGCCAGGGCGCCCGGAGCACGGCCATGGCGCCATCCGGGGCGCGCAGCTGCAGGCCAGCGTCGAGCTCCTCCACCACCAGGTCGCCGTGGCTCGCGGCGAAACGGTCCACCCAGCCCGGCAGCCGGTCGCCGGAGACGAAGGCCACTCGGGTCTCGGGGCTGGACATGGCAGGCTCTCCGTTGCAGGGGTGAGAAGTGATGATGGCAGGGCGGGCAGGAACTAGAAGTAGCCTATCTATGTGGATGATCTATTTGGCGCAGGGCGGGACGACGCCGACGGAAGCGACGACCCCGGCGCAGACGGCAACGGCGGCGCCGAGGACTCCGGCCACGCCCGGGGCCAGATCCGGTCAGGCGCCGGGTCAGCCTCGCCGCGGAGCCCGCTCGCCGTCCGGATGCGGCCGCGCACCCTCGATGACGTGGTGGGCCAGCAGCACCTGCTGGGCCAGGGCTCCCCGCTGCGCCAGCTGGCTGCAGGCTCCGACGCGACCGGCCCCGCCGGGCCGAGCTCGGTGATTCTCTGGGGCCCTCCCGGCACCGGCAAGACCACCCTTGCCCACGTCATTGCCAAGGGCCCCGGCCGGAAATTCGTCGAGCTCTCCGCCATCACCGCCGGCGTCAAGGACGTCCGTCGCGTGATGGATGAGGCGCTGACCGCACGCGACCTCTATAAGACCACCACCGTCCTCTTCCTCGACGAGATCCACCGCTTCAACAAGGCCCAGCAGGACGCGCTGCTTCCCGGCGTCGAGAACCGCTGGGTGGTGCTGGTGGCGGCCACCACGGAAAACCCGTCGTTCTCCGTCGTTTCCCCGCTGTTGTCCCGCTCGCTGTTGCTGACCTTGAAACCTCTCACCGACGCCGACGTCGAGGGCCTGTTGCAGCGGGCCGTTTCGGATGTCCGCGGACTGAACGGCAAGGCCGAGCTCAGCGCCGACGCAATGGCGCACCTGGTCCGGCTCTCCGGCGGTGACGCCCGCCGGGCCCTGACGGCCCTTGAAGCCGCGGCTGGCGTCGCCTTCGGAGACGCGGACGACATCGACGCAGTGGAAACCGACACAGCCGCCGGCGCGGGAACGGCGGAGCCTGTCACGATCCAATTGCGTCACACGGAGCGGGCCCTGGATGTCGCCTCCGTCCGCTACGACCGGGCCGGGGACCAGCATTACGACGTCGCCAGCGCGTTCATCAAGTCGATCCGGGGCTCCGACGTCGACGCCGCCCTGCACTATCTCGCCCGGATGCTGGAGGCCGGTGAGGACGCCCGGTTCGTGGCCCGCCGGATCGTAATCTCCGCGGCCGAGGACGTCGGCATGGCAGACCCGACGGCACTGCAGACCGCCGTCGCGGCGGCCCAGGCCGTGCAGCTGATCGGCATGCCGGAAGGCCGAATCATCCTCGCTGAGGCCGTGGTGCACCTGGCCACCGCGCCAAAGTCCAACGCCGCCTACATGGGGATCAACCAGGCAATCGCGGACGTCCGCGCCGGGCTCGGAAACGGCATCCCGGCCCACCTGCGCGATGCCCACTACCCGGGATCAAAACAGTTGGGTCATGGCAAGGGCTACAAATACGCCCACGACGCCCCGCATGCCGTGGCCACCCAGCAGTACCCGCCGGACGACCTCGTCGGGCGCAACTACTACGAGCCCACAGCCAACGGAGCCGAACGCGACATCGCCACCCGCCTCGAACGGCTTCGGAAGATCATCCGCGGCAAATGAACGGCCCCTGACCAGCGGCTGGTCCGCAGCGGCACGCAGCGCGGAATCCGCCGTTGACATAGGGGCCAAGAGGTCTAACGTGGAATTACGTCAGCATTGACCTGCTGACCGTCCGTGCGGCGCAGGGGACAGCGCGATCACATCGCCGGCACTCGCTCTCCGGACCCCGGAACGGCAGTCGGCTTCGCTCCTTCCCAGATCATCCAGCGCAAACGTCCCCGCCCCGTCCCCAGGTAGTGTCCCATGAGTATCAATTTCGTTACAGCCATGGCAGTGAAGTCCTTCGATGTGCCCGATAAGAAGCGGTGCCCGGACAAGGCCGAATTCGACCTCTGCACAGTGAACGACTACTCGGTGACCCGACTGATCCTGGGCCCAGGCTGGCGGTGGTCGGAGAACACCAGGCCCTACGAGCAGACCGACGTGTGCCTGCACCACCATCTCGGTTTTTGCATATCCGGAGAAATGGAAGTCGAAACGGCCGAAGGGCTGCGCTCCACGATCCACGCCAACGACACCTATGCGATTCCGCCGGGCCACGACGAATGGGTAGTGGGACCGAAACCGTTCGTGGCGGTGGAATTCCTGGGTGCCGCGTCCTTCGGGCGCAGCGGTGCACGGGGAGTGCACGCCCGGATCTGACTTTGGTACTGGCTTCGGGCCATGGGCCCATTCATGGTAGGCTGATTCGTTGTCTGGCAAGGCACGGACGCACAATCCATCGAAACTTCGCATTTGATGAGGGTTGCCCTGTGCCCAGTAGCAAAAGGCAGCGGTTGGCCGATGCTCTCCATCGTGGAGGCCAGTAACACTGACACACCGCAGATATTGGAAGGACACAAGTGGCTAACAACACTCGTGCTCGCCGTACCGCACGCCTTTCGCGTGCACTCGGCATCGCTCTGACCCCCAAGGCCGCCAAATACATGGAGCGCCGCCCGTACGGCCCCGGTGAGCATGGCCGTGCCCGCAAGAAGCAGGACTCCGACTACGCCGTACGTCTGCGCGAAAAGCAGCGTCTGCGCGCCCAGTACGGCATCCGCGAAGCCCAGATGACCCGTGCCTTCGAAGAAGCACGTCGCACCAAGGGTCTGACCGGTGAAAACCTGATCGAACTGCTCGAAATGCGTCTCGACGCCCTCGTGCTGCGTGCCGGCTTCGCCCGCACCATCGCCCAGGCCCGCCAGCTGGTTGTGCACCGCCACATCCTCGTTGACGGCATTCGCGTTGACCGCCCGTCTTTCCGCGTCGGCGAGGGCCAGCTGGTTCACGTCCACAGCCGCAGCGAGACCATGCCTCCGTTCCAGGTTGCAGCAGCCGGCGCTCACCGCGACGTCCTGCCGATCGTTCCGGCCTACCTGGACGTCAAGCTTGACGCCCTGCAGGCCCGCCTGGTGCGCCGCCCCAAGCGTTCCGAGATCCCCGTGACCTGCGAAGAGCAGCTCGTCGTGGAATTCTACGCACGCTAGTTTCAAAGGCAACACCTACAAAGAAGCCCGTGGCAAGCGCCGCGGGCTTCTTTGTATGTAAGGTACTTGGGGGAGTTCCCCGGGAGCCGGTTCCGACCGCCGGTTTAAACTGCCGGCAAAATCCGTCGAACCCGACGCAACGAGCAGTTATCCACTGCAGTTCAAGGAGATGAGTGTCTATGTCTGGTGGCGATATTGCCGGCCTGATCGCGGCAGGGGTGTTCGCACTGCTGGTCCTGCTGCTCGCCGTGCCGATCCTGAAACTCGGGGGAGTGTTCGACGAAGTGCGGACATCCATCCGGTCCATCAGCGACGGCGCCACCCCGCTCATGGACGAAGTCACCGCCACGGTGACCACCACCAATGAGCAGCTGAAGAAGGTCGACGGTATCTCCTCCAACGTCTCGGATGCCTCCGCCAACATCTCGGCGCTGTCCTCGCTCATGGCCGCTACTGTCGGCTCACCGCTGATCAAGGTGGCCGCGTTCAGCTACGGCGTGCGCTCCGCCTTCTCCACCCGCAAAAAGCCCGCCACCGGCCGGCGCAGCCGCTAAGCCCTCCAGGAGAACCTGACATGAACAGAATTATCTGGATGGGAATCGGCGTCGCGATCGGCGTCATTGCCTTCCGCAAGGTCACCGAGGCCCAGTCCGCCCTTGGTCCCCAGGGGCTCAACCGTGCCGTGGGACGGCTGGCGGACGGCCTGTACGACTTCGCCGACGCCGTCCGCGAAGGCATGGGAGAGCGGGAAGCCGAACTCCGCTCCGCCCTCGGCATCGACACGGCCTCGGATATCGCTGCAGGCGGCGCCGTTGCCCGCCGGGATGCGGTCCGGCGCTAGCCGGGAGAGAATTAGTAAGTACGGTGCCCGTTAAGGGCGTGCCGGCACGTCGGCACCTCCCAAAGGAGTCCCGGATTGACGGGGCCCGGATCAGCGCCATCTCAGCTTGTCCCGCGCAGCAAAGACGCGGGCCACATAACGCAGTGAATATTGAAGGGTAAGAAATCAGCTCATGAAGTCGCAGGAGATCACCAAGCGCTGGATCGACTTTTTTGTCAGCAAGGGGCACACCGCTGTGCCCTCCGCCTCCCTGGTCTCCAGCGACCCCTCCCTGCTGTTCACCGTGGCCGGCATGGTCCCGTTCATCCCGTACCTGACGGCCCGTGAGGAGGCCCCCTTCAAGCGGGCCACCAGCGTGCAGAAGTGCATCCGGACTGGTGACATCGAGGAAGTGGGCAAGACCGCACGCCACGGCACCTTCTTCCAGATGTGCGGCAACTTCTCCTTTGGCGACTACTTCAAGGAAGACGCCATCAAGTTTGCGTGGGAGCTCCTCACCAGCAGCGTGGACGACGGCGGGTACGGACTGCCGCCGGAGCTGCTGTGGGTGACCGTCTACGAAGAGGACGACGAGGCCGAGCAGCTGTGGCTGAAGAACACCGGCATGCCGGCCGAACGGATCCAGCGGATGGGCAAGTCCGACAACTACTGGTCCACCGGCCAGCCGGGCCCGGCCGGTCCCTGCTCGGAGATCTACTACGACCGCGGCCCGTCCTACGGCGTCGAGGGCGGCCCCATCGCCGACGAAAACCGCTACGTCGAGATCTGGAACCTCGTGTTCATGCAGTACCAGATCGACAACGTCCGCTCCAAGGTGGATTTCGACATCACCGGCGAGCTGCCCATGAAGAACATCGACACGGGCCTCGGCATGGAGCGCCTCGCGATGATTCTCCAGGACGTCGAGAACATGTATGAAACCGACCAGGTCCGTCCCGTGATCGACCGCGCCGCGGCGCTCTCCGGCCGGGAGTACACCTCCGCTGAGTCCGCCGAGGACCCGCACCACACCGACGACGTCCGCATGCGCGTGGTTGCCGACCACATCCGCTCCGCCCTCATGCTGATCGCCGACGGCGTCACCCCCTCCAACGAGGGCCGGGGCTATGTGCTGCGCCGCCTGATCCGCCGCGCCGTGCGTTCCATGCGCCTGCTCGGCGTCGAAAAGGCCTGCCTGCCCGAGCTGCTGCCGGCCTCGCGGGACGCCATGAAGGGCGTCTACCCGATCGTGGAGACCGACTTCGAGCGCATCAGCCGGATTGCCTACGCCGAGGAGAAGGCCTTCCTGCGCACCATCGCGTCGGGCACCGCCCGGCTCGAGGACGCCGTCAAGGAGTCCAAGGCCGCCAACCAGCCGCTCTCCGGCGCCGACGCCTTTGCCCTGCATGACACCTACGGCTTCCCGATCGACCTCACCCTGGAAATGGCCGAGGAAGCCGGGCTGAAAGTCGACGAGCCCGAGTTCCGCAAGCTCATGCTCGAACAGCGCCAGCGCGCCCAGGCCGATGCCAAGGGCAAGAAGGGCTCGCACGCCGATCTCAGCGCGTTCCAGGAACTGCTGTCCGCGGGCGAGACCGTCTTCACCGGCTACACCGAGCTCCAGGGCGAGTCCAAGGTCCGCGGGATCCTGGCCGGCGGCCGGAAGGTCGCCCAGGCCTCCACGGGCGACGAAATCGAACTCGTCCTGGCCGAGACGCCGTTCTACGCCGAGGCCGGCGGCCAGGCGGCCGACACCGGGCTGATCACCGGTGACGGCTTCGTGGTCGAGGTCCTGGACGTTCAGCGCCCCGTCAAGGGCCTCAGCGTGCACAAGGCGATTGTCCGCGAAGGCGAAATCGGGTCCGACTCGCTGGTTCAGGCCGCCGTGGATCGGGAACGCCGCCACGCCGCCGAGCAGGCCCACACGGGCACCCACATCGTGCACGCGGCCCTGCACCAGATCCTGGGCCCGGAGGCCCTGCAGCGCGGCTCCTTCAACAAGGCCGGCTACCTGCGCTTCGACTTCGCCTGGGGCGAGGGCCTGAGCGCCGCCACCCGGTCCGAGATCGAGGAAGTCTCCAACATCGCCATCCGCAACAACTTCCGGGTGGAAACCAAGATCATGGGCCTCGCCGAGGCCAAGGCTCTCGGCGCCATGGCGCTGTTCGGCGAGAACTACGGCAACGAGGTCCGGGTCGTGGAAATCGACGGCGCCTGGTCCCGCGAACTCTGCGGCGGCACCCACGTCGAGAACACCTCCCTGATCGGCAGCCTGTCCCTGCTCGGAGAGCAGTCCGTCGGCTCGGGAAACCGCCGTGTCGAAGCCTTCGTGGGCATGGACGCCTTCCGGCACCTGGCCGCCGAACGGGCCCTGGTCACTGAGCTCACGGAGATGCTGAAGGTTCCCTCCGGGCTGCTCGCGGACCGGATTTCCAGCACGCTGACCAAGCTCAAGACGGCCGAAAAGGAACTCGAGCGGCTGCGCAGGGAGCAGCTCACGGCCGCCGCTGGCCAGCTGGTTGGCACCGCCAAGGACGCCGCCGGCGTCAAGGTCATCGCACACGACGCCGGCCAGGTCAGCGGCGCGGACGACCTTCGCGGCCTGGCCCTGGACCTGCGGACGCGTCTCGGTTCCGAGCCCGCCGCAGTCGCGGTGGCCGGCGTCAGCAACGACCGTCCCGTCATCCTGATCGCCACCAACGAAGCCGCCCGGGCGGCCGGAGTCAAGGCCGGTGCCCTGGTGCGCCTCGCCGCGGGCATCCTCGGCGGCGGCGGTGGCGGCAAGGACGACGTCGCCCAGGGCGGCGGCACGGACGCCGCCAAGGTCGGCGCTGCCCTCAGCGCCGTCGTGGACGCCATTACCCGGCGATAGCGGATCCTACGTGTCTGAAGCTGCTGTGGCCGGCGTCTATCCCCGGGGTGTGAAGCTCGGGGTGGACGTCGGCACCGTCCGCGTGGGCGTGGCCGTCTGCGACCGCGACGGAATTCTCGCGACCCCGCTGCGCACGCTGCAGCGGAACGTGAAAAAGAACACCGACGTGCGCATCCTGGCCGCCCTGGCCGCTGAGCTGGACGCCGTGGAGATTTTCGTGGGACTGCCGCGCACCATGAAGGGCGAAGAGCACGCCTCGGCCAGGATGGCCACAGAGTATGCACAGCTGCTTGCCCGGGCCCTGCAGGGCGCCGGATCCGACGTACCTGTGCGGCTTGTTGACGAGCGGCTCAGCACCGTGACCGCCCACCGCAACCTGCATGAAGCTGGCATGAGCAGCAGAAATCACCGTACAGTTGTTGATCAGGTTGCGGCGGCAGGTATTCTGCAACATGCGATTGATATGCAAAAGGCCAGGGGAACGGAGGTCGGAAACCGCGTGTACGCGGAGTCTGCGCCGGGGCCGACCGGAGGCGGCGCACAGACCGGCCCGGCAGTACAGACGCACTCTTCAGACAATGGAAGGCTACAGTGAGCCCGGTCAACAGTGATGACTCCTCCGGTGACGCCCTTAGTGGTGCCGGCCGACCGCTGACGCGTAAAGAGATCCGGGCCCGGGAAAAGCTTCTGGCGACGCAGGGACACAGCGTGATCCCGCCGCAGGCTTTTGAGACGGGACAAGACGTTCCCACGCCGGCGCCGGAGCGCGAACTGCCGCAGGCCGCCCCGGAACTGCCCGACGCGGCACCGACCGTGCACGAAGACGCCGTACACGAAGAGCCCGTGCACACAGAAGCCGCGCACGACGAACCAGTCCACCCAGAACCAGTCCACGACGAACCAGTCCACCCAGAACCCGTGCACGAAGAGCCGGTTCAGGACGAGCCCGTGCGCCCCGAACCTGTGCACGAAGAGCCGGTTCAGGACGTTCCGGTTGACGTGAAGCCCGTTCGCGAAGACTTCACCCAGATGATCCCCGTCCGTGAAGAGCCCAGCCACGACGACCCCGGCTATAACGTCGCCGGCCACGAGGACGCCGTCTACGCAACGGCCGGCCAGCAGGGCTACGAAGCCCGCCATGGCGGGGCTGCCCCCGGCACCGGACCTCATGACGGTTACGCGCTGCCGCCCCATGAGATGGGACAACACGATGTGGGACAACATGATGAGGCCCACGATGTTTACGACGATTCCGTCGATCACGATGCCCCGGCCCATCCGGAGGCCGAGTACCACGGCGAGTCCGGCCACGAGCTGATGGCCGGAGCGGTCCGCTACAACAAGGTTTCGTCCAAGAAGGTCCGCCGCCGGCGCCGCTTCCTGGCCCTGGTGCTGTCCTTGACAGTTTTCGTCGTCGCAGTCGTTGTCGGCGCGCAGTTCCTCAAGCCCCTTCTGGGCGGGGACAAAATGGCCGATTACCCCGGCCCCGGGACCGGCAACGTGACCATCACGGTCGCTCCCGGTGCCGGGCCGAGGTCCGTGGCCACCGAGCTGGAATCGCAGAAGGTGGTGGCGAACGCGGACACTTTCTTGAAGGAGTTCACCGCTTCCGGCGGTGCCCTGAACCCCGGCACTTTCTCGATGCGCCAGGAAATGAAGAACTCCGATGCCGTCTCTGTCCTGCTCAACGAGGGCCAGGGCAAGGTCATGTACTTTGCGCTCAGCGCCGGGTTGCGGATCAGCGAATCCCTGCAGGCGATTTCGGAGGGCACCGGGATTCCGGTGGCCGATTTGAAGGCGCTCAGCGATGCGCCCGCGCAGTTTGGCGTCCCGAAGAAAGCCAAGAACCTCGAAGGCTACCTGGCGCCGGGGGAGTACCGCTTCCCGTTGGGCTCCTCTGCCAAGGACATTCTGCAGAAGCTCGTCGGCAACACCTTGGATGAACTCAAGGCCCAGGGCGTCACCGATTCCGCGAAACAGTACGACGTCGTGACGGTAGCGAGCATCGTGCAGGCCGAAGGCGGCCAGGCTGAATACGGTGATGTTGCCGGCGCCATCTACAACCGCCTCAAGCCGAACAACACCGAGACGAACGGGCTGATCCAGTCCGATGCCACGGTCACCTATGGCCTGGGCATCCGCAGCTTCCACATCGACGAGGCCCAGAAGGCTGACAAGTCGAATCCGTACAACACCTACGCCAACCAGGGACTGCCTGCCGGGCCCATCGGCTCTCCCGGCAAGACGGCCATCGACGCCGCCGCCAAGCCCAAGTCCAACAGCTACCTCTACTGGGTCACCATCAACCTGGACACCAAGGAGACCAAGTTCTCCAAGACGTTGGCCGAACACAACGGTTACGTGGAGCAGTACAACGCCTGGTGCGCCGCCAACCCGGGACGCTGCGTATGACGCTGCGGGCGGCCGTCCTTGGGCATCCCATCAGCCATTCGAAGTCGCCGGCGCTGCACCGTGCCGCCTACGCCTATCTGGGCCTGGACATCTCCTACTCCGCCATTGACGTGACGGAGTCCGCATTGCCGGATTTCATGCGGCAGGTCAGGGACGAGGCGCGCGCTGACGGTTCCTGGCGCGGCCTCTCGGTCACCATGCCGCTCAAATCGGCCATGGTGGCGGAAGTGGACGAAGTCCGGGGCGTCGGGCGCGCACTCGGCGTGGTCAACACCGTGGCGTTCGAACCCGACGCCGGCAGTGCCGACCAAACCCAGTTGGTCGCTTACAACACCGACGTCGCCGGGATCGTCAACGCACTCCGGCACGCGGGCGCCGCCCCGGCACCCACCGCCGTAATACTTGGTGGCGGCGGAACGGCCGCCGCAGCCATCGCGGCGCTCAAGGAACTGGGGGCACCGTCCGCCGACGTATTCGTGCGCGATCCCAGCCGCGCCGGCGAGGCCCGCGCGGCGTCCGCCGCCTTGGGAGTCCCCGTCCAGGTGCTTCCCCTTGCCGGTGCGGCCGCCGCCGTCGCCGCGGCCGACGTCGTCATCTCCACGCTGCCGCCCCGCGCGGCGGACGGACTTTCCGCGGAACTGGCAGACGCGCTGGCGGCGAAACCGACAGGCGCCCCGGGCGTGCTTTTGGACGTCGCCTATGATCCGTGGCCCAGCCGGATCGCGGCGGTCTGGCAGGAAGCCGGCGGCACGGTGGTCCCGGGACTTGAAATGCTCATCTACCAGGCCGTGGAGCAGGTGCGGCATTTCACCGGACTGGGCGAGGGTCTCCCGGCCGGAGTCATAGATGTGATGTGTGACGCAGTGGGGGCACCCCGACGGGTGTTCTAACCGCCCGACATGGCAGGATGGATTGTATGTTGCGTTGGTTGACTGCCGGAGAATCCCATGGTCCGGCACTGGTCGGAATAATTGAAGGCGTGCCCGCCGGTGTGGAGCTCACCAGCGCCCACATCAGCGAGGCCCTGGCCCGACGGCGGCTCGGTTATGGCCGCGGCGCCCGGATGAAATTCGAGCAGGACGAGGTCACGATCCTCGGCGGAGTCCGCCACGGCCTGACCCAGGGCGGCCCTGTCGCGATCCAGGTCGGCAACACCGAATGGCCCAAGTGGGAACAGATCATGTCTTCCGATCCTGTCGAGCCGGAAATCCTGGCCGACCAGGCCCGGAACGCGCCTCTGACGCGGCCGCGGCCTGGCCACGCTGACTTCACCGGCATGCAGAAATACGGCTTCGACGAGGCCCGCCCGGTCCTCGAGCGCGCCAGCGCCCGCGAAACGGCCACGAGGGTGGCGCTCGGCACGGTCGCCGCAGCGTTCCTCAAGCAGCTCGGGATCGAACTCGTCTCCCACACCGTGTCCATCGCCAGCGTTGCCGTACCGGAAGGCCGGCCGCTGCCGGTCCCGGGCAACGTGATCGCCCTGGACGCCGATCCGCTGCGTTGCTTCGACCGCGAAACCTCGGACGCCATGGTGGCCGAGGTCGACGTCGCGCACAAGGAAGGTGAGACCCTCGGCGGCGTCGTGGAAGTGCTTGTCTACGGGCTCCCGCCGGGACTGGGCAGCTACGTCCACTGGGACCGGCGCCTCGACTCGCGCCTGGCCGCGGCCCTGATGGGCATCCAGGCCATCAAGGGCGTTGAGGTCGGCGACGGCTTCCGTACGGCGGCGCGCCGCGGCTCGGCCGCCCACGACGAGATCGTCAAGGACGCGGACGGCAAGATCATCCGCACGTCCAACCGTGCAGGCGGGATCGAGGGCGGCATGAGCATTGGCGATGTCCTGCGCGTCCGTGCCGCCATGAAGCCGATCGCCACCGTGCCCCGCGCGCTCAAGACGGTCGACGTCAGCACGGGGGAGGCCGCCAAGGCCCACCACCAGCGCTCCGACGTCTGTGCCGTCCCGGCCGCCGGCGTCGTGGCCGAGGCCATGGTGGCCCTCGTAATCGCCGAAGCGGTCACCGAAAAATTCGGCGGTGACTCCGTGCGGGAGACCGCCCGCAACATCAAGGGTTACCTGGACAGCATTCCGGCGTCCCTGGACTCGATCGGCCACTAGTGCCGGCCGGGAACACCGACAGGCGCTCCGCCGCGGCAAGGCACTCCGGCCCGGTGGTCCTGATCGGACCGATGGCCGTGGGCAAGTCGGCGATCGGGCACCAGCTCGCGCAGCACCTGGGCTGCGAGTTCGTGGACACCGACGCGCTCGTGGTGGCCCAGCACGGGACGATCGCCGAGATCTTCGCCAGCCGGGGCGAGCACGCCTTCCGTGAGCTCGAGGCCCGGGCCGTGGCGCAGGCCATCGAAGAAGCGCAGGGGAACTCCACCGTCATTTCGCTCGGCGGCGGGGCTGTCCTTGACTCCGGTACCCAGCAGCTCCTGGGCCGCTGTACCGTTGTGTATCTCGAATGCGACGCCGAGACTGTGGCGGAACGCATTGCCAGAAATTCGGGCCGGCCGCTCCTGGCCGGCGACGCCATGGGCCGGTGGCGGACCTTGTTCGCCACCCGGCAGCCGGTCTACGAACGGCTCGCCGACCTGATCCTCGATGTCCGCAGCGGCAGCGTTCCGGAGCTGGCCCACCGGCTGGAAGATGCGCTGGGGGAGCACGCCGCCGCGAAGACCGCGGCCGTGCCCACTCCGGCGGCGACAAAGGAAGTTGAATAGTGAGCAACGAATCAACCGTCATCAAAGTCACCGGACAAACGCCGGGTGAGAACTACGACGTCGTAGTGGGCCGCGGCCTCCTGGCAAGCCTGCCCGGCCTGCTGGGCGAGCGCGTCAAACGGGTCCTGGTCATCCACCCCCGGGCGCTCCGACTGACCGGGGACACCGTCCGGGAAGAGCTGGCCGCCGCCGGCTTCACCGCGCTGACAGCAGAAATCCCCGACGCCGAAGAGGGCAAGCACATCGAGGTCGCCTCCTTCTGCTGGCAGGTGCTGGGTCAAAACGACTTCACCCGCTCCGACGCCGTCGTCGCCGTCGGCGGTGGCGCCGTGACGGATCTGGCCGGCTTTGTCGCCGCGACCTGGCTGCGCGGCGTCAAGGTCATCCACATGCCCACGAGCCTGCTGGGCATGGTGGACGCCTCGGTCGGCGGCAAGACCGGCATCAACACCGCCGAGGGCAAGAACCTCGTGGGCGCTTTCCACCCGCCCGCCGGTGTCCTCGCGGACCTTGACACGCTGGAGACGCTGCCGAAGAACGAAATCATCTCCGGCATGGCCGAGGTCATCAAATGCGGCTTCATCGCAGACCCCGCCATCCTGGACCTGATCGAAAAGGACCCGTCAGCGGTCATCGATCCCCGCTCGGACCTGCTGCGGGAACTGATCGAACGGGCCATCACCGTCAAGGCCCGGGTGGTCTCCGAGGACCTGAAGGAAACCGGCCAGCGTGAGATCCTGAACTACGGCCACACCCTGGGCCACGCGATCGAACTCGCCGAGCGCTACTCGTGGCGCCACGGTGCCGCCGTCTCCGTGGGCATGATGTTCGCGGCCGAACTCGCCCGCAGCGTGGGCCGGCTCAGCGACGCCGACGCCGACAGGCACCGCAGTATCCTCGAAAGCCTCGGGCTTCCCATCACCTACCGCCGCGACCGCTGGCAGGCCCTCCTTGACGGCATGCGCCGGGACAAGAAGTCCCGCGGTGACCTGCTGCGGTTCGTGGTGCTCGACGGCGTCGGCCGGCCCGGCATCCTCGACGTCCCGGACACGTCACTGCTGTTTGCCGCCTACCAGGAGATTGCCTCCTGATGCACATGGTCAAGGGCGGCACCAGCGAGTGGCCGGACGCGGGACTTGCCGGGATCCGGATCAACCCGCAGACCCTGATGCCCCAGATCGTCAACGACGAGGTCCTGGCCGAGGCGTTGGCGGCCTCTGCAGACCCGGGGGACCTGATCCTCGTCCGGCTCGTCGAAGGGCGCGCTGCCGAGGCCGCCGAGCTCCTGGCCGAGGCCCGCTACAAGGACCCCGGCTCGCTCCGGCTCCGGATCTTCGAGGCGGACGTGCTCCGGGTTTCGAACCGGTTCGACCGGGCGGTCGAAGTGTTCCGCCAGCTCCTCGCCGAGACCCAAGGGACATTGGAGGAGGCGGCCGTCCGCCAGCACCTCGGCAGGTCCTACTTCGCCGGCGGGAACGTTGGCGCCGCCGTCGAATCCTTCGCCAAGGCGCTGGACCTGCGGGTGGCCGGGCACGCCGACGCAGCTCTGATCTACGCCTCGGCAGTGGCGCTGCAGCGCGCGCGGGAAGTGCTGGAACAGCAGTCCTGAGCCCCCGTCAGCCAGCTGTCCGCGCGAACCGGTAGAATAGATCTTGGATTTTTGACAAATACGCGCTGGCGGGCCGCTTGGCATGCCGGCCCGGCATAGAACGTCTGGCCGATAGCACCGGCCCGATGGAACCAGAGAGAAACTAAGAGGATACTGTGGCAACCACTAACGACATCAAGAACGGAACCGTCCTTAAGCTTGAGGGCCAGCTTTGGAACATCATCGAGTTCCAGCACGTCAAGCCCGGCAAGGGTGGCGCGTTCGTGCGCACCAAGATGCGCAACGTGATGTCCGGCAAGGTGGTCGACAAGACCTTCAACGCCGGACTGAAGATTGAGACCGCCACGGTGGACCGCCGCGACTACCAGTACCTGTACCAGGACGGCGCCGACTACGTCTTCATGGACACCTCGGATTTCGACCAGCTCACCGTTTCCGCCGCCACCGTCGGCGACGCCACCAACTTCATGCTCGAGAACCAGATGGTCAACATCGCCATCCACGAGGGCAACCCGCTCTACATCGAGCTGCCCCCCAGCGTCGTCCTCGAGATCACCTACACCGAGCCGGGCCTGCAGGGCGACCGCTCCTCGGCCGGCACCAAGCCCGCCACCCTCGAAACCGGGTACGAGATCCAGGTGCCGCTGTTCGTCGAGAACAACACCAAGGTCAAGGTCGACACCCGCGACGGCAGCTACCTCGGCCGGGTCAACGACTAGTGAGTGCGCGCGGTAAGGCCCGGAACCGGGCTCTCGATGTGCTTTTCGAGGCCGAGCAACGCTCTGCCTCGGCGTTCGACGTGCTGAAGTCCCGCCGCGAGCAGACAGACCAGATCGTCAACCCGTACACCCTCGAAATTGTCGAAGGCGTGGTGTCGCACCAGGCGGCCATCGACGAATTCCTCGAGACCTATTCGCAGGGCTGGACCCTGGAGCGCATGCCCTCCGTGGACCGCATCATCCTGCGGATCGGCACCTGGGAACTGCTCTACAACGACGACGTCCCGGACGGCGTGGCAGTCAGCGAGGCTGTGGCTTTGGCCAAGACGCTCTCCACGGACGAGTCGCCGTCGTTCATCAACGGCCTGCTGGGCCGGCTGCAGCAGCTGAAGCCTTCGCTGCTGGCTTAGGTCCTCAAGGCAATCAGGCCAGGCACCACGAAAGAACCCCGTCCAGGACAGTCTGGGCGGGGTTCTTTCGTTAGCCGACGACGGCGGTCCGGAGCGCGGCGATCTCGGCGAGCCGGTGCTGTTCATCGCGTTGGCACGCCGGCACGTCCCGGCCGGTGAGGATCCGTTGCCGGGTCAAGGCAAGCTGGGTGGCTGCATCGATCAAGGCCTTCATCTGTGCGTCCCGCCCGACGGACTTGGCCCAGCGCAGTGCGGAACGGCGGCCCGCGGCGGTGGCCAGCATTTCCACCTCAGCCGCGGTGAACCAGCCCGCGGCCTCGTATTCCTTGAGCCGCTGGCGGGTGAGCCTGCGCTCCGCAACGCGCAGCAGCACGATGACCAGGGCCGCCAACAGGAAAATGGGCACCTGCACCAGCACGTACTGGGCCAGGAAGTCCTGGCCCATGCTGTTCCAGCCGCTGTGCAGCAGCATCGCGGGGACGAGGCCGACGGCGAACGCCAGCACGCCCAGCCCGGTGTGCCCGCGGCGCACGGCGAGGCCCATGATCAGGCCGGTGGTTCCCGTGAAGATGGCGTGGGCGAAGGGGGACAGTACGCCGCGGAGGAAGAACACCATGGCGAGGTCCGTGCCGGGGTCGCTGGATTCGGCAATGGCACGGCCGAAGTAGAGGATGTTCTCGGTGAACGCGAAGCCGGCCGCGATGGTGAAGGCGAACACCACACCGTCCACCGGCCCGTTGAAGTGTCTCGGGGCGAAGATCAGGAGCATCAGCAGCCCCAGGGACTTAGCGAATTCCTCCACCACCGGTGCTTGGACCGTCACGGCGAAGGTCGTGTAGTCCAGCCCCGAGGCCGGCCCCGCCACCAGCGAAAAGTATGGCTGGATCAGCATGGTGACCGCGATGGAGACGGCAGCGCCCCAGACAAAGGCGAAAAGCAACAGCGGCTTGGGCTCAGGTTCCCAGCGGTCGATGAAGCGCACAGTCAACAGCACGGTCCCCAGCGGAATCAGGGAGGCGATGAAGCCAATGACAAAGCCGGAGATTCCGGTCCTGCCCAGGAGGAAGGGCAGGACCAGGAAGAGGCTGATGAAGGCGAGGAATCCGCCGGCCAGCACCAGGCCAGCGACGCCGGCGGAACGGCGGCCGCCCGGAACCGCCGGAGGAACCGCGGGCTGGAACGCCGGCTCGAATTGGCCACGGGGGTTGGCCGGGGCCCGCTGGTAATACGCCGGCCGGACATGTCCCAGCCACGTCGGGTTGGCCTGCTGGGGCAGCGGCCGCTGGCCGGAGGCGCCAAGGTAGTCCTGCCGGGGCCGTGGCTCGTTCGTCGTCATGGAGTCGAGCCTATGTCCGTGTGAGGTTAAACGCATTCCTGCGGCGGCGGACAGTCAGCCCCGCTGTGGTAATTTGAAAGAGCAAATAATCCTTTTTTAATTCCGTCCCGTGAGGCGGGGAAAGGGGAGACGAGCTTTGACTTCTGTGCCTTCAGCACCGGGTCCGGCAAAGGTGATGCTCACCCGGGTTGTCCTCAACCAGGCTGACATCGACCGCGCCCTCACTCGTATCGCCCACGAAATTCTCGAGGCCAACAAGGGCTCCCAGGACCTCGTCCTGCTGGGCATCCCGCGCCGGGGCTATCCCCTCGCCGTCCGCCTCGCCGCCAAAATAGCCGCCGCCGACCCCACCGTGGACGCCTCCGCGATTGTCGGCCAGCTCGACGTCACCATGTTCCGCGATGACCTCTCGCACCAACCCACCAGGCCGCCGTACCCCACTCAGCTCCCGCGCACCGGGATCGACAACAAAGTTGTTGTGTTGATCGACGACGTCCTCTACTCCGGGCGCACCATCCGCGCAGCCCTCGATGCCATCATCGACCTCGGCCGCCCGCGGATTGTCCGCCTCGCCGTGCTGATCGACCGTGGCCACCGGGAACTGCCCATCCGCGCGGACCACGTCGGCAAGAACCTGCCCACGTCCTCGTCCGAGAAGGTCCGCGTCCGCCTCGAGGAAACCGACACCGTGGACGGCGCCCCCGACGGCACACCCGTCAATGAAGTGGTCATCGAGGCCACCGCATGAGGCACCTGCTCTCCACCCAAGACTTGAGCCTGCAGGACGCCATCCGCATCCTGGACACCGCCGAGGAGATGGCGGCAGTGGGGGAGCGCGAGGTCAAAAAGCTCCCCGCCCTGCGCGGACGCACCGTGGTCAACCTGTTCTTCGAGGACTCCACCCGCACCCGGATCTCCTTCGAGGCCGCCGCCAAGCGGCTCTCCGCCGACGTCATCAACTTCGCCGCGAAAGGCTCCTCCGTCTCCAAGGGCGAGTCACTCAAGGACACCGCCCAGACGCTCGCCGCGATGGGCGCCGACGCCGTGGTCATCCGGCACTGGGCCTCCGGCGCCCCGCACCGGCTCGCCGCGACCGACTGGATCGACGCCGCCGTCATCAACGCCGGCGACGGCACCCACGAACATCCCACCCAGGCGCTGCTGGACGCGTTCACCATGCGCCGGCACTGGTCGAAGCTGGCCGGCACGCCGTCGGCCGGGGCCGACCTCAGAGGCATGCGCGTCGCCATCGCCGGCGACGTGCTCCACTCCCGGGTGGCGCGCTCCAACGTCTGGCTGCTGCGCACCCTCGGCGCCGAAGTCACCCTCGTCGCACCGCCCACCTTGCTGCCCATCGGCGTCGAAAAGTGGCCCTGCGCCGTTAGCTTCGACCTTGACGAGACCCTCGCGCAGGGCGTGGACGCCATGATGATGCTCCGGGTCCAGGGCGAACGGATGAATGCATCCTTCTTCCCGACCACCCGCGAGTACTCGCGCCGCTGGGGCTTCGACGACAACCGGCTCCGGGCCCTCGACAGCCTCGGGCTCAAGGACACCATCATCATGCACCCGGGTCCGATGAACCGCGGCCTGGAAATCTCCGCGGCCGCAGCCGACTCGCCCCGCTCCACCGTGCTGGCGCAGGTCCGCAACGGTGTCTCCATCCGCATGGCGGCACTGTACCTGCTGCTGTCCGGCGAACACCGCGAACCGGCCCCGGCAGCGGTTAGGGCCTCTGCGGCCGCGCCTGCATCCGCGGCCAACGCCGCCACTCCGAACATCACTTATTCCCACCAGGAGATCCACTGATGGCCGAACAGCAACAGCACGCAGTCAACAGCGGCGCCTACCTCATCCGGGGCGCCTCGATCCTGGGCGGAGCAGCCGAGGACCTCCTGATCCGGGACGGCGTGATCGCCGCCCGCGGGCAGTTGGACGCCGACGGTGCCGGGGTGAGGGGTGCCACAGTAATTGACGCCGCCGGCCTCGTCGCGCTCCCGGGCATGGTGGACATCCACACTCACCTGCGCGAACCCGGCCGCGAGGACGCCGAAACCGTCGAAACCGGCACCCGCGCCGCCGCCCTCGGCGGCTATACGGCCGTCCACGCGATGGCCAACAGCACCCCGGTGGCGGACACCGCCGGCGTCGTCGAACAAGTCCTCACCCTTGGCCGGACCGCCGGCTGGGTGGACGTCCGCCCGGTGGGAGCCGTCACCGTGGGGCTCGCGGGGGAGCAGCTCGCCGAACTCGGCGCCATGGCCGACTCCCGCGCCCACGTCCGGGTCTTCTCCGACGACGGCATCTGCGTGCACGATCCCGTGCTGATGCGCCGCGCCCTCGAATACGTCAAGGCGTTCGACGGCGTCGTGGCCCAGCACGCGCAGGAACCCCGCCTCACCGCCGGCGCCCAGATGAACGAGGGCGAGGTCTCCGCCGTCCTGGGCCTGGCCGGCTGGCCGGCCGTCGCCGAAGAAAGCATCATCGCCCGGGACGTGCTGCTGGCCCAGCATGTCGGCTCCCGCCTGCACGTGTGCCATGTCTCCACGGCCGGGTCCGTGGAAATCATCCGCTGGGCCAAGTCCCGCGGCGTCAACGTCACGGCCGAGGTCACCCCGCACCACCTCTGGCTCACGGATGAGCTCGCCCGCAGCTACGACCCCGTCTACAAGGTCAACCCGCCGCTGCGCACCGACGCCGATGTCCAGGCCCTCCGCGCCGCCTTGGCCGACGGCACGATCGACGTCGTCGGCACCGACCACGCCCCGCACCCCAGCGAACACAAGGAATGCGAGTGGGCGCAGGCTGCCATGGGCATGACCGGGCTGGAAACCGCGCTCTCCGTGGTGCAGCACACCATGATCGAATCCGGCCTGATGGGCTGGGAAGACTTCGCCCGCGTGACTTCCACGGCGCCGGCCGCCATCGGCCGGGTCCAGGACCAGGGCCGCCCGCTCGAGGCCGGAGAGCCAGCCAACGTCACACTCGTGGACCCGGCTGCGCGCTGGACGGTGGACCCTTCTAAGATGGCAACCATGGGCCGTAACTCTCCGTTTGCCGGCCGGGAACTGCCCGGGAAGGTGATGGCGACGTTCTTCAAGGGCCACCCGACCGTTCTCGACGGAAAACTCAACACCCCGTACCGGTGGCCGGCCGACGCTGTCGACGCCGGACCGGCGGGCCGCCGCCCATGACGGTCAAGGACCTTTCCCTGCTCTTCACGCTGGTCCTGACCGGTGTCGCGCTTGTCCTCATCGCGGTCGGCTGGCGCAACCGCCTGCGCCGCCAGTCCGACGTCGAGCCCCTCCCCGAGGTTCCCGCCGAGCTCGGCGCCCCGCTGGCCGCGGCCGACGGCCAGTACGTCGCGTCCACCACCGCCGGCGACTGGCTGGACCGGATCGCCGTGCACAATCTGGGCATCCGCACCAACGCCACGCTCAGCGTGCACCCCGAAGGCGTTTTGTTTGAGCGCGCGGGCGCCGGCCCGGTGTTCATCCCGGCCCCACGCCTCACCGGTGTGCGGCAGGAAAGCGGCATGGCCGGAAAGTTCGTCGAGAAGGACGGCCTGCTGGTGCTGAGCTGGATGCTCGGTTCCCACGAGCTGGACACCGGTTACCGGACCCGCCGTGCCGAGGACAAGAACGTCCTCCTCACCACCCTCCAAGATTTGATCTCCGCAGCCCCTCAGGCAGAAGCCGATAGTGGAAAGTAACGACGTGACGGAAGCCAACGAAGTGTCAGAAGAAGCAGTGTCAGAAACAGCAGTGACGGAAGAAACAGTGACAGCAACGCCCGCTGCAGCGGCATCCACCCCCGCAGTCCTCGTGCTCGAGGACGGCCGGATTTTCCGCGGCACCAGCTACGGCGCCACCGGAACGGCGCTCGGCGAGGCGGTCTTCGCGACCGGCATGACCGGCTACCAGGAGACCATCACAGACCCCTCCTACGCACGCCAGCTCGTGGTCCAGACCGCGCCGCACATCGGCAACACAGGCGTCAACACCGACGACGCCGAGTCCCGCCGCATCTGGGTAGCCGGCTACATCGTCCGCGACGCCGCGCGCCGGCCCTCCAACTGGCGTTCCGAACGGTCCCTGGACGATGAGCTCGTTGAGCAGGGGATCGTCGGGATCCAGGGCGTCGACACCCGCGCCATCACCCGGCACCTGCGCGAACACAAGACCATGCGCGCCGGCATCTTTTCGGGCGACGCCGCCCGCGCCACGGACAAGGAACTCGTCGACGCCGTCCTGGCCAGCGCGCCGATGGAAGGCTCACGGCTCGCCGAGGAAGTCAGCGTGGACGCCGCGTACACCGTGGAGCCCAAGGACTTCGGCTGGGACGGCGAGCCGCGGTTCAACATCGCCGCCATCGACTTGGGCATCAAACGCATGACCCCTGTCCGCTTCGCCGAGCGCGGTGTCCGGGTGCACGTGCTGCCCGCCACGGCGACCCTCGCCGACGTCCAGGCGGTCAACCCCGACGGCTTCTTCATGTCCAACGGCCCCGGCGACCCCGCCACCGCGGACAACCAGGTCACGCTGCTGCGCTCCGTGCTCGACGAGAAGATCCCGTACTTCGGGATCTGCTTCGGCAACCAGATCCTGGGCCGGGCCCTCGGGTTCGGGACCTACAAGCTGCGCTACGGCCACCGCGGCATCAACCAGCCCGTAATGGACCGCCGCACCGGCAAGGTCGAAATCACCTCGCAGAACCACGGGTTCGCCGTCGACGCTCCGCTCAACGGCGCCACGCAGGCCCCCGAGGAACGCTTCGGCCGCGTCGAGGTCAGCCACGTGAGCCTCAACGACGACGTCGTCGAAGGACTCGCCTGCCTCGACATCCCTGCCTTCTCCGTGCAGTACCACCCCGAAGCGGCCGCCGGGCCGCACGACGCCGCCTACCTCTTCGACCGCTTCATCGAACTGATGGCGGACGCTTCTTCAAAGACAGAGACAGGCACACAGACTGCCACCGATTCCAAGACTGAGGATAAGAAGTAATGCCCAAGAGAACTGACCTCAAGAGCGTCATGGTCATCGGGTCCGGCCCGATCGTGATCGGCCAGGCAGCCGAATTCGACTACTCCGGCACCCAGGCACTACGCGTCCTCAAGGAGGAAGGCCTGCGGGTCATCCTCGTCAACTCCAACCCGGCCACCATCATGACGGACCCCGAGTTCGCGGACGCCACCTACATCGAGCCGATCACCCCCGAAGTGGTCGAGAAGATCATCGCCAAGGAGCGCCCCGACGCGCTGCTGCCAACCCTGGGCGGCCAGACGGCGCTCAACACGGCCATCGCGTTGGACAAGAACGGCGTCCTGGAGAAGTACAACGTCGAGCTGATCGGCGCCAACATTGCCGCGATCGAGCTCGGCGAGGACCGCGAGAAGTTCAAGGGCGTCGTGGAGCGCTGCGGCGCCGAATCGGCCCGCAGCCACATCATCCACACCATTGACGTGGCCCTCGCGGCAGCCGAAGACCTCGGTTACCCGATGGTCGTCCGGCCCTCCTTCACCATGGGCGGCCTCGGCTCCGGGCTGGCCTACGACGAGGCAGACCTCCGCCGGATCGTCGGCCAGGGGCTGCAGTACAGCCCCACGTCCGAGGTCCTGCTCGAAGAGAGCATCCTCGGCTGGAAGGAATACGAGCTCGAGATGATGCGGGACAAGAACGACAACGTCGTTGTGGTCTGCTCCATCGAGAACTTCGACCCGGTCGGCGTGCACACCGGCGACTCGATCACCGTCGCCCCGGCCCTGACTCTCACGGACCGCGAATACCAGCGGCTGCGTGACATCTCCATCGCCGTCATCCGAGAAGTCGGCGTCGACACCGGCGGCTGCAACATCCAGTTCGCCGTCGAGCCGGACACCGGCCGCGTCGTCGTGATCGAAATGAACCCGCGCGTCTCCCGCTCCTCCGCCCTCGCCTCGAAGGCCACCGGCTTCGCGATCGCCAAGATCGCCACCAAGCTGTCCCTCGGCTACACCCTGGACGAGATCCCGAACGACATCACCCAGAAGACCCCGGCGTCCTTCGAACCGACCCTGGACTACGTGGTGGTGAAGGTCCCGCGCTTCGCCTTCGAGAAGTTCCCGGCGGCGGACCCCACCTTGACCACCACCATGAAATCGGTGGGCGAGGCGATGGCCATGGGCAGGAACTTCACCGAGGCGCTGCAGAAGGCCCTGCGCTCCCTGGAGCAGAAGGGCTCCCAGCTGGACTTCAGCCACGTCCCGGAATGGGAAGTCGCCGAGCTGATCGAGAAGTCCAAGCGTCCCACCACCGACCGCCTGCACCAGGTCCAGCGCGCCCTGCTCGGCGGCGCCACCGTGGAACAGCTCTTCGAAGCCACCAAGATCGATCCCTGGTACCTGGACCAGCTCCAGCTGCTGAACGAAATCTCCCTCGAAATCCGGCAGGCCGCCGCGCTGACTCCGGAGATGCTGACACGCGCCAAGCGCCACGGCTTCTCCGACGAGCAAATCGGTGCCCTGACCCACAACTCCGAGGACGTCGTCCGCGGCGTCCGGCAGGCCCTCGGCATCCGTCCCGTCTACAAGACCGTGGACACCTGCGCGGCCGAGTTCGCCGCCTACACCCCGTACCACTACTCCTCCTATGACGAGGAGGACGAGGTCGCGCTGCACGCCAAGCCGTCCATCATCATCCTCGGGTCCGGCCCCAACCGGATCGGCCAGGGCATCGAGTTCGACTACTCCTGCGTCCACGCCTCGATGGCGCTGCGCAGGGCCGGCTACGAGACCGTGATGGTCAACTGCAACCCGGAAACGGTCTCCACGGACTACGACGTCTCCACCCGGCTCTACTTCGAGCCGCTGACCCTGGAGGACGTGCTCGAGGTCATCGCGGCCGAGGAGCGCACCGGCGGCGTCATGGGCGTCTTCGTCCAGCTCGGCGGCCAGACCCCGCTGAAACTGGCCCAGCAGCTCGCCGACGCCGGCGTGCCGATCCTTGGCACCTCCCCGGAGGCGATCGACCTCGCCGAACACCGGGGCGCCTTCTCCCGCGTGCTCGACAAGGCCGGACTCGTCTCGCCGAAGAACGGCACCGCCGTGTCCTTCGAGGACGCCAAGAAGATCGCCGACGAGATCGGCTACCCGGTCCTGGTCCGCCCGTCCTACGTCCTCGGCGGCCGCGGCATGGAGATCGTCTACGACGAGCCCAACCTCTCCCGCTACATCGCCAACGCCACCGAAATCACCCCGGACCACCCGGTGTTGATCGACCGCTTCCTCGAGGACGCCGTCGAGATCGACGTCGACGCTCTCTACGACGGCACGGAGATGTACCTCGGCGGCATCATGGAGCACATCGAGGAGGCCGGCATCCACTCCGGCGACTCGGCTTGCGTGCTGCCGCCCATCACCCTGGGCAGCAACGTCCTGGAACGGGTCCGGACCGCCACCCTGGCGATCGCCGAGGGCGTGGGCGTCCGCGGCCTGATCAACATTCAGTTCGCCCTGGCCTCCGACGTGCTCTACGTCCTCGAAGCCAACCCGCGCGCCTCACGGACCGTGCCGTTCGTCTCCAAGGCCACCGGCGTCCAGATGGCGAAGGCGGCAGCCCTGATCGGCACCGGCGTCACCATCAACCAGCTCCGCAGCGCGTACAAGATGCTGCCGGAGACCGGCGACGGCTCCTCCTTGCCGCTGGACGCACCGGTCTCGGTCAAGGAAGCCGTGCTGCCGTTCAGCCGCTTCCGCACCCCCGAGGGCAAGGTGGTCGACTCCCTGCTCGGCCCGGAAATGCGCTCCACCGGTGAGGTTATGGGCATCGACAAGCACTTCGACACGGCCTTCGCCAAGAGCCAGGCGGCCGCCAACAACGCGCTGCCCACCGAGGGCAAGATCTTCGTCTCGGTCGCGAACCGGGACAAGCGCTCGGTCATCATGGGCGTCAAGCGGCTCTCGGACCTCGGCTTCGAGATCGTCTCCACCGGCGGCACGGCCGACGTCCTGCGCCGCAACGGCATCCAGGCCACCCCGGTCCGGAAGGTCGCCGAGGGCTCCAGCGCCGAAGGCGAAGGCACCATCGCCGACCTCATCATCGCCGGCGAGATCGACATGGTCTTCAACACCCCCTCCGGTGGCGAGGCCCGCAGCGACGGCTACGAACTGCGTGCCGCCGCAACGTCGATCGGCATCCCGTGCATCACCACGGTGGCCGAGTTCAATGCCGCCGTCCAGGCCATCGAGGCGCTGCGCACCTACGAATGGTCCGTCACGAGCCTGCAGGAGCACGCCGCGAACCTGAAGGCCCTGCAGGATGCCTGAGGCATCCACTCCGCGAACGCCCGGCCGGGAGTCGTTCGGCTCCCGGCTGGGGCGGGCCATGGCGGAGCGCGGCCCGCTGTGCGTCGGCATCGACCCGCACCCGGCGCTGCTGCAGCGCTGGGGGCTGACTGACGACGCCGCCGGGCTGGAACGCTTCTCGCTGACCGTCCTGGAGGCCGTGGGCTCCCTCGCTGCCGCGGTGAAGCCGCAGGTAGCGCTGTACGAGCGGCACGGCTCGGCGGGAATCGCCGTGCTCGAACGGACCCTGGCCGGGGCTGCGGAACACTCCGTGCTGAGCATCGCGGACGCCAAACGCGGCGACATCGGCTCCACCATGGCCGCGTACGCCGACGCGTGGCTGCGGGACGGCTCGGCCCTGGCGGCGGATTCGGTCACGCTGAGCCCGTACCTGGGCTTTGAGTCGCTCCGGCCCGCCCTGGACCTGGCGGCCGAGACCGGTCGCGGCGTGTTCGTCCTCGCGCTGACCTCGAACCCGGAGGGCGCCTCCGTCCAGCACGTCGGCGGAGCGGACTCCGTCGCGCGGCGGATCACGGAAGCGGCCGCGGCGGAGAACCGCCGCTACGACGGCCCCCTCGGTTCGGTGGGCCTGGTGGTCGGCGCCACGGTGGGCTCAGCTCTCACCGCACTCGATCTGGACCTGGCGGCGGTCCGCGGGCCCATCCTGGCCCCCGGCCTGGGTGCGCAGGGCGCAACGGCGGCGGACCTGCGCCGCACTTTCGGCGCGGCTTATTCCCAGGTTCTGGGCACCTCGAGCCGGGACATCCTCGGCGCCGGACCGCAGCTGCAGTCCCTCCGGGATGCCGCACGGCGCACTCTCGACGAACTCCTCGCCGCCTAGCGGCAGCCGGGACGCCGGCCCGGGTCCGGGACTCCCGGGCCCGGGCCGAGCGCTTTGCGGACGCCGGCCAGTTTCGGCATCTGAGTTCTTTCCGTGCCGGGGCGTTAGCAGATTTCCATTGATTTCTGTCGCCGCCAGACGGTAGGTTCGGGGCAAGGGCGTGAGTGCCCCGTCCCGCCATGCAGGGAGGACTTCCAGTGAGTTTGAGACCCCTCACTCCGCAGGAGCGTTCCGACGCCCTCCGCAAGGCCGCTGCCGCAAGGGCCACCAGGGCCGAGGCAAAAGAGCGCCTCAAGACGGGGGAACTGTCTATTGCCAAAGTCATCAGTGCCGCCGAAAGCGACGACGCCATTGCCCGCATGCGAATCGTGGAGCTGCTCGAAGCCCTCCCCGGGATCGGCAGGGTCCGGGCGGCGGCCATCATGGACCAGCTTGGCATCGCGCAATCCCGACGGGTCCGCGGCCTGGGAATCCACCAGCGCCGCGCGCTGGTAGATTTTATTGACGACAAATAGCTCGCTCCGCCGAGCTGCCCCCACCGCCAAAGGAATATGTGAGCAAGAAACCGGGACTGACAGTCCTCGCCGGCCCGACGGCTGTTGGCAAAGGCACCGTGTCCACCTACATCCGGGACAACTACCCCGAGGTGTGGCTGTCTGTTTCGGCTACCACCCGGGCTCCGCGGCCCGGGGAGATCGACGGAGTGCACTATTACTTCAAGTCGAAGGAGGAGTTCGAGTCCCTGGTGGCTGCAGGCGAATTCCTCGAATGGGCCGTGGTGCATGGACAGAACACCTATGGCACTCTGAAGAGCACGGTCAACGAGGCCATCGCCGACGGCCGCCCGGTGCTTCTGGAAATCGATCTGCAGGGAGCGCGCCAGGTAAGGCAGGCCGTTCCGGAGGCGCAGTTCGTGTTTCTGGCGCCCCCGAGCTGGGACGAATTAGTGCGCCGACTTGTGGGCCGCGGCACGGAAAGTGCCGAGGAACAGCGGCGGCGGCTGGAAACCGGTAAAGTAGAGCTTGCTGCTGAACCGGAGTTCGACCATACCGTCATCAACGACGACGTTCGCCGGGCAGCGGACGAGCTTGTTTCACTCATGGGGCTGACCCCCCACCCGCACTAGCTGCGGGAAGCCATCAGCCCGTTAGAATTTGGAGAATTCGTGTCCACGAACCTTGAAGGCATCATCAACCCGCCGATCGACGAGCTGCTGAAGGCCGCCGACTCGAAGTACGGACTGGTGATTTTCGGTGCCAAGCGCGCACGCCAGATCAACGCGTACTACGCCCAGCTGCACGAGGGCCTCTTCGAGTACGTTGGCCCGCTGGTCGACACCAAGCTGAACGAGAAGTCCCTGTCGATCGCTCTGCGAGAGATCAACGAAGGCAAGCTCGTCTCCACGCCGATCGAAGCCGCAGAGTAATTCCCTCCGCGGGAAGAGCCAAGTAAACAGACTGCCTGCTGACGGAGATCACGTGCGCATAGTCCTCGGAGTCGGGGGAGGGATTGCCGCCTACAAGGTGGCGTCGCTCCTCCGGCTTTTTACTGAAGCCGGGCACGACGTCACGGTCATCCCCACCGAGGCGGCCACCCGCTTCGTCGGCGTCGCCACATGGGAGGCCCTTTCCGGGCACCCGGTGAGCAACAGTGTGTTCGACGCCGTCCACACGGTCAACCACGTTCGGCTCGGCCACGAGGCCGAACTGATCGTCGTGGCCCCCGCCACGGCCGATCTCCTGGCCCGTGCGGCCACCGGACAGGCCGATGACCTCCTCACCAACACCCTGCTGATGGCCGGCGACTGCCCGGTGCTCATGGCCCCGGCCATGCACACCGAAATGTGGCAGCACCCCGCCACCGCGGCCAACGTTGAAACCCTGCGCAGCCGCGGCGTCACCGTGCTGGAACCCGCGAGCGGCCGCCTGACCGGCGCCGACTCCGGTCCCGGCCGGCTTCCCGAACCCGAGGCGATCTTCACCGCCGCTATGGCCCTCGCCGGCGCAACTGTTGCCGCGGCGGGGGAGCCGGCCGGCGCGGCCGAGCCGGACGTCGACGCTGTCCTGGCCGCCGGTCCGTCCGCTGCGCCGTTGGCGGTCCTGCCGTTGGCCGGTCTGACTGTGACCGTCAGTGCCGGCGGCACTAGGGAACCGCTGGACCCCGTGCGGTTCCTGGGCAACCGCTCCTCGGGCAAGCAGGGCGTGGCCCTGGCCTCGGCCGCCCTCGGGGCCGGCGCCCGCGTCCGCCTGCTGGCCGCCCACATGGAGGTCCCGGCACCCGCCGGCGTCGAGGTCGTCCAGGTCGAGACTGCCCTCGAGTTGCGGAAGGCTGCACTGCACGCCGCCGCCGACTCCGACGTCGTCATCATGGCCGCCGCCGTCGCGGACTTCCGCCCGGCGGACGTCTCCGGGACCAAGATCAAGAAGCGCGACGACGTCGCCGATCCCGTGATCAATCTGGTGCGCAATCCGGACATCCTGCGGGAACTGGTGGAGGTCCGCGACGCCGCGTCGCGGGACCAGCTGATCGTCGGCTTTGCCGCCGAAACAGGCGACGCCGGGGGCGACGTCCTCGAGTATGCCCGGGCCAAGCTGCAGCGGAAAGCCTGTGACCTGCTGGTCGTCAACCAGGTGGGTCGGGACAAGGTCTTTGGCGAAGACACGAACTCCGTAGTCATCCTTTCCCGCGACGGCTCCGAAGCCCAAGAGGCGTCGGGTTCCAAATCCGACGTCGCGGCTGCCGTGATCGACCGGATCAGCGCCGAGCTGAGCCGGGCTGTACCGCCGGCATAGCCCGGCGTAACCAACATCTCCTTAGCACGGGGACACATGCCGCCGGACGTCCGTTTTCCAACCAGTAAGGTAGTTGAGTGACTTTACCGCTGCACATCCCCGCCTTCCACGGGTCCACGCCCGCCGCACTCCGGCTCTTCACGTCCGAGTCGGTGACGGAGGGCCATCCCGACAAGATCTGTGACCAGATCAGCGATGCGATCCTCGACGCCCTGCTCGCCAAAGACCCCGAGTCCCGGGTTGCCGTGGAGACGCTGGCCACCACCGGGCTGGTCCACGTGGCCGGCGAGGTCACCACCGACGCTTACGTCGAGATCCCGCAGATTGTCCGGGAAACCATCCTGGGCATCGGGTACGATTCTTCGGCCAACGGCTTCGACGGCGCCCGTTGCGGCGTCTCGGTGTCCATCGGCCAGCAGTCCAACGACATCGCCGGCGGCGTGTTCAACTCGCTCGAAGCCCGCGAGGGACGCCAGGAGGACGACTACGACCTCCAGGGCGCAGGCGACCAGGGACTCATGTTCGGCTACGCCAGCGACGAGACGCCGTCCTACATGCCCGTGCCGATCTGGCTCGCGCACCGGCTCTCCGAGCGCCTGACCGAGGTCCGCAAGAACGGCGAACTCGCCTACTTGCGCCCGGACGGCAAGACCCAGGTCACGGTGGGCTACGACGGCGACCGGCCGGTCTCGGTCGAGACTGTCGTCATCTCCAGCCAGCACGCAGAAGGCACCAGCCTCGACCGGCTCAGGGCTGACCTCGCCGAGCACGTGGTGGGACCGGTCATGGCGCTGTCCAACCTGGACACCTCACGGGCCCACAACATCCTGAACCCCGCAGGGGCCTTTGTCATTGGCGGCCCGGTGGGCGACGCCGGCCTCACCGGCCGCAAAATCATCGTCGACACCTACGGCGGCATGGCCCGCCACGGCGGCGGCGCTTTCTCCGGCAAGGATCCGTCGAAGGTGGACCGCTCGGCCGCATACGCCATGCGCTGGGTCGCCAAGAACGTGGTGGCCGCTGGCCTGGCCAAGCGAGCCGAAATCCAGATCGCCTACGCGATCGGGCAGGCCCGCCCGGTGGGAACCTACGTCGAGACGTTCGGAACCGAAACCGTGGACCCGGCGCGGATCAGCGCCGCGATCGCCGAGATCTTCGACCTGCGCCCCCGCGCCATCATCGATGCCCTCGACCTTAAGCGCCCGATCTACGCCAAGACCGCCGCCCACGGGCACTTCGGCCGCGAAGACCCGGACTTCACCTGGGAACGCCTGGACCGGGTGGACGAGCTGAAGGCGTTCTTTAACGCCTGAGGCCAGGCCCACACCGTCCGAAGCCCCTTGTTGGGTTGTGGATGGTGAGAATTGTCAGTCCTGTGTGATGTGCTGTAGCCAGGCCGCCCTCCGGTGGCCTGGCTACATGCAATTTAGCCGGTTCATATTTAGCCGTGGCGTTGTCGAACGATCCCAAGGGAGGTGCGAGCCGTGAGTCCCAATCCTGCCGGCGGCGCGTCCGGTAAGCCCCAGCAGCTGTCCCTGCTCCAGGGCTTTCCCGCCTCCGCCGCGGAAGCGTCGGGTCCCGCCCTTGCCGCACAGTTGCCGGTGGCGCGGGTGCTGATCGAATCCTCGCTGCCCCACCTGGACCGGCCTTTCGATTACAGCGTGCCTGCCGCCCTCGACGCCGCGGCCGCGCCCGGCGCGCGGGTCAAGGTCAAGTTCAACGGGCAGGAACTGGCCGGCTACCTGCTGGAACGAACCGCCGGGTCCGATGCCGGCCACCCGCTCGTGCCGCTGCACAAAGTGCTCTCGCCCGTCCCGGTCCTGACCCCTGCGGTGGCCGAGCTCGCCGGCCGGATCGCCGCACGGTACGCCGGAACCGTCAGCGATGTCCTGCGCGTTGCCGTGCCGCCCCGCATGGCCAAACTGGAAAAGGAATTCGCCCCTGACGGCCGGCTCGACCCCGAGCTGTTTGGTACTGAGATGTTCGGTGTTGCGACTGCCGTGTCGCTTCCGTCGCCTGCCGCGGGCAGCGCCTGGGCCACGTACCGCAACGGTCCGGCGTTCATCGCCCACCTCGCCGCGGGGGAGTCGCCCCGGGCAGTGCTGACCGCCCTGCGGGGGTACGGGCCCGGGGGCTGGCCGCGGATGGTCGCCGAGGCGGTGGCGGCCGTGCGGATCTCCGGCCGCGGCGCCGTCGTGGTGGTGCCCGACTATCGGGACCTCGACCGTGTGGAGTCTGCCCTGCTGGAGCTCCTTCCTGCCGGCGACGTCGCCCGGCTTACCGCGGACGACGGCCAGACGCCGCGCTACCGGAGTTTCCTGCGTGTCCTCAGCGGCGCGGCCGGGGTGGCCGTGGGCACGCGGTCCGCTGCCTACGCGCCGGTGCGGAACCTCGGGCTCGTGGTCTGCTGGGACGACGGCGATGACCTCCACATCGAACAGCGCTCCCCGTACGCGCACTCCCGCGAGGTCCTCCTGCTCCGCGCGGGCCAGGAGGGCGCCGCGTGCCTGCTCGCGGCCCATTCGCGCAGCACCGAAACGGAACGGCTGGTCGCCTCCGGCTGGGCGCAGGCCGTGGAAGCGGAACGAACCGTCCTCCGGCGCACCGTCCCGCGCGTCCTGAACACGGCGGACAGCTACGAACTCGAGCATGACCCGCTCGCCCGCATCGCCCGCCTCCCCGGCGCGGCCTGGCGGGCTGCCAAGGAGGGCCTGGAACGGGGTCCGGTCCTGGTCCAGGTGGCCCGGGCCGGGTACGCCCCCTCACTGGTGTGCGAAACCTGCCGGGAACCGGCGCGCTGCACCGCCTGCAGCGGGCCCTTGGCGATCGCCGGTCCGGGCGGGAGCAGCGCCGTACCGCAATGCCGCTGGTGCTCGGCCCCCGCCCCGGCCTGGCGCTGCGGCACATGCAACGGTGCCCGCCTCCGCCGTGGCGCCACGGGCGCCCTCCGCACGGCGGAGGAGCTGGGCCGGGCCTTCCCGGGAAAACCGGTCATCACCTCCTCCGGGGACCAGATCAAGGCCACCGTTCCGGAGACGGCCGCCCTCGTGGTTGCCACTGTCGGTGCCGAACCCGTAGCCACCGGCGGGTACGCCGCGGCGCTGCTGCTCGACGGCGACTCGCTGCTGCGCCGGGAAAACCTGAGGGCGGGGGAGGACGCAGTCCGCCGCTGGTTCAACGCCGCAGCCCTGGTGCGGCCGGCGCACGACGGCGGGCTGGTGGTCATCACCGCCGACGACGCCGCCGGCGTTGGCGCCCTCTTGCGCTGGGATCCCGCCGGGTACGCCAGTCGGGAGCTGGCTCTGCGGCAGGAGCTGCAGCTGCCGCCCGCCGTGCGGGTTGCCTCCGTCACCGGCGGCAGGACCGCCGTCGGCCATTTCACCGATGCCATTGCGCAGCGGCTGGCGGCGCAGGGTACCGTCCTCCGGATGGCCGGTCCCGCGCCCCTCATCCTGCCGGCTGCCGCGGGGGCCGGCCGCACAGCGTCACGGGAATCAGCGTCACGGGAATCAGTGTCACGGGAATCAGCGCCACGGGATGCTGCGCTACGGGACTCGCCGCCGCGGGAGGCCGGCGAGGAAGTCCGGACCCTGCTGTTCATCCCCTACGCCCAGGCCGCGGACGCCACGGCCGTCATGCGGGCCGTCAAGGCCGCGGCCGCAGCCAAGCGCAGCGACGACCCGGTGCAGCTGCGCCTGGACGGCGTGGACGTCCTCTAGCCGCAGCCAGGGCTAGCTCTTGCTCCGGCTCCGGAGCGCGACGGCCTCTTCGGCGACGGCCACGAGCCGCCGCGCCGACTCGTCCCAGCTGAAGTCCGCTGCCCGCTCCACCGAACGGCGGGAACGGGCCTTCCACAGGTCGGGGTCCTCGAGTTCGCGCACCGCCTCAGCAAAGTCCGACGGCGAGTCGACGTGCACGTAGCTGACGGCGTCATCACCGACTTCCCGGAAGATCGGGATGTCGCTGGCGATTACCGGCGTGCCGTGCGACATTGCCTCGACGAGCGGCAACCCATAGCCTTCGGCCCGGGACAGGCTGATCAGGGCCGTAGTGCGCGCCAGGAGGGCCTCGTACTCGGCGTCCGTCACGCCGTTGTGGAACGCGATGTTTGCGCCCTCCGGGGCCAGGGCCTCCAGTTCGGCCCGCCGCTCCGGAGCGATGCGGCTCAGCAGATGGAGGGTCATGTCCGGCAGCTCCGCCATGCCGCGGATCATCGTCTCCACGTTTTTGTAAGGCATGAAGGAACCCATGTAGAGCAGGGTCTTGTCGGCCCCTGCCCCCGGGTCGCGCGGTGTGTGGCCATGCTGTGGGGCGTTGCCCACAATCCTGACCGGGCGCCGGGTGAGCCGGTACTTTGCCATCAGGGCCGCCGTGGTGGAGCTGATGGTCGCCACGATGTCGGCCCTGTTCAGCAGGAGCCGCTGGGGCCAGAAGGCCTTGTGGTAGAGGCGCCACAGGACCCGGACCGGGGCCGGCAGGAACCCGGGCGGGGTGGGGTGCTCGTAGTAGATGAGGTCGTGCAGGGTCAGCACCAGGGCGTACTTGCGGCCCCAGCTGCCCATGGTCTGCATGGGGCACACCACCACATCCGCGCCAAGTTTGTTCACCTTCGCCGCCACGAAGAGCTCGGCCGGGGACAGCGGGCTGTTGATCAGGGTGTAGGGCACGTCCGGGAGGAGCGCGAGCTGGCGGCGATCGCTGATCAGCATCGAGACGTCGGCGATCTTGGCGGCTGCCGCGATCAGGCTGGCGCCGTACCGGCTAATGCCGTCGTGCTGGTCCAGCCGGGTGAAGCGGGCATCGATGAGAATTTTCACGCGGCGTGGTCCTTTAGGAAGCGTCGGATGTAGCGGGCGGCGGGTTCGGGGGTTTCGTAGTGGATCAGGTGCCCGACGCCGGGAATGACCTCCAGCCTCCCGTCCGGAAGCCGCGCCGCGAGTTTGTGCTGGTCCGCGAGCATGGCGATCTCGTCATTCTCTCCGGCGATCAGCAGCACGGGTAGCGTCAGTTCGGCGGCCACCTCTGTGACGTTGCTGCCGACGGAGGCCTTGAAGGCCTGCAGCAGGCTGTCCCGGTCCGCAAAAGAGGAGAAGTAGGCGCTGTGCTGGGCGTGCACGAACCGGCGGATGTCCTTGTCCCCGGTCTTGGCCATGGCCACGCTCATCACCCGCACGATCGCCTGGCTGCGCAGCAGTGCCAGCCCGAGCCGCTGGGGGAGGCGCGCCGCGGCCTCGTAGTAGAGCACCGCAAGCTTCGTCATCAGGCCCTTGGGCCCTTCGAGGGCGGGCGCTGCGATGGGATTGACCAGGATCAGTTCGGCCACGGCGCCGGGGTTGGCCGCCACGAAGTGGCTGGCGATGATCGACCCGAACGAGTGTCCCAGCAGGACGGTATCCGCGCCCAGGCCCAGCGCGGCCATGAAGCCGCCGAGGAAACGGGCGTAGGCGGGAACGCTGTGCTCGGTTCCCCCGAAGGCGGCTGAGCTGCCGAAGCCCGGCAGGTCCGGCATGATCAGGCGCATGTCCGTCAGCTGGTCCGCCACTCGGAGCAGGCCGTGGTGGTCGCCGCGGAATCCGTGCACCACCAAGATGGTGCGGGTCTCCGGGGTGACGCGAACGGGTTCGTAGACCCAGTAGGCGATTCTGGCGCCGTCAACCTCAGCGGACGCGGCCCGGGTGCGGGCGTCAAGTCCGCCGCTGAACAGGGGCGTGCGTGAGGAGCCGGTTTCCACTTGTTCCATTGGTTCGAATCCTATGCGACGTTGTCGGGGTGGGAGCCGGTCCGGAAGCCGCGTTCGAGGCCGCTGATCTCCGACATGTCCAGCGGGGTGAGTTCAAAGTCGAAAACCTCGATGTTTTCCCGGATCCGCCCGGACGAGCTGGCCTTGGGGATGGCGATGTTGCCAAGTTGCAGATGCCAGCGGAGGATAATTTGCGCCGCGGTGCGGTCGTGTTCGGCGGCGAGGGCCAGGATCACGGGGTCTTTCAGCACCTGGCCGCGGCCCAAGGGACTCCACGCCTCGGTGCGGATGCCCAGCACCTCGTGCTTTTCCCGCAGTTCATCCTGCTGCAGCCAGGGATGAAGCTCGATCTGGTTCACGGCCGGTACTACCTCGGCCGTTTGCAGGAGCCGGTCCAGGTGTTGCGGCTGGAAGTTGCAGACGCCGATTGCACGGACCTTGCCTTCGCGGTACAGCGTCTCCAGGGCCCGGTATGTGTCCGGGAACAGGCCACGCCGCGCGCACGGCCAATGGATCAGGTAGAGGTCGATGTATGCCAGGCCGAGGTTGGACATCGAGGTGTCGAACGCCCGCATCGTGTTGTCGAAGCCGTGGTCGTCATTCCAGACCTTGGTGGTGACGAAGAGGTCCTCGCGGGAAACGTAGGGCGCGGTTTCCCCCGGCTCACCGCCCGTGCCCTCAAATCCGGACAGGGCACCGATGCCCTTTCCGACGCCGGTCTCGTTGCCGTACATGGCTGCGGTGTCGAAATGCCGGTAGCCGGCCTCGACCGCCATGGTCACCAGGCTGGCGGCGTCGGCCGGGGGAACCTTGTACAGCCCGAATCCCAGCCGGTCGATCAATACGCCGTTGTTCAGGGTCAGCTGGGGCGAGAGTTTCATGACAATGACTTTACCTACTGGCGCTGGCGGGCGCCGGACCGCAGGACCCCCGGTGCCGCCCGCAGCTCCGGTGGCGGTGCGCCGTGGCCACTCAGGACAGCCCGTCGAACCGGACCAGCCTGCGGGCGCTGGCCTCATCCAGGATCAGGTCGGTGGCCAGCCCCGCCGCCAGCGCGCCCCGGAGCCCGTTGATCTTGGAGGCGCCGGACACGACGCAGATGCGGCGCCGCACCTGGCGGAGCTGGGCCAGGTCCGGCCCGGTGGACCGCTCGTTGAGCGTGATGCCGTCAGAGGATCCATCGGCCCGGAAGAACACCGTGGCAACATCGCCCACCACGTCGGAAGTCGCCAGAACGTTCAGGTCGTCTTCATCGAGGTAGCCGCCGGCGTAGACGTGGCTGGGGTAGTCGGCGTCGACCGATCCGACGCCAAAGATCGCGATGCTCATCCGGGCCTGCAGCTCCAGGATCCGCTGAACACTGCGCTCATTCCACATGGCTGTTTTGGTCGCGGCGTGATCGAAGAAAGCCGGGACGGGAAACTGTTCCACCCGTGCACCGTAGGCGCTGCCGAACCGTCGCATGATGTCGGAGGCGTAGGTGATGCCGGTGGTCTGCATGTTGCCGGCGCCGTTGAGCTGGACGATCACGCTGTCGTGGGTGATCTTTCGGGTCAGGTGACGGCTCACGGCACTCAGGGTGGAACCCCAGGCGACGCCAATGATGGCGTTGGAGTCCACCAGCGGTCCGATCGTCCGGGCGGCCTGCATGGCCACGCGGTCCAGTGTTTCCGCCTCATTCAGGGTGTCCACCACCGGGACAACGTGGACATCCACCTTGAATTCGGCGCGGATCATGCTCTCAAGTTCGGGCCCGGTGTCCAGCGGGCTCCGGATCTGGATCTGCACCAGACCCGAATCCCGGGCCGCCGACAACAGCCGTGAAACCGTGGACCGGGACGTCCGGAGCTCGCGGGCGATGGCGTCCATGGTCAGGTCCTGGAGGTAATACAGCTGGGCCGCGCGGAGGGCGTCGGACTGGCGTGAATGCGTCATGAAATTTCCCGTCTGCACGTTTGTGCATAGTGCTTGACTCCATTTTCCATTAGTCCAAAGAATAGTGTTGAACGGCGCCGCGCCACGGGCGTGCCGCACAGAACCAAACCCAAGGGAGCAGTTTTGGGACAGAAGGACTCAGTCGGCACACCGGCGAACGATCGCGCCTCGGTGCAGAAGCTGCGGACGCGGCGGCGCGCGCAGGTTTTGATCATCGGCGGCGGTATCAACGGGGTGGGCACGTTCCGTGACCTTGCCCTGCAGGGCGTCGATGTGGCGCTCGTTGAGCGCGGCGACTACTGTCAGGGGGCCAGTGGAGCCTCCTCCCACATGATCCACGGCGGCATCCGGTACCTCGAGAACGGCGAGTTCCGCCTCGTCCAGGAGTCCGTGGTCGAGCGCAACAGGCTCCTGCGGATCGCACCCCACTACGTCAAGCCGCTGCAGACCACGATCCCGATCTTCAGCACCTTCTCCGGAGTGCTGGCCGCCCCGATGCGCTTCCTGACCCATAAGCAAGGCAAGCACACTGAGCGTGGAGCGTTCCTGATCAAGCTGGGCCTGAGCATGTACGACTTCTTCTCCCGCGACGGCGGCACGGTTCCGCGGCACCAGTTCCGCGGACGCAAGCGGGCCCTGGCCGAGCTGCCCCGTCTGCACCCGGGGATCAAATACGCGGCCACCTATTTCGACGCCTCCGTCCACAACCCCGAGCGCCTCACCCTGGACGTGCTTCAGGACGGCGAGAAGGCCGGCGGCGCGGACAGCCGCACGGCCCGGGCCAGCAATTACGTCTCGCTCGTTTCGACGGGTGCCGCGGAAGGCGCCACAGGCGGAACCGGCTCCACCGGAGGCAACGGCACAACAGTCCAGTTGCGCGACGAGCTGACCGGCGAAGTGTTCGACTTCTCCGCCGACGTCATTGTGAACACCACCGGCGCCTGGGTCGACCTGACCAACGAGGCGATGGGGGCGGCGTCGTCGTTCATGGGCGGAACCAAAGGTTCGCACATCGTGCTGGACCATCCGGAGCTGCTGGCGGCGTGCAACGGCCGGGAGATCTTTTTCGAGCACACCGACGGCCGGATCGTGCTGATCTATCCGATGGGGGACCGCGTCCTGGTCGGCACCACCGACGTCGACGCCGACATGGCTCAGGACGCCGTCTGCACCGACGCGGAAATCGACTACTTCTTCGACCTGATCGGGCACGTGTTCCCCGGCATCCCCGTGGACCGGGAACAGGTGGTCTACACCTTCTCCGGTGTGCGCCCGCTTCCGAGGCATGACGCGACCCAGCCCGGGTTCGTCAGCCGGGACTACAGGATCGAACGCCGTGTGGCTTCGGGCGGGGCCGTCCTCAGCCTCGTGGGCGGCAAGTGGACCACGTTCCGGGCCCTCGCCGAGCATCTGAGCAACGACGTCCTGGCCGAACTCGGCATGGAACGGAAGGTCTCGACGGCGCAGCTCGCCATCGGCGGCGGCGCCGGCTTCCCGGACAGCGAGGACGGTGTCCAGCGGTGGATCAAGGCCCACATGTCGGCCGGCCGCGACGCCGCCCGCGTCACCGGGCTGCTGACCCGCTACGGGACCCGTGCCGAGGAAGTCATCCGATTCCTGGATGCGGACCCGGCCGGTGCACCCGACAGGCCGCTGCACTCCACCCGCGAGCTCAGCACCCGTGAATTGGAGTTCATGGCGGCGCACGAGCAGGTCGGACACCTCGTGGACGTGCTCATCCGCCGCACCTCGTTGGCTTTCCGGGGACTCGTGACCGGGGAACTGCTGAACGAAGTTGCCGACACACTTTCGGGCCCGCTCGGCTGGGACGCGGCTCGCCGGGCCAAGGAGATCAGCCACACGCAGGAGGTGCTTGAGCGGTTCCACCGCGTCCAGGTCCACAGCCTGGTCGCCTGATACGGCTTGCGTGCCCGGGCGGGGAAGCCCGGGTGCAAGCACTGCGCGGTCCGCCCCGGCGGCCGGCGCAGTGGCTGGCCGGCAGCACCAACATGCTGCCGGCCCCACGGCCCTTCAAACTCGCGAAGGGCCGACAACAGAAAATAGAGGAGTCAAAGATGTCTCTTGGAATAGTATTCCTGTCCGAAGTATTCGGAACCGCAATGCTGACCCTGTTGGGTTGCGGCGTTGTGGCCAACGTTGCGCTCAGAGGCACCAAGGGCAACAACGGCGGGTTCCTCATGGTCACCTGGGGGTGGGGCATTGCCGTCTTCTGCGGTGTCTATGTTGCCGTCCAGTCCGGGTCGCACCTGAACCCCGCGGTCACCTTTGGCCTGCTGCTCAACGGCAAGAGGTTGTACGCCCCCGGCGTTCCGGTCGACTTCGCCTCAACCCTGACGTACTTCGGCGGTGAACTTGTTGGTGCCTTCCTTGGCGCAGTCATCATGTGGGTGGCCTACCGGCAGCACTTTGACGTCGAGACCGAGCCCGCCAGCAAGCTGGCCGTCTTCTCCACCGGCCCCGCGATCCGCTCCAACCCGTGGAACCTGGCCACCGAGATCATCGGCACCTTTGTCCTCGTGTTCGTCATCCTGACCTTCGGAGGGACACCTTCCGGACTCGGCCCGCTGGCGGTCGCCCTGCTCGTTGTGGGCATCGGCGTTTCCCTCGGCGGTCCCACCGGCTACGCCATCAACCCGGCCCGTGACCTTGGCCCCCGCGTCGCCCATGCCCTGCTCCCGATCAAGGGCAAAGGGTCTTCCGACTGGAGCTACTCCTGGATCCCGGTGGTGGGACCGCTGATCGGTGGCGGCCTTGCGGGACTTGTGGCCGCGGTGGTGCCGATCATCCCCCCTGTACTTCCTCTCTAACTGCCAGTTCAACTGCCACGCCAAACAGACAAGGACGTCAATATGAACCAGTACGTAGTTGCAATCGACCAGGGCACCACGAGCACGCGCGCCATCGTGTTCGACCACAGCGGCAGCATTGTCTCCTCGGGCCAGATGGAGCATGAGCAGATTTTCCCCCAGGCCGGCTGGGTGGAGCACAATCCTGCTGAAATCTGGAACAACACCCGCGAAGTGATCGGCTCGGCCCTGTCCAAGGCGAACCTGACCCGGCACGACATCGCCGCCGTCGGCATCACCAACCAGCGCGAAACGGCCGTTGTGTGGGACAAGACCACCGGCGAGGCGATCTACAACGCCATCGTGTGGCAGGACACCCGCACCCAGCCGATCGTGGACGAGCTCGCGAAAGAGGGGGGCGCAGACCGCTTCAAGCAGAAGGTGGGCCTGCCGCTGGCGACCTACTTCTCCGGCACCAAGATCAAGTGGATCCTGGACAACGTCGAAGGCGCCCGGGCCAAGGCGGAGGCCGGCGACCTCGTCTTCGGCAACACCGACTGCTGGGTGCTCTGGAACCTGACCGGCGGGACCGACGGCGGAGTGCACGTCACCGACGTGACCAACGCCTCGCGGACCATGTTCATGGACCTCGAGACGCTGTCCTGGGACCAGGAGATCCTGGACGCTTTCGGCGTCCCGGCCTCCATGATGCCGACCATCAAGTCCTCCTCCGAGGTCTACGGCACAGTGCACACCTCCCAATTGCTGCGCGAGGTTCCGGTGGCCGGCATCCTCGGCGACCAGCAGGCGGCCACGTTCGGCCAGGCGGCGTTCGACGCCGGTGAAGCCAAGAACACGTACGGCACGGGCTGCTTCCTGATCTTCAACACGGCCGAGGAAATTATCCACTCCAAGAACGGGCTGCTGACCACCGTTGGCTACAAGCTCGGTGACGCGGCGCCGCATTACGCGCTGGAGGGCTCCATCGCCGTCACCGGCTCGCTCATCCAGTGGCTGCGGGATAATCTCGGCCTGATCAGCAGCGCCCCGGAGGTCGAGACCCTCGCGGCCTCGGTGGAGGACAACGGCGGCGTGTACATTGTGCCGGCGTTCTCGGGCCTCTTCGCGCCGTACTGGCGTTCAGACGCCCGCGGCGCCATTGTGGGCCTGACCCGCTTTGTGAACAAGAACCACATCGCCCGCGCGGCGCTGGAGGCCACAGCCTTCCAAACCCGCGAGGTGCTGGACGCCGTCAACGCCGACTCCGGCGTGCCGCTGACGGAACTGAAGGTCGACGGCGGCATGGTCGCCAACGACGCACTCATGCAGTTCCAGGCGGACATCCTCGGCGTGCCGGTCATCCGTCCGAAGGTAGTGGAGACGACCGCGCTGGGCGCAGCCTACGCGGCCGGCCTGGCGGTCGGATTCTGGAAGGACCTGGGCGAGTGCTCTGCAAACTGGGCCGAGGACAAGCGGTGGGAACCGCAAATGGACCAGTCCGAGCGGGAACGCCAGATGCGCCTCTGGAAGAAGGCCATCACCAAGTCCATGGACTGGGTTGACGAGGACGTCCGGTAGGGGCATCCTGACCCGCAGGCCGGGCACGGCTTCGGCGCACAATGAGGAGCTCCGGTCAGGGAAACCTGGCCGGAGCTCCTCATTTTGCCGCCTCCGATTCGTCCCTCAGGACAAGGGACGCACTTACCGGGTGCTCACAACAGCGCGCGGCGTCTTGGCGTAGACGTCCTTGCTGACCGTGTAGCCGCGGCGGTCAATCGTCAGCGCTTGCTTATTGACGCTGGCCAGTTCCGTTCGGTTGAGCTTCTTGATCTTGACCAGGTCCATGAACTCCTGGTCTTGGCCGCCCACGGCGGTCACTTTGATAAGCCCGGTCCCGGGAGCGTAGTACTTGCGCTGATGGCCAGCGCTCGGGGGATCCAGCGGGTTGAACTCATCGATCACCATGACGTCGTCGTAGCACCCCGCGGGGACACAGACGCACAGGTCCTTGTATTTGACGTCACCGCAGTCCAGGAAGTCCACGCTGGGGGCGTAGGCCTGGACGTAGGCCGGTGTGTTCCGGTGTGGCCGGGCCTGCATCGCAATGCCGGCACGGGCTTTGTCGATGCCGCTGATGAACGTGCTGGGGGCGCCGACAAGCTTGCCGTTCTCGTACTCCTCCGGATACTCGCCGAAGAGCCACACCGTCCCCTTCCTCGTCTGGGCGAAGAATGCGAGCTCGGACTCCACGAGTTCACCGTCGGAGTAGTCCCGGTCCCAAATCGCGATCGTCTTGACCCCGTCGATGACCTTGGTCAGGCCCGTCACGATGCTGACCACCGTACGGGCGGTCGTCCCGTCCGGCGAGACTACCTTGCCCGTGGTGGTGCGATGCATTCCGGGCTTGAGTGTGAGCCACTTGTTGTCAATGTCCGGCTTCGACGGGAAAGCGGAACGGTGGAACGACAACGCCGAGCCGGGGCCGCACAGTTCCTTCGAACTGGCGGCCGCCGGGGTGGCAGCCGGAGCGGCCGCCACCGCCGTCGCCGCGGTCGCCACCGTCAGGGACGCCACCACCAGCAGGAGCGCGGACCCGTAAGCGGTAAATCTCTTAGATCGTGGAGTCATCTGACTGCCCTCTCATGCGTGGTTGGGTTAGGCGGCTGGTACGGGTTCCGGGTCGCGGGACCCGCGATCACGTGCCGGGCCCTTCTTCGCGAACCGAAGGTAGAGCGACGGAACGATGAAAAGGTTGACCAGTGTCGAAGTCACCAGCCCGCCCAGGATCACCACGGCCATGGGGTGCTCGATCTCATGGCCGGGCCGGTTACCCATCACCACCAGCGGCACCAGCGCGAGCGCGGTGGCGAGCGTGGTCATCAGGATTGGCGACAAGCGTTCGGCCGCGCCCCGCAGGACCAGGTCCCGGCCGAACGGCACGCCCTCGAACTGCTCCAGATGCTGGAAGTGGTTGATGAGCAGGATGCCGTTGCGGGCGGCGATGCCCATCACTGTCAGGAACCCGACCAGCGACCCGAGGGACAGGATTCCGCCGCTCATGTGCGCGGCGATCACCCCGCCAACCAGTGCTACTGGCAGCGTCAGGATGCCAAGGGTGGCAAGCCGCCAGCTGTGGAATGCCGCCTGGAGCAGGAGGAACACCACAACCAGGGCGCCGGCCGAGAAGAGGAGAAGCCGTTGTGAGGCAGCCTGCCGCTCTGCGTATTCGCCCAGGATCTCCGCGTTGTAACCAGTGGAGAACTCCACGGCCTTGAGGTCGGATTCGAGTTTCTCGACCACTTTTGCGAGATCGCCCTCCTTGACGTTGGCGCTGACATCGAGTCGGCGGGACCCTTCCGAACGCTCAATGACGTTGGGGGTGGGCTTGACCGTGATCTTGGCGACATCGGCCACCCGGATCACCCGACCGCTGGGAGTGTCCAAGGGGAGGTTCTCGATGCTCGTGACGCTGGTCCGGATCGCGGGAGGACTCCAGACCTGGACGTCGTAGGCTCTGCCGTCGCGGTAGACGTCGCCCACCTCCTCACCGGACACCAGGGTGGCTGCGGCACGGCGGACGTCACCGGGCTTCAGGCCGTAGCGGTTGGCGGCGTCCAGATTCACCTCAACGTCCACCTGCGGAACATTGACCTGCAGAGCGACTTTGGCTCCGATTGCCCCCTCGATGTCTGCAAGGACAGTCTTGACCTTGTCCGCCTGCTTCTTCAGCGTGGCGAGGTCATCACCGTATACACGGACGACGATCGAGTAGCCCGTGCCGGTGAGCACCTCGCGGACACGTTCCTTCAGGTAGGTCTGGACGTCACGGTGGATGCCGGGGTACCCGTCCACTACCTGCTGGATAGAGGCCAGCGTCTTGTCGTAGTCGACCGAGGGGTCAACGCTGATCCAGTTCTCGCCAAAGTTGACGCCCACCACCTCATCGGCGGCGAAAGCCTGACCGATGTGGGATCCGCAGTTGTTGACGCCCGGAATGGTCATCAGCTCCCTGCAGGCCAGTTGGCTCACGCGCACTTCCTCGGCATTGGACGTGCCGGGTTGCGTGACCCAGTGCATGAGGAAGTCGCGTTCCTTGAACGACGGCAACAGCGATTGACCCAGGAGCGGTGCCGCTATGATTCCGACGACGCCGAGCGCCGCCACCGCGAGATAGCCCGGCAGTGGCCGCTTCACAATGGGTCGCAGGGCCGCGCCGTACCAGCGCTTGAGGACCCGGACCACCGGCGGATCCCGATCTTCGAGCTTGGCATTGCGCAGGAAGATGTACGCCATCGCCGGGGTGACCGTGAGGGCCACCAGCATGGACGCCATCACGGCCAGCGTGTAGGACGTCGCCAGGGGGCGGAAGAAGGCGCCGGTCAGCCCGTCCAGGAAGAAGATCGGCACTGTGGCGGCGACGATAATCAGGGTGGCGTAGACAATGGGGGCGCGAACTTCCAGGGAGGCGTTGACGACCACACGGGCGGTACTCTCGGTCCCGCCGCTGGCCCGGTGGTGCCGGAGTCGTCGGACGATGTTCTCGACGTCGATGATGGCATCGTCCACCACCACCCCCACGGCAATCACGAGCCCTGCAAGCACCATCGTATTAATCGTGCCCCCGGTCCAATAGAGCACCAGGGCGGCGGCCATCAGCGACAACGGGATGGCCGTCACGCTCACAAGCGCCGTCCGCCATTGGAACAGGAAGACACTAAGCACCAGGACCACCAGGAAGCAGCCCAGCAGCAACGCGAGGCTCAGGTTGCCGAGGGACTCCTCGATGAACGAGGCAGGTCGGAACAGGGTGGTGTCGACCGCGATCCCGGTCAGGCCGGGCTGGAGTTCCTTCAGCGCTTCCTCAACCCCGCGCGTGACCTCGAGCGTGTTGCCCCAGGGCAGTTTTTCGACAATGAGCATCAGTCCAGGGCCGCCGTTGATGACCGCGTCACCGATCAGTTGCTGGTGGTCCTCCACGACGTTGGCCACGTCGGCAAGACGCAGGGGAGGCATTCCCTGACGGTCCTCCAATGGCACCTGGGCCAGGTCCGCCGGAGACGTGATGGGTTGTACGTGCCTGATGGTCATGCTCTGGTTGGGCGTTTCCAGCGCCCCTCCTGTGCCGATCAAGGCGCCGGGAGAGTACTTGAGCAGGCCCGCGTCCAAGGCGTCGGACGTGGAGTTCATGACGGAGTCCAGTGTGACCTTGTTGGCCGCCAGCTTGGCCGGATCAACCTGGACCTGCAGCATCTGAAGGCGTTCGCCCCAGATCGCCACGTTCGCGACGCCCGGCACCCGCAGGAGATGTGCCCGGATATTCCAGTAGGAAATCATGGACATCTCGATCAGGGAGCGGCTCTCGGAAGACAGCCCGATCTTCATGACACGGCTGGTGGACGACAGCGGCTGGAGCATCAGCGGCGGCGCTGCCCACGTGGGCAGCGTCGGTATGACCGTTGCCATCCGCTCCGAGACCAGTTGCCTGGCGGTGAGCAGATCAGTTCCGGGCTTGAACTCCATCACAATCGCGGACAGCTGCGACACAGACTTGGACCGCATCTGGTCCAGGCCGTCTATGCCGTTGAAGGCCTGCTCCATCGGGACCGTTACGAGTTCCTCAACTTCGGAGGCGGTGAGTCCCAGACACGCCGTCTGGACCTCGACGCGGGGCGGTGCAAACTCCGGGAAAACATCCACAGAAGCTCTGCTGAGTTGCGCGCCGCCCACGATCATGAGGGCCGCCGCCATCGCAATGATGATCGATCGGAACCTCAGACTTGCTGCGACAATACGGCGCATGTCAGTGCGCCGTATCGAATTCAGCGCCGAAGAGTTCAGCCGCGCCGACGGTCACGATGGTGGTACCGGCAGCGGGGCCGGCCGAGGCCGTCACCAGTCCGTTCTCCACCTTGGCTACGGTGACCGCCTGCCGCTGGTAAACCCGCGGGGCCGGGTTGGTGTAGACCCAGGTTTTTCCGCTGGCGTCATAGAGCAGCGCGGCGTAGGGCACGACGACGTCCTTCCCCTTGCCGGCCTTGACGGTTTCGGTCTTCAGATCCAGGCGTTCGACTCCCTTTTCGGTCAAGGTCAGCTTTGCGATGCCTGTTGCGGCATTCTTTTCCACCTTGGCTGGTTCGTTGGCTGCTACGACGGCGGGTGCCGCCGCCGTCGTCTGGGCACATGCGGGCAGCGCGAACAGAAGTGCTGCACATACGGCGGCCGCCAGGGGCAGGCGCCGCAGGGGCTGTTGGCTGGTCATTTTGCTTCCACCTTTTCCTGCGTAACGGGCTGGACGGGAACTTCGGCCTCGTAGACTTCGGCCCACTCTTCCGGGGCGGCCTTTGGCCCAAACCAGAGTGCGAGCAGGGGGAGTACGAAGATCCCGATGAGAGTTGTTGTGATGAGTCCGCTGACAATGATCAGGGCCATCGGACCCAGTAGGGCCCAGCCCACGGCGCCGCCGAAAAGTCCCGGCGGGAACAGGATCGCAATTGTGATCAGGGCGGCCTTGAGGATGGGCGATACCCGGTCCCGGGCCGCCATCATGATGACTTTGTCAGGGGGGTCGTGTGGGGCAGCCCGCCACAGCTCATCCGTCCTGGCCGAGAGCAGCGTCGCGTTGCGGACGGCGATAGCCAACACCGCGGCAAACGCCGTGAGCGCCAGTACGGTGATGGCGCCTCCCGCGATCCACGCTGCCACGGCGGACCCCGCCAGCGCTGCCGGCAGGGAAAGGAAGACGGCAAGCGCCAGCTTCCAGCTCCGCACGGCTGTCTGGAGAAGGAGCAGGATTGCCAGGAGGGCGGCCGCGCCGATCCAGAGAACCAGGGCGTCGCCGGCGAGCTGTTCACTGTACTTCGTGGGGATTTCGGCGTGGTATTCAAGCGGAAACTGGATCTGCTCGATCGCCGTGTTGATATCGCGCTGGATATCAGCAAGCGGCCGCCCGCTGACCTCGGCCACGACATCGATCCGGCGCGAGGTGTCATCGTGCTGGATCACGACTTCATTGGGGACGAGCCGGACATCGGCGATCTGGCCCAGCTGAACCTGGCCGCCGTTGGGCGTGTCGAGCAGGAGTTCACGGATGCTGGTCAGGTCATCCCTGACACCCACCGCGCCGCGCACCACCACTTCAAAGACCTTTTGCTGTTCGAAGAGGTTGCCCACGACGATGCCTTGCATCAGGGCGGCAGCGGCGCGCCGTGCGTCGCCGGGTTTGATTCCGACCTTCTGCGCCGCCTCAAGGTTGACCTCGACTTCGACGATGGGCGTCATGGCGCTGGCATTGATCGTCGGGTTCTTCACGCCGTCGACCTTTTCGATGGCCTTGCGGACCTCTTCGGCCTTCTCGCGCAGCACGGGCAAGTCGGTTCCGTAAACGCGGACGGCGAATCCCGGATCCATGCTGCTGCGCTGTTGACCAATCTTCTGCTGGGAGTAGTTCACCACGTTGTGGGCGATGCCCGGGTAGCCCTGGACGACCTCACGGACCGCCTTCTCCGTTTCGCTGAAGTTGGCATCGGGTGTGATGGATACCCAGAGTTCCGCGGAGCTGTTCCCCACAACCTTGTCGGAGGAGATGGCGCGGCCGATATGCCCGCCCACTCCCGAAACGCCCGGCAGGGTCCGCAGTTCATCGGACGCCTTCGACGCCACCCGGCGGACCTCGTCGGTGGACGTGCCCGCCATCGAGTCCCACTGCACCAGGAGCGTGCGATCCGGAATCGTCGGAACGACCGCCCGGTTTCCGGCCAGTTGGGAGGCGGCGGCCAGTCCCAGCAGTCCCACTACGGCGACAGCGACGATGCCGAGCGCGGTGCGGGAGCGTGCGCCCTCCAGGGCCCGGTTGTAGTAGGACCTGGTCCGGACAACAGTGGCCGAGTCCGCCCGCCGGGCCTTCCCAGCGGGGAGCAGGAGATATGCCAGGACCGGTGTCACGGACAAACCCACCAGCATTGAAGCGGCAAGCGCCAGCGCCAGGGACCAGAAGAGGGGCCGGAAGAACGCACCGCCGACTCCCGTAACGAACAGCGTCGGAACCAGCGCGAGGGCCATGATGAGCGACCCGTGGAACAGCGGGGTGCGGACGCTGCGGACAAGCTGGACCATGCGGAACCTGATGGTGGCATCAGTCTCGGTCTCCGTGGTCCGCAACGGCCGGCGCCGCTGCGCCTGCACATCCTCCACGATGTCTCCGACAATCACGGAAACACCCAGGATGATGCCGGCCAGGATCGAGATATTCAGGGTGGAGTCGAGCAAGTAGAGCACCACTGAAGCCGCCATGACTGTCGTGGTTATCGCCACGAGGGCGATCACGGCGACACGCCATGAACGGAAGAGGACCCAGAAGAGCAGGACGGTGATCAGGAGGCTCACGAGGAGCGCCACGCCGAGTCCGTCCACGGCATCTTGCAGGAATGAGGCCGGCCGGAAGACGGAGGTATCCATCTGAATTCCAGAAAGCCCGGGCTGCATGTCGTTCAGGGCAGCTTCGATGTCCTTGGTGACCTGCAGCGTGCTGGTTCCGGGGAATTTCTCGACGACCAGCAGGAGGCCTGCATCCTGGCCGACGACCGCATCGCCGATCAGCGGCTGGTGGTCTTCCTTCACCTGTGCAATGTCACCCAGGAGCACGGGAGGCTGGGCGTCCTCGACGCTGACCTTGGCCAGGTCCGCGGGCGTTCGGATGGGCAGGACGTGCTGAATGCCCAGGCGCTGGCTGGGGGACTCCACAAACCCGCCCGTGCCGGGGGTCGACGCTTCAAGGAAGCTCAGCGGCGACACCCACACTGCATTGCCCGTGGTCTTGATGATCTGTTCGAGCGTGATGCCCTTGTCGCGCATCTGCGCCGGGGTCACTTCGACCTGAAGCTGCTGCTCGCGCTGTCCCCAAATGGAAACGTTGGCAACACCGGGAATGCCGATCAGCCGCGGCTTGATCTTCCACCGGGCCAGGACGGACATTTCGATCCCGGAGAGCTCCTTGGAATTCATCCGGACCATCAGGACGCGGCTGGTTGACGACAGCGGTTGCATGATCAGGGGCGGCGCGGAGACTTGCGGCAGCGCGTGGGCCTGGGTCATGCGTTCGGCCACCAGCTGGCGGGCGCGCAGAAGGTCGGTGCCCGGCTCGAACACGAGCTCGATGGAGGACAGGCCAGGAACGGACTTGGACCGGATTTCATCGAGCCATGCCACCCCGTTCAGGAGGTCGGCTTCCATCGGAGCGGTGATGAGCTGTTCGACTTCGGCAGCTGAGAGGCCCAAGGCCTCGGTCTGGATCTCGACGTGCGCGGGAGCAAACTCGGGCATGCTGTCGATGGCTACATGGGGGACATTCACTACCCCAAAGGCAATGAGTCCGGCGGCCACGGCGAGAACCAGGATGCGGAACTGCAGACTGAAACGAGTGATCCAGCCGAACATGGCTAGCTCTGTTCCAGGGAGCCGGCGTCGCGAATGCGGCCGGCGGGAGTTTTCGGTGGGTGCACGGAAGAATTGCGCAAGTGATACATGACAGGCTCCTCAACCCGAGACCATTTGCGAATCCCCCCTAGAGATCCATTTGCTGATCTTTATCGAATAGTGTCCCCAACTGAATCTTTTGGCAAGATTAAAATTGTTAGCCCCATCACCGGCTTTTCACGGGTTTCTCCCAGCTTGAAGCCGCATAATGCCCTTTCCGCACAAACTTCGTGGGACTACCCGGGCTCCCGCAGGCAGTCACCCCAGTATTGATCGTTTCAATACCTGTTTTAGCTTTAGGAGCCACCTGGAATTCGGTTTCAATTGCTCGCCTTGGGCATTTGTCAATAGGCCGAAAGTACCGCAATTCCACGCGTATGGCATTTGTAACAATTGTGGACCTAGCGGCCCGCGAAGGTCGCCGGAACGCGAGTCGACTGTGACTACCGGGCAGCCCCGGAGCCGTCGGTTCAGCGCGAACCAGCCCGAGGGGCTAAAGTGGTCCTATGCGCGCCGTGCTCCTGCTTAGCTAGCCGCCCGGCATCCCGACGAGACCTCGATTCCGAAGCGTCCCCGGATTGCCGAGCGGCGGCCCCTCCATGTCGAGGGGCTTTTGTGTGTCCGGGGTAAATTTCGGGGCCGCACAGCACGAAGTAACAGCAGGAGTAGCACGTACGAACGTATGGAGTCAGGGCCGGGCAACCGGCCGTGACGGTGCAGACTTGATGGTGAACAGGCCTGGCGGCAGGCAGGCCTGAAGGTAGGCAGGCTTGGGATGACAAGCCGCATAGAACAGAAGAGGCCAGCAGTGAGCGTTCAGCCGGAAACACAGACCGGATCACCAGCAGCCGCGGCGGAGGGGCCCGAGGAAGGTGCCTACAGCTTCGCGGCAATGGAATCCAAATGGCCACAGGTCTGGGAAGACCTGAAGGTCTTCACGCCGCTCGACGACGGCTCAAAGGAACGCCGCTATGTGCTGGACATGTTCCCGTATCCTTCCGGTGACCTTCACATGGGCCACGCCGAGGCATTCGCGATGGGCGACGTCGTGGCGCGCTACCTGCGCCAGCAGGGCTACGACGTGCTGCACCCGATCGGCTGGGACTCCTTCGGCCTGCCCGCAGAGAACGCCGCGATCAAGCGCAACGCGCACCCCAGTGAGTGGACCTACGCCAACATCGACACCCAGGCGGCGTCGTTCAAGCGCTACGCCATTTCAGCGGACTGGTCCCGCCGGCTGCACACCTCCGACCCGGGGTATTACCGCTGGACCCAGTGGCTGTTCAAGCGCTTCTACGAGCGTGGACTGGCCTACCGCAAGAATTCGCCGGTTAACTGGTGCCCCAAAGACCAGACTGTGCTGGCCAACGAACAGGTAGTCAATGGCGCCTGCGAGCGGTGCGGCACGCCCGTCACAAAGAAGTCCTTGAACCAGTGGTACTTCAAGATCACGGACTACGCCGACCGCCTGCTCGATGACATGGACGAACTGCGCGGGCACTGGCCCGAGCGCGTCCTGGCCATGCAGAAGAACTGGATAGGCCGCTCCGAGGGCGCCCACGTCAACTTCGTGATCGAGGCCGCCGGCGGCAAGGCCGCCAAGGATGTCACCGTTTTCACGACGCGTCCGGACACCCTCTACGGCGCCACCTTCTTCGTCGTCGCCGCGGACGCACCGCTAGCCGTCGAACTGGTCACGGACGAGCACGCCGCAGCCCTGGACGCCTACCGCGAACAAGTTAAGGCGCTGTCCGAAATCGAGCGCCAGTCCACTGAGCGCGAGAAGACCGGCGTCTTTACAGGGCGCTACGCGATCAACCCGCTCAATGGCGAGAAGCTGCCTGTGTGGGCCGCGGACTATGTCCTGGCCGACTATGGCACGGGCGCCATCATGGCCGTCCCGGCCCATGACCAGCGCGACCTCGACTTCGCCAAGACCTTTGACCTGCCCGTCCGGGCAGTACTGGACACCGGCGAGGAAGACCCCGCGACCACGGGCATCGCCACCATAGGCGAGGGTACCCTGATCAACTCCGGCCCCCTGGACGGGCTGCCGAAGGCCGAGGCCATCCCGGCCGCCATCGAGATCCTGCGTGAGCTGGGCACAGGCGAGAAGTTCGTGAACTTCCGCCTGCGTGACTGGCTGCTCAGCCGGCAGCGGTTCTGGGGCACCCCGATCCCCATCATCCACTGCCCGGCCTGCGGCGAGGTCCCGGTCCCGGACGATCAGCTGCCTGTGACCCTGCCTGCGGATCTGCGCGGCGAAGACCTGTCCCCGAAGGGCACGTCCCCGCTGGCCGCGGTCGAAAGCTGGGTCAATGTCGAGTGCCCCAACTGCCACGGCCCGGCAAAGCGGGACACCGACACCATGGACACGTTCGTGGATTCCTCCTGGTACTTCCTGCGCTTTGTCTCCCCGCAGTACACGGAAGGCCCGTTCGATCCGGAAAAGATCAACGACTGGATGCCGGTTGGCCAGTACGTCGGAGGCGTTGAGCACGCGATCCTGCATCTGCTCTATGCGCGGTTCTTCACCAAGGTCATCCACGACCTGGGCATGATCGACGCGGACGAACCGTTCAGTGCGCTGCTGAACCAGGGCCAGGTGCTCAACGGCGGCAAGGCCATGAGCAAGTCCCTGGGCAACGGCGTCGACCTCAGCGAACAACTGGACAAGTTCGGCGTGGACGCCGTACGCCTGACCATGATCTTCGCCTCCCCGCCGGAGGACGACGTCGATTGGGCGGACGTATCGCCGTCGGGTTCCGCGAAGTTCCTGGCCCGCGCCTGGCGCCTCGGCCAGGATGTGTCGAGCGCACCCGGCGTCGACTTCGCCACCGGTGACCGTGCACTCCGCACCGTCACGCACCGCACTATTGCCGATGCGCAGGCCCTGCTGGACAACAACAAGTTCAACGTGGTTGTGGCAAAGCTGATGGAACTGGTCAACGCAACCCGCAAAGCTATTGACGCAGCCAGCGGTGCCGGCGGCGCGGACCCTGCCGTCCGCGAAGCTGTAGAAGCCGTGGCCGTCATCCTGAGCCTGTTTGCTCCGTACACCGCCGAGGACCTGTGGAACGTCCTGGGGCACCCTGCCTCGGTGGCCAACGCCGGCTGGCCCGCGCACGACGACGCCTTGCTCGTGGAGGACACGGTCACGGCTGTCGTCCAGGTGCAGGGCAAGGTGCGGGACCGCCTGGAGGTTTCCCCCGACATTTCTGAAGAGGATCTTCGCGAACTCGCGCTGGCCTCGGAAAATGTCCAGCGCGTCCTCGACGGCCGTGCCCTCCGCACGGTGATCGTGCGGGCGCCTAAACTGGTCAACATCGTCCCGGCCTAACCGCCGTACGTCCCTGACACGGGCTGCCGGCCAAAGGCGGCGGCCAGTGTCAGGGGACGTGACGGGCACGGCTGCCCTGGCCGGCGAAAAAGTCCCATGCGTCCCGACTAGCAGGAGGTCCCGGGTGCCACACCGCGAGTCGCCAGGCTGGCCATGGCTGCGCGAGCGGCTTCTTCGCCTTCGCCCGGGCCCCCGGCATGGTGTCCCCGATGTGGCTCCTGCCGCCGTCGTGCAGGTTGCGGTGGTCACAGACTCTGCCGCCGCGTTGCCAGCTGACTGGATCCGGGCCTTCGCCGCCGACGGCGGGCTGACCGTGGTTCCGATGCCCGTGATGGTCGGCGCCGAAATCTACGGCGAGGGCGAGGACGACATTACCGAGACAATCGCCGTGGCCCTCGCCAGCGGCAAGTCCGTCAAGACCTCGCGTCCGTCACCGGGGCAATTTGAACACGCCTACCGGGCCGCCAGTGAGCATGGCTTCCAGTCCGTGGTCTCGATTCACATCGCCGGTGCGCTGTCCGGCACCGCCGACTCCGCTCGCCTGGCGGCCCAACGGGTCGGCATCCCGGTAGAGGTCCTCGACTCACGGACCGTGGGGATGGCGCAGGGGATGGGCGTGCAGGGCGCCGTCGTCGCGGCCGCCGATGGCCGGGATGCTGCCGGCGTGTTGGCCTTCGCGCAGGACCGGCTGGACCGCACCAAAGTGTATTTCTATGTTCCAAGCCTGGAACAGCTGCGTCGGGGCGGCCGGATAGGGGCCGCGGCCACGCTCTGGGGAACCATGTTCTCCATCAAACCCATCCTGGCGGTTGAAGATGGCCGGATCATCCCGCTGGAAAGGGTTCGGTCCGCGGCGAAGGCCATCGCACGGCTGGAAGAAATCGTTGTGGCCGATGCCTCCACGCGTCCTGCCGGGCATGCGCGGTTGGCAGTACACCACTTTGGAAACCGGGCCGAGGCCGAGGAGCTTGCCCGGCGCCTGGCCATGGCACTGCCGTCTTGTCCGCCGGCCCAGATCAGCGCACTCCCTGCCGTCCTGGCCGCCCACGCGGGGCTCGGCGTGCTGGCGGTGATCGTGGGGGAGGGCAGCACCCCCGGGAGCTCGAGCGGCAGCGGGGCCGGCGACGCGAGCGGCTCCAGCGACGCCACTGCGGACCGCCGCACCCCGGCGGCCGGAGTGGTGGACGGCGGGGAACCGGACGCCGGCCGGGCAACCGCGCACGCTGGCGACTAGCGCCGGGGTCCTCCTTGATGGGCGAAAGGCTGGCCGGGAGCCGGCGCCGGGGGTAAAGTCACTCCACCGAACCCAGCGAACCCGGAGGACGCCATGGCAATGCAGGTGCACCACGTAGCTCAGTTAGATCGCGACGTTGCCGAAGAGGTGACCAAATGGCTGAAATACCTCAAGGGCCAAGTGACTAGCGTCCAGTTCCTTACCACCACCGTCCCGGATCCCAAGGCCGCTGACAAATGGCGGGTTCAGTACGAGGCTTACATCACCTACCAGCAGTAATTCCGAACTGAAGCTGCGCCTTACGAGCTATGCGTGGTTCTAAGGCCAAGCGTCGTTTGCAGCGTAGCCGGCGCGGTCGCGGGCGCGGTTGTCGGCCCGAGGGCCGGGTCGGTGGTGAGGCCAAGCGTCGTTTGCAGCGTAGCCGGCGCGGTCGCGGTCGCGGGCGCGGTCGTCGGCCCGAGGGCCGGGTCGGTTGCCGGCGCGGGCGGTGGAGCGGTGGTTGGGTCGGCTGTTGGCGCGAGGACCGGCGCGGTGGTTGGCGCAGGCGATGGAGTCGGGCTTGGCTCGGTTGTTGGCGCTGGGACTGGCGCGGTGGTTGGTTCGGTTACTGGCGCGGGCGGTGGAGCGGCAGTTGGATCGGGGTCCGGCGTTGTGGTCGGCCCGGGGACTGGCGCAATCGACGGCGCGGCCGACGGCGCGGGGGCCGGGTTAGCTGGCGCGGCCGACGGCGCGGGGGTCGGGGCCGTGGTTGGCCCGGGGGCTGGCGCTGTCGTGGGCTCGACGGCTGGCGCTGTTGTGGGCTCGGGGACTGGTGCGCTTGTCGGAGCGGTGGCCGGCTGATTCGGCTTGATGGTGTAACTCGGCTGCGGGCTCGAGCCGTTGACCCACAGGGCTGCATTTGCCCTGCGGGCAGCGCCGGGCTCCAGCCACCAGAAGACCTGGACGTTGCAGTGGTAGACAACCGTGAAATTGCCGACTGCGCCACTGGGTGGAACCGAGTGAATCGCCGTGGCGGCCGTCTTGGTGGTCCAGATGAAGTTTTGGTCGGCCCTCATTCCTGCCGTGCCGTCGACCGTCACATGCGCTATGCCGTAGAGACCGTGCTGCGGGCAGAAGCTGCCGTCAACGGAAATGTTGACGGTCTGGGTGGAGGTAGCTTGCGTTGTGTCTGCCATAGCAGGCGGGGGCAACATAGTGCCGCCCAGAGCCAGGACCGCCGCAGGCCCAAACAACCACTTCATTGCACACCAGCTTTCGACGCCTGATGGTCACATCCAGGCGATCAGGGTTGCCCCCAGCCGGCAAAGTTTTCTCGATTGGATCCAGACGTTACCACCGGGTCCGGGTGGGCACCACCGTAGGGAATACTTGCACGGTGCCACGAAATTACGCGTATCACTCGGGTATTTCCACATACGTCTCGTGCCGGATGTCGGCGTGGGTGAGGGATGCCTAGAGTCACTTCCATGTCACGCCGAAACCCGGGAGCTGAATCCGCCACTGGAGTCAAGGTTGCCCGTGAACGACTGGCGTCGACGCTGAGAGATGCCGGGGATGCCCCCGACGGCGGGAATGCCGGGGACGCCGTTGATTCACCGTCCGGCTGGGGCGCCGGAAATTCGCCGCCGGCCTGGAGTTCGGGGATGCAGCTGGGTGCGGACCGGGCAGCGGATCTGTCCCGGGGGCTGTTGGGTGTGCCGGCGTCTGGCCTCCCCGTCCCGTCCCCGGCGGCCCCGGCGGCCGGTGGTGTCGGGAGGCGCAGTGCCGGCGGCGCCGGAACGCACGCCGGGGAGCACCGCGGGCGCGGGGACACTGCAGGGGTGCCGCTCTCCGCGTGGTTGCGGGCCAGGACCGGGGTGCGGGCGGCGGCTCTGCTGGGCGTCCTTGCCGCGGTGTTGGGCGGCTGCTTCTGGTGGCAGGCCGGTACCGGCGGCGCGCAGGTGGTCGCGTTAAGCGAGTCCGCCCCGGCCGTGGAGGAAGTAGCCGATCCGGCAGCCAGTGAGACCATCGCGCCGGCAGGAGAGGATGCCAGCGCGGGGCCGGAAAGCATCGAGGTCCATGTTGCCGGCGCCGTGCTCAGGCCGGGGGTGGTTCAGTTGCCTTCGGGCAGTCGGCTTTACGAGGCGATCCTGGCGGCGGGCGGCGCCACGGACAAAGCGGATCCGGACCGGCTCAACCTGGCGGCGGTGGTGGAGGACGGCCAGAAGGTCCTGGTGCCCATCCGCGGCGAACCCGATCAGGCCGATGCACCCGCGGGAGGCCCACCTGCGTCCGCTTCCGCCACGGGCGGCACTGGTCACGGCAGCGGTGGCGGAAAGATTAACCTCAACACCGCCAGCCTCGAGGAACTGGGGACTCTCCCGCGCGTCGGTCCGGTCTTGGCGCAGCGCATCGTGGACTGGCGTCAACAGCACGGGCGCTTCAAGACCGTGCAGGAGCTCGACGCCGTTGACGGGATCGGTCCGAAGTTGCTAGAGGCCCTGCTGCCGCTAGTGGGCATCTGAGATGGCACGGCGGGACGCTGACGTGGGGCAGCAGGGCGTGGCAAGGCGGGACGGCGACGTGGGACGGCAGGACGAGGCGCGCCGCGGCGTGGGTCGGCCCAGCCTGCGGGGTCCTGCGGCAGCCAGACGGAGCCGCTGGCAGCCCTACGTCGATTCCGCCGTCCAGTCCCCGCAGCGCGCGGAACACGAGGCCCCGGTGGGCAACGGTCGGGTCCGTGGATCGGGCCTGCGCCTCTCTGCCGGGCACTTCACCGGCCGCCTGCTGTCCCGGTCCGCGCGTGAGACCTCCTTGGGTCGGCGCCCAACGGAACGGACCCGGCGGACGGACCTTCGGCTGGTATTACCTGTGCTCCTTGTCTGGGGGACGGCTGTGGCCGGAAATTGGTTGTCCCCTGGAGGGCTGGCGGGTCTCTGCGCGGCGCTGGCGGCGGCCGCCGGAATCCTGCTTTACCTGGCAGGCCGCGGCACCGCCGGCCGGGCCGGGCTCGGCCGCGGCACAGCCCGGAGCGCCAGGGTCCGGAGCGCCAGGATTCGGAACGCAAGGGTCCGGCGCCCCCAGACTGTGCGGGAAGCCACCCGGCACCGCCCCCGCCCCGGGCCGGCGGCAGCACGCAGCCTTCCCGCCACTGTGGCTGTGGCACTGTTGCTGTCCCTCGCGGCGGGCGCACATGCTGCCGTCGAGGCGTCCCAGCGGCATGACGGCGCCATCGCTGACGCAGTGGCCGACCACGCGGCCGTCGTCGCGGAACTGGATATCGCCGGCGCCCCGCGGCGGCTCAGGATTCCTGGATCCGGCGGGCTGGCGGACCGCTGGGCAGTCCCCGTGATGCTGAAGACGATGACCTTGGGCGGCCATACGGTTGCCGGCGAGGCCAGGCTTGTCGTCATGGGTGGAGCGGCATGGGAACACGCAGTTCCGGGCCAGCGCCTGCGCGCCACGGGCAGGCTCCGGCCCGCCGCACCCGGCGACCCGGTGGCCGGGCTCCTGTCGGCCTCGTCCCCTCCACTGGTGTTGCAGGGACCGGGGCCCTGGCAGCAGGGTCCCGGTGGGCTGCGCCGTTCCTTCACGGCCGCGTCGGCACGGGCCGGGGGCGACGCCGCCGGGCTGCTGCCCGGCATGGTCACCGGCGACACCAGCGCCCTGGATCCGGAATTGGACGCTGCCATGAAGACGGTGGGCATGACGCACCTGACCGCCGTCAGCGGCGCGAACTGCAGTCTGGTCCTGGGGACCCTGCTGCTCATCGCCCGCTCGCTGCGCCTTCCGCGCACGGCGGCCGCCGCGACCAGTCTCGCCGGACTGGCGCTGTTCGTCCTCATGGTGGGACCGGATCCCAGTGTCCTGCGGGCCGCGCTCATGGGCAGCATCGGCCTCGCGTCCGTGGCTTTTGGGCGGGCGGGGCGCGGACTCAGCCTGCTGTGCCTTGCCATCATCGGCCTGCTGTTGGCACAGCCGGTCCTGGCCATCAGCTTTGGATTCCTGCTCTCGGTGCTGGCCACTCTGGGAATTGTGGTCACCGGACGTCGCATCATGGACTGGGTGCCACCCGCGGTGCCGCGCTGGGCCGCGGCGGGCGTTGCCGTCCCCCTGTCCGCCCAGCTGTTCTGCGCCCCGGCGATCGTGCTGTTGCAACCCCAGTTTGGGGCGTACACACTGCCCGCAAACGTGGCCGCTGCAGGGCTCGTGGCGCCAGTGACACTGCTTGGCACCGCCGCTGCGGCGCTCCTGCCCGCCGTCCCTGCCGCAGCGGGGCTCCTGGTGTCCGCTGCTGCCTTCTTCGCCGGCGCTGTGGCGGGGATCGCCCGCTTTTTCGCGGCGCTCCCGGGCGCCGCTTTGCCATGGCCGGAAGGGGCTTTCGGCGCAGCCACCATGGGCGCCTTTTCCGCGACCGTGCTGGCAGCGGCGTGGCTGACCCTGCACCCGGCCGCGGTTGTCCAGGCCGTCCTGGCGGCGCACGCGCGGGTGGTTGTCGTCCTCGAAGGATTGTCACGAGCGGCGGCACGGTCGGCGGCCCGGGGGGCCGTCAGGCGCGGCTTGGAGCACCGGTCCGGGCGTGGGACCCTTAGAGTCCGCAAACCAACTTCCGGGAGGAATCACGAGTGGCTGCTGCCCAGACCCAACGGCCCAGGACCTCGGCGTCGAACACCGCCACCTGGCGCGACGTGACACCGGCTGCCGTAGTTTTGGTCGGCGGCCCGGAAGACTATTTGGGTTCGCGTGCCATGGATCGTATCCGCGGGCAGGTCCGCGAGGCGGCGCCCGACGTCGAAATTACCCGGCTCAATGCCGGCAGCTACGCGGCCGGGTCGCTGGCCATGAATGTCAGCCCTTCACTGTTCGGCGAACAGAAGCTCATCGAGGTCGAGGGGCTCGAGGCGATGAACGATGCCTTCCTCGCCGATGCCCTGAAGTATGTCGCGCAGCCGGAACCGGACGCCGTCCTGGTGCTCCGCCACGGCGGGGGAGTCCGGGGCAAGAAGCTGCTGGACGCCATCAAGGCCGCGGGCTGGCCCGTTGTCGACTGCCAGCCGCTCAAGAAGGACGCCGAGAAGATCGCCTTCGTCACGTCCGAGTTCAAGATGGCCTCCCGTCGTATCGACCCCGACGCCGTGCACTCCCTCGTCAATGCGGTCGGTGCGCAGCTCGCGGAACTCGCCGCCGCCTGCAGCCAGCTGATCGCTGACGCCACCACCGGCGTGGATGCCGCCATGGTCGACAAGTACTACGGTGGCCGGGTCGAGGCATCGGCCTTCAAGGTCGCCGACGCCGCGATGGCCGGCAACGGCCCGTTGGCCCTCTCCACACTCCGCCACGCCCTGGCCACCGGCGCGGATCCGGTACCGATCGTGGCGGCCCTGGCGTCCAAGCTGCGCTCCCTCGCCAAAGTGGCCGGCGCGCAGGGGTCGTCCTCGCAGATCGCCAAGCAGTTGGGAATGCAGCCCTGGCTCGTCGAACAAGCCCAGCGGGAAGTGCGACGCTGGACGCCCGAGGGGCTGGTCCGCTCCATCCAGGTCACCGCCGAGGCCGACGCCCAGGTCAAGGGGCTCTCCCGGGATCCCGTCTATGCCGTGGAGCATGCGGTCACGGTGATTGCCACCTCGGTCCGCAGGTCCTGACGCAAGGGGTTCGGGTCCGCCCGCCCGGCGTGTCGGGCCAGGTTCGTCCGCTGCCAGTTGGCGTAAAGATATTTGGATGTGACTCGCGGCTTAACTGGATGTGGCCGGCACCCATGGGGTGCCGGCCACAATCATCAGTTCAAGTGAACTGGAAACCTTAGAGTGCGTTGACCTTCTTGGAGATCGCGGACTTGCGGTTTGCAGCGTTGTTCTTGTGAAGAACACCCTTGCTGACAGCCTTGTCCAGCTTGCGGCCGGCTGCAACCAGTGCTGCAGCGGCAGCATCCTTGTCGGTGGACTCAACGGCGGTGTTGACGGCGCGGATGGCCGTCTTCAGCTCGGACTTGACTGCGTTGTTGCGCAGGCGAGCCTTCTCGTTGGTCAGGATGCGCTTCTTCTGGGACTTGATATTAGCCACGTGTGAACTCTCTTTTTCAATGCGGAAAATGGTCTAGAGGGCTTTCAGATTGGCCATTGACTGAGCGGCGTGGGGATACCTATGGCGACCAACCATCTGTGGCCGTCGACCTGCACGGACACACAGCTGTAAATAATAGCAGAGATGAAGGTGCAGGCACGAGTACGGCCGGCAATCCGCCGCCGCACCGGGCGCGTGGCGGGTCAGCTCCAGCCGCGGCGCTCCCGCAGGGCCGTTGCGATGAGGTTGAAGCGCCCTACGTCCAGGATCGCACCCTCGCGCCGGATGTCCTTCGCGTTGATCTGCAGAACCCGGTCCAGCTTGGCTTCGCTGGGCCGCCACTGGCGGTCCCACGGGCCCGTGCCGATGTCCACGTAGTCATCCGACCGGCGGGAGTCGCCGTCGTGGTCCTTGCTCGTGAGCATCAGGCCCAGCAGATACCGGCCGCTGGTGCCCACCAGCAGCACCGGACGGTCCTTGCCCTGGGAGTAGTCCTCTTCATAGGGCACCCAGGTCCAGACGATTTCGCCGGGTTCGGGCAGGCCGTTGGGTGCGGGGGCGTAGCGGACGGCCGCCCGGCCCTCGAAGTCGCCGGGATACGTCCCGGTCAGCCCGGCAGCCGGTGCACCGCCCGTGGCGCGGGGCCGTGCCTGGCCCGGCCGCCGCTTCCCCGCAGGCTTCCCGGCAGGTTTTGCCGCCGGTCTGCGGGTGGTCCCCGGTGTGGAGCCGCCGAGTTTGTCCAGGTAGCGGAGTGCGTCGCGGACCGCGTTGCCGATCGATCGTAAGTTCCAAGCCATGGGGAAACCATACCGGGAACCCCAGTGGGGGAGAGGGGAGCCGGCAGGGCCGCGCGGAGTAACCGCGGGACTGACAAGGGCCCGCAACGCAATGCAGGGATGCACTGCCACCGGCCCGGACGTGGGAGACTATAGGAACGACAAATGCGCCACGTCGCAGGATGGGAAACCAGCCATCCGCGCCGACCCGTGGACAAGCCAACCTTAATGCCAACAGTAAGGACCCTGCGTGTCTCCCATGGCCCGCACCGCCCCGGTGCCCGCCGCAACAGATCCGGCCATCATCCGGAACTTCTGCATCATTGCGCACATTGACCACGGCAAATCCACACTGGCCGACCGGATGCTTCAATTCACCGGCGTCGTCCAGTCCCGTGACATGAAGGCCCAGTACCTGGACCGCATGGACATTGAGCGCGAACGCGGCATCACCATTAAATCCCAGGCCGTCCGCATGCCCTGGGAACTCGACGGCACCAGCTACGCGCTGAACATGATCGACACCCCCGGGCACGTCGACTTCACGTATGAGGTCTCCCGCTCGCTCGCCGCCTGCGAAGGCGCGATCCTGCTGGTCGACGCGGCGCAGGGCATCGAGGCCCAGACCCTCGCTAACCTCTACCTGGCGATGGAAAACAACCTCACCATCATCCCGGTCCTGAATAAGATCGACCTCCCGGCAGCCCAGCCGGAGAAGTACGCGGCGGAGCTTGCCAACCTGATCGGCGGCGACCCCGACGACGTGCTCCGCGTCTCCGGCAAGACGGGCATGGGCGTCGAGGTCCTGCTGGACAAGATCGTCCGCGACCTGCCGGCCCCCGTGGGCGACCCCAACGCCCCGGCCCGGGCCATGATCTTCGACTCGGTCTACGACACCTACCGGGGTGTGGTCACCTACGTCCGCGTGGTCGACGGCATGCTGCACCCGCGCGAACGCATCCAGATGATGTCCACCCGCGCCACGCATGAGCTCCTCGAGATCGGTGTCAGCTCCCCGGAGCCCACCCCCTCCAAGGGTCTCGGCGTCGGCGAAGTCGGCTACCTCATCACCGGAGTGAAGGACGTCCGCCTGTCCAAGGTGGGCGATACCGTCACCAACCTTGCCAAACCGGCCACCGAATCCCTGCCCGGCTATGCAGACGCCAAGCCGATGGTGTTCTCCGGCCTGTACCCGCTGGACGGCACCGACTATCCGGTGCTCCGCGATGCGCTCGAGAAGCTGATGCTCAACGATGCCGCGCTGGTGTATGAGCCTGAGACGTCCGCCGCACTGGGATTCGGCTTCCGGGTGGGCTTCTTGGGCCTGCTGCACCTGGAAATCACCCGGGAGCGGCTGGAGCGCGAGTACAACCTGGACCTGATTTCCACAGCCCCCAACGTGGAATACGAGGTGACGCTGGAGGACAAGAAAATTGTCCACGTCACGAACCCCAGCGAGTACCCCACCGGCAAAATCGCTGAAGTCCGCGAGCCGATGGTCTCCGCCACCATCCTTGCGCCGAACGAGTTTGTCGGCGCCATCATGGAGCTGTGCCAGAGCCGGCGCGGCGTCATGGGCGGCATGGATTACCTCTCCGAGGACCGGGTGGAAATCCGCTACCGCCTGCCGCTGGCCGAAATCGTCTTCGACTTCTTCGACATCCTCAAGTCCAAGACCCGAGGCTACGGCTCGCTGGACTGGAAGGCCGACGGCGAACAAGTGGCCGACCTCGTCAAGGTGGACATCATGCTCCAGGGCGAGCAGGTTGACGCCTTCTCCGCCATCACGCACCGCGATAAGGCCTACGCCTACGGCGTCATGATGACCGGCAAGCTGCGCGAACTCATTCCGCGCCAGCAGTTCGAGGTGCCCATCCAGGCCGCCATCGGCTCCAGGATCATTGCCCGCGAAAGCATCCGCGCCATCCGCAAAGACGTCCTTGCCAAGTGTTACGGCGGTGACATCACCCGAAAGCGCAAACTGCTCGAAAAGCAGAAGGAAGGCAAGAAGCGCATGAAGATGGTGGGCCGCGTCGAAGTGCCGCAGGAAGCTTTTATCGCCGCGCTCACGACGGACGAGTCCAAGGACAAGGCCAAGAAGTAGCGGTGCTGGTAATGACTGTTGCTGCAGTATCGGCAGGCCTGGCCCGTGCCTAGCGTTCTTCCTCTCGGTGACCCGGCGCCGCCGGACGGGCTCCTGCCCGCCCAGGCGCGCGAGGGCGCCGATCAGCGTGCCTTCGGGCTGTACGTGCACATCCCGTTTTGTGCGGTCCGGTGCGGGTACTGCGACTTCAACACCTACACCGCCACGGAGTTGGGCGGCGGGGCCTCCCAAGACGCCTACGCCGCCACAGCGATCGCGGAGGTGGATTTCGCCGCCGAGGCCCTGAAGCTCAGCGGCCTGCCCGCGCGCCCGCTCGGCACGGTCTTTTTTGGCGGCGGCACGCCCACGCTGCTGCCGGCCGAGGACCTGGCGCGCATCCTCACGGCCGCGATCGGCGCCTGGGGCCTGCAGCCCGGGGCCGAGGTGACCACCGAGGCAAACCCGGATTCCGTCACCCCCGAATCACTCCAGCTGCTCGCCGACGCCGGGTTCACCCGGGTGTCCTTCGGCATGCAGTCGGCCGTTCCGCATGTCCTGAAGGTCCTGGACCGCACCCACACGCCCAGCAGGGTGCCCGAAGTGGTGCAGTGGGCGCGGGACGCGGGGCTCGCGGTCAGCCTCGACCTTATTTACGGGACGCCGGGGGAGTCGCTGGGTGACTGGCGCTGCTCGCTCGAGACGGCACTGTCCTACGCGCCCGACCACATCAGCGCCTACGCCTTGATTGTTGAGGATGGCACCAAGCTCGCGGCGCAGATCCGCCGCGGCGAAGTGCCCGGAATCGACGACGACGACCACGCCGCCAAGTACGAACTCGCCGACGAGCTGATTTCCGCGGCCGGGCTCACCTGGTACGAGGTCAGCAACTGGTCCCGCACCCCCGAGCAGGCCTGCCGGCACAACCTCGCCTACTGGCGGGGGGACGACTGGTGGGGCATCGGACCAGGCGCGCACTCGCACGTGGGCGGCGTCCGGTGGTGGAACGTCAAGCACCCCACCGCCTACGCCAACCGCCTCGGCGCCGGGGTCTCACCCGCCGCCGGACGCGAAACGCTGGACACCGAAACCCGCAACGTGGAACGCGTCATGCTCGAGGCCCGGCTGAACTCCGGACTCGACATCCCGAGCCTGGGCGGCCTGGGGGACACCGGCCGGCACGCCGTCGCGGGCCTGATTGCCGACGGCCTAGTGGATCCCGCGGCCGCTTTCAAGGGCCGGCTCATCCTCACGCTCAAGGGCCGGTTGTTGGCCGACGCAGTGGTCCGCAGGCTCCTGCCGGACTGAGCGGGCCGACTAGGACCCTCCGGGGCCGCCGCACGCAGCACCCGCACATGAAACCCGCACACGAATAGAGCCGGCCGCTTGCCCTGACGGGCAGCGGCCGGCTCTCTTGCTTGCGTCCGGGCTGGGCTATTTGATCCAGCGCAGGTTGAATTCGTAGCGGTGCGGCTGGCCGCGGTTGACGTGGATGCCTGCCGCCACCGAGAAGCACGTCACGGCGATCCAGATCACTGTGGCGAGCACGGCGAAGAGATTGCCCACCACGGGAATGAAGACGAGCAGATTGGCGAGCACCGCGGCGAGGGTCGGCGGCAGCGTGAAATTGAGGGCTTCCTTGGATTCCTGCGCAGTGAACGGGCCGCGGTCCTTGAAAATCAGATAGATCAGCAGCGACGGCACGCAGCCCAGGATGCCGCCGAAGTGCGCCAGCGTGGCCCACTGCCGGTCCTCGCTGGCCGTCAGCGGAAGCGCATTTGCCGGAACGCCATGGTACGGGGGCTGACCATGGCCGGCCTGGTTGCCCGTCTGTTCGCGTGCGTTATCTGCCACGGTGAAGCCCTTCGGATTGCGGTGATGCGTTGCTGCCAGGTTGTGCCTGGAATAGCCGGAACCGTGCTGGGAGCGCGGTCACCGTTCCAAGAATACTTGCTTGGGCGCGGAAATGGAGATCAGGGAGCGTCCGCCGCGGCAAACTAGGGCACGGTGAGGAAGTCAATGACCTCTTCCACGCGGCCCAGCAGGGACGGCTCGAGGTCCGCGTAGCTGCGGACCGCCCCCAATAGTTTCTGCCAGCCGACGCCGACGTCCTCCTTCGTGGAGTGGGGCCACCCGAAAGCCATCAGGATGCCTGTCTTCCAGTCGACTCCGCGGGGGATCACGGGCCACTTCTCAATACCCAGGACCGCAGGCCGGATGGCTTGCCATACATCCACATAAGGGTGGCCCACAATCAGGACGTTGCCGGCGGCGCCCGGTGAGGCCATGACGGCGTCAGCGATCCGTGACTCCTTGGAGTTTGGCACCAGGTGGTCAACGAGAACGCCGAGGCGGCGGCCGGGGCCCGGACCGAACTCCGCCACGGCGCCCGCGAGGTCGTCAATGCCGTGCAGGGGTTCGACGACGATGCCCTCCACGCGGAGGTCATCGCCCCATACCTTTTCCACCAGCTCGGCGTCGTGCTTTCCTTCCACCCAGATGCGGCTGGCCTTGGCCACCTGTGCGCGGTGCCCCGCCACCCGGACCGAGCCCGACGCCGTGCGGCCGGCACCGGAGGCCGGGGCCGCCTTCTTCGGGGCCGGCGGCATCAGTTGGATCGGCTGGCCCTCCAGCAGGAAGCCAAAGCCGAGGCGGAAGGACCGGGACTTGCCCCGCCGGTCCTCGAGCGCCACCACATGCATGCCGCCGGACTTCTCCACGCGGGTCACGGCTCCCACCCAGCCGGACTGGACCTCCTCGAGGACCATCCCGCGTTCCACCGGGACTTCCGGCAACTGGGTCTTGGCGGGGGCGGACAGGTCCTGGGGTCCCCAGTTCTGGTACGACATCTCTACACGCTTACTTTGCACTCGGAATGTACGGCGGTTGGTGGAACTCTCCGGGTCCGGAACCGGACCGCGACGGCGCGGCAACGGCAGCGGCTGCCACGGTCCCGGCACCGGCGTGACGGGAATCGCAACCCCGCGGGCCACGCCTGGAGCGAATCCAATGCTAACAACGCGGCGACTCATATTAGACTGGTTAGCACTTAGGCATGTCGAGTGCTAACCCTTGTCCGGAGACGGCCGTCTCTGTATTACCTCTGGGTACTACTTCTGGACGCGAACCGGACAACGCGGGCGGCACCGGCTGCGGGACCGTCGATTGGAGGTGGAGCGTGAGCGAACCGCGCAAACTCGAAGTGCTGCGCGCCATCGTGGAGGACTACGTCCATTCGCGTGAGCCCGTTGGTTCCAAAGCGCTGGTTGAGCGGCATCATCTTGGTGTGTCCAGCGCCACGATCCGAAATGACATGGCGGCGCTGGAGGACGAGGGCCTGATCACGGCGCCGCACACCAGCGCCGGCCGGATCCCCACCGACAAGGGCTACCGGCTCTTCGTCGACCAGATCTCAGCGGTGAAGCAGTTGTCCCAGGCCGAGCGCCGGGCAATCCAGGCGTTGCTGGAAGGATCCGAGGACCTCGACGACATCCTCGACCGGACCGTGAGGCTCCTCTCCCACCTGACCAACCAGGTCGCCGTCGTGCAGTATCCGCTGCTCAGCCGGGCCCGGGTGCGGCACATCGAGTTTGTGCTGCTGGCTCCCCGGAAGGTGCTGATTGTCCTCATCGCGGACACCGGCAAAGTGGAGCAGCGCGTCATCGATGTCGGGCAGGACATTCCCGACGACGCCCTGGCGGAGCTGCGCACCCGCTTCCTGGCGAGCCTCTCCGGGACCCCGCTGAGCCTGCTGCCCCAGCTGCTGCCCGCCGTCGTCGCCAGTGGCCCGCCCGCGCGCCGTGGTCCGGCGCAGGCGCTGGCCCGCGGCCTGGAGGCCCTGGCCACCACCAGCCGCGAGGAGCGCATGGTCATGGCCGGCACGGCCAATCTGGCACGATCCAATGTGGACTTCCCGCTCAGCATCGGCCCCGTGCTGGAGGCGCTCGAGGAACAGGTGGTCATGCTCCGCCTGCTCAGCGAAATGGCCGAAGACCCGCGCGGTGTGACCGTCAGCATTGGCCGGGAAAACCCCTACGACGGTCTCGCCGAGGCCTCGGTGGTGGCCACCGCCTACGGGCCGGACGCCACGGCCAAGGTCGGCGTCCTCGGACCCACCCGGATGGACTATCCCACCACCATGGCCGCCGTCCGCGCGGTGGCCCGTTACCTTTCGAGGATCCTGGGGCCCTGACGGGCCCGGGACCAACGCGACTTCTTGCCCCACCGGCAGTACAAAAAGGAAGAGATACAAACTTTGACCAGCCACTATGACGTTCTTGGAGTCTCCCGCGACGCAACGGGGGAGGAGATCAAGAAGGCGTACCGGAAACTGGCCCGGACCCTGCACCCGGACGTGAACCCGGGAGAAGACGCCTCGGACCGGTTCAAGGCCGTCACCCACGCCTATGAAGTCCTCTCCGATCCGCAGAAGCGCCGGGTGTATGACACCACCGGCAACGAGAACGGCACCGACAACGGCTTCGGCGGCGGCAGCTACTCGGGCCAGGGCTTCGCCTTCCAAGACATCTTCGAGACCTTCTTCGGGGCGGGCGGTGGCCAGGGCGGCCCGGCCTCCCGGGTCCGCCGCGGCCAGGACGCGCTGATCAGCGTGCGTATCGACCTCCGCGAGGCGGTTTTCGGCGTCAACAAGAAACTCGAGGTCGACACGGCTGTCGTCTGCCCGACGTGCGATGGCTCCTGCTGCCGCGAGGGCACCCACCCGGTGCGCTGCGACATCTGTGGCGGCAGCGGCCAGGTCCAGCGCGCTGTGCGCTCCATCCTGGGCCAGGTCATGACCTCGGCCCCCTGTGGATCCTGTGAGGGCTTCGGTACCGTCATCAAGGACCCCTGCAACGAATGCAACGGCCAGGGCCGGATCCGCAGCCGCCGCTCGCTGACCGTCAAGGTACCGGCGGGCGTTGGTACGGGCACCCGCATCCAGTTGTCCGGCCAGGGCGAGGCGGGCCCCGCCGGCGGTCCGGCCGGGGACCTGTATGTGGAGATCCGGGTCAACAATGACGCCACGTACGTCCGCGACGGCGACGACCTGCACGCGAGCCTCAACATCCCCATGACGGCCGCCGCACTCGGCACCGAAATTAGCCTCGATACCTTCGACGGGCAGCAGGAGATTGACGTCCGGGCCGGCACCCAGTCGGGCGAGATCATCACCCTGCGCGGCCTTGGTGTCACCCACCTCCGCGGCCACGGGCGCGGTGACCTGAAAGTGCACCTTCAGGTCGAAACGCCCGGCAAGCTCGACGCCGCCCAGGAAGACTTGCTCCGCCAGCTTGCCAAGCTGCGCGGCGAACACTTCACGGCCGGAAAGCTCGCGGCCAGCGGCGGCGTCTTCGCCAAACTCCGGGACCGGCTCGGTAACCTGTAGCGGTGAGTAACCCGGTCTTCTTCACCGCCCCCGGCACGCTGGATCAGCAGGTCCCCGGCTCCGCCTTCGTCCTGGAGGGCCCCGAGGCCCGCCACGCCGTCACCGTCAAGCGGATCGCCGTCGGCGAGGCCGTGGACATCGCCGACGGCGCGGGCAAACGGCTGACCGGCAAGGTGATGGCCGCGCTGCCCGGTGAGCTGACCGTCGAGTGCCTCGGCCTTGCCGATGAGCCGCGGCCCGGGACCAGACTGGTCCTGGTCCAAGCCCTCGCCAAGGGCGACCGCGACGAACTCGCGGCCGAAACGGCCACCGAACTGGGCATCGACGCCGTCATTCCCTGGCAGGCGGAGCGGTCTATTGTGCGGTGGAAGGCTGAACGGGCCGCGAAGGCGCACGCCAAATGGCAGTCAGTGGTGACGGCAGCTGCCAAGCAGGCGCGCCGCGCCTGGATCCCGGAGGTCCGGGCGGCAGTCGACGGCGCCGGGCTGCAGGCGGCTGTGGCGGCCGCGGACCTCGCGGTCATCCTGCACGAAGATGCCGTCCGCCCGCTGCGGCACGTCCTGGAATCATGGCTGGAAACCGCACCGCCCGGCGACGCCGGGTCCCGTGAAGTCCTGCTGATCGTGGGCCCTGAAGGCGGCATCAGCCCGCGGGAGGTGACCAGGTTGTGCGACGCAGGGGCGGTCACGGCATTGTTGGGTCACCATGTGCTGCGCTCGTCCACCGCCGGGCCGGCCGCCACCGTGCTGGCCAGCGACGTCCTCGGCCGGTGGTGACCGGCCGCCGGCGTGGCGGCTTCCTGACGTGAAGGCTATGTGAAGCCTCAGACCATTCGATGCGCCAAATTATTGGCCTCGCAGGACGATGCGTCAGTCTATTTAGACGATGCGTCAGACTACTTACCGGACTATTTAACCGTGAAGCCGCGGGTGTCTTGGAACACTTCCTTGGCGCTGTCGGACGCGTCCACCTGGGACACACGGACTTCGTAGTTGCCCGGGGCAAGGTTCACGGACAAGGTGAACAACCCGGACTGGGTGGAGTCGGCCGAGGCCGTGGCGTTGCCGTTGAGGTAGGCCGTCTTGGCGTTGTCGCCGTCGCCGTCTACCTTGAGGATCGCCCAGCGGAGCTTCCCGCCCTGGACGGTGCTCCGGCCGCTGATCTTGACCGAACCGTCGGCCACTGACGTGCCTTCCTGCGGATCGATGATCCACACAGGTGCCACCATCCCGGCGCTGCGGGAGGTCGGCTCGCCCAGCCGGACGTGATTGAAGGCCACGTAGTCGGTGTGACCGTCAACCAGCACAACCACCTGGGCCTGCTGTCCGGCATCGATGAGGCCTGCGCTGGCCGCGGCAGCCGTCGCCGTGTACACGAGCTGCTGGATGGCCCGCTCGGCCATGGCGGCATCCACGTTGCTGTTGAAGGCATCCGCGGAGACATCCACCGTGATGACATTCTTGCCGGAAATCGACGTCGCCAGCTTCTTCGGGTTCTGCCAAGGCGTGAAGAAATCCGGGTCCAGCGGCGTCTGGGACATCATCACTCGAAGGGCGCGGGTGACGGGGTTGTCCTGATCCGGGACGTCACGGAACTCGCGGTAGAGAAACGCGTTGTCATTGCTCCGGCCGATCCAATACACCGGAGCCTTGTTCGACGTCTGGGCAGTTTCGAGCGGAGCGCTGGTGGTGGGGACGCCCGACGCCGGGACGGGTATGAGCTCCGACGGGCTGCTGGAGTTCGTGATGCCGCTTTGCGGTGTTGCCACGCAGCCGGACAGGAGGAGGACGGCGGGCAGCGCCAGCGCCAGCGCGGCGCGGCGGACGCGCCCCACCGTTGACTGCTGAACTTCACGCTTCCTGATGCCGCTGTCCCTTCTTGTGCCCCGCGCTCCGCGGCGATGATCTGTTTATAGCCGTCCTGGACCGCCGGTGGCCGAGCATCCTCCACCTGCCGGAGAGCGGCCCGGCGATCCTGGGACAGCGGGATTCCAGCATGGCACACGGGCGCGGCGCGACAGCCGGGTTTCGGCCCCGGCGCGGGAACTGCAACGGGAACGATATGAGGCCGATACAAAGTTGATACCTAATTCCCGCGAGTCATAGGTTCCTAACGCCAGGGCGGAAGGCCGGCACAGCTCTATCCTGCGATGAGCTCCCGGACTGGCCCCTCATGCAGGGCCAAGTAGACGTCGTCTCGGATTTTATTCGCCTCCTGATCTGTCATGGTCCGGGTCAGGGGACGCAGCGCCAGACGTATCAGTGCATTGGCCTGACCATCGCAGATGCGAAGTCGTTCCTGCACTGTTGCGGGGAGGTCTCCATGCGGGGTTAGGGCCAGGAGTTCGACGCTTTCCAGGTCCGCCGCCTTTTCGCCCAATGCTGTTCGCACCCGGTCGCCGAGCACTTCAGTGTCCATGTCCGCGGGCACCACAATGGAGATGTCCCTGCGGATGGAGGGCATTTGAGAGACCGGTTTCCAGCGGGACAGGTCCAACATCTGCTTCTCGATTCGCTCGTCTGTGGACCTCAGCAGCCGGATGTCGGGGATGCCCTTGCGGAGCATCAGGGCCCGGTCCAAGCCCATCCCAAGAGCAAGCCCGGACCACCTCGTGGGATCCAGGCCAGCGTCGGAGAAGAGATGAGGCGCCATGAGACCGCATTCTGCTAGTTCGAGCCACTCTCCGTCCATGAGGACATCGACCTGCAGGCCTTCTCTGGTGTAGGGATGCACGGCTGGAACTGCTCGCCATCGTGCCTCCGGAAGCACCGCCTGCACCAGGGATCCGATCATCTCCTGCAGGTTGTCGGCATCGAGTTGTCCGCGCGAGCTGACGCGCCACAGGTCGACCTGGTGGGGAGTTCCCACGTGGGTGCGGTCGATGCTGTCGCGTCGATAGACCAGACCGGGGACGGCCCAAAGCTCGTCCACCGAGGCGTTGTCGTCCAGTGCCCGCAGCTGCGAGGGGATGGAAGCCGACGTGTGGCTGCGGAGCATGACCGTGGGGCTGAGGTAGCGGGAGTATTTTTGATCCCGCGTCACGTCTGACGCGCTGAACCCCAGGCGATCGTAGTTGTCGGCCACACTCACCAGGGGGCTGTGGCGGACGATTCGTTGTGGCACTCCCCATTCACGGCAGAGAGCGTCGATGATGCCCTGCAGCAGCGTCTGCATGGCATGGGGCCGGCCGTCCGGATCTGAAAGATCACGGATGGTCAAAGCGTCGAGGAGTTCGGTCGGGCGGAGATAAGTGAGCATGGCAGGTCCTTGTGTTCGGATTCGAGTGGTGGGGTTCCCCCCGACTCAATCCGGCGCCAGGACCTAGGCGCGCGCCACAGAGCCCTCGCGACCGGAGACCGGTCGGGGGCAGATAAATCGACGCGTGGACAGCATGGGACGACTATACCTCCAGCGCGCACCCAGGGCGCGGTGCCTGGGTTCTGGCGGTCTGGCCTAGTTGGCTCGGAGCGTCAGTGTGTCTGGTCCGCTCGTCCAGTGGAGCACTCCGTCGGCAGATGTCATCTCGATAGGGCGCTGCAGGAACCCCACGACCCACTGCTCCTGGGCTCCGACGTCGCCGGCACATCCCATGGCGCCGACGGCAATATCCCCGACGTCGAGCGTATTTCCACTGATCGTCGCGGGACCGCCCACCGGGTTGCAGGGAGTCTTGACCGCCAGTTGGAGCGACCCAGTCACAGTGGTTAGCTGCACGGTCACTGCGCCGGAGGCCAGCCATGGAAGATTTTTGCCATTGGCCGTGCCGGAGATGCTGGCGTATGGGGAACAGGAGGCTGACGGCAGGAACGGCGCGCACGCTTCTACGGGGGTCCGGGACACTGTCTGTGAATTTGGGGGAGCGGCGGGCGGAGTGGAGCCGGCCGTTCCGGGACCGCCAGTGGTCCCGGCTGCGCAGGACGTCATGAGAATTCCGCAAAGCACGACGGAAGACAGGCATTGCCAGAACTGACTGCGCTTCATCGTGCTCCCCCCGACAGCCGACATTTGTCGGAGCCTATCGGTGGGAGCGCGCCTTGTCACGAAGCGGAAATCATTGTCCTCTTCACGGGGCGCCGTCGCTCCGGGGCCGTCGGAGGTTTCGAAGTAGTCCGGTGTAGGAGTCGTGTGCGAGGTCCAGCCCGAGGGCATCGTCAGGGCTGAGCCAGCGTATTTCAGAATGCTCAGCCGTGGCCGCGTTCGCAGGGTCGCCTGACCAGGCGTCCAGGACCCACCCTGAGAGCGCCAACCCGTCAGGTGTGCCCTCGTTGGCCTGCACCGTAAACGAGGGAGCGCTGCCGGGCGGAACTACTGTCACTGCGATTTCTTCGAGGAGTTCACGGGCCAGCGCCTCGCCGGCTGATTCTCCGTCCTCGATGTGGCCGCCGGGAAAGTCCCACATTCCCGGATACCACTTCGCGGACTGGACCCGCCGGCACATCAACACGCCTCGTGGCCCGACGAGTACGCCGACGGCAATGCGGTGGGTCATTGCATCAGTCGAACACGGCCGCATTCAGCGCACAAATCACCCATCAGAAGCGAATGAATGTACCGCGGCGAAATCATCCTTGGTGAACTCGCGCAGCAAGAGACGCTCAGTCTGCAATTCCATGGCTCCATCATGCCGTAGCCGGCGCATCGGCCCCGGGGCCGCCCAGTTGCTTCCCGGTAATGGTGTTGAATTCACAAGAACTAGCGCGGGGGTCAAAACCTGAGAATGTTCAATTCTCCGGCCGGTTCGAAACCCAGCCGTGCGTAAAAGTTCCGTGATTCGGCGGAGGGGGAAAGCACCATCCGTACGGCTTCGATGCTTTGCGAGAACTGGATGGATGCGTCGACGAGCCGGCCGCCGATTCCGGCGTTCCGGAATTGCGGAAGCACATAGGCGTTTCCCAGATAGACCCACCGGGACGATTCCGTTCCGGGTTTGGGCATCCGCTCGAAAATCATCAGGTTGAGCATCCCGACCAGTTCGCCGCCGTCCTCGGCCACAAAGAACTTTCGAGGACTGGCTTCCATCCATTCTCTGAACATGGCGTCGAAGGCTGGATCGTCCTTGAGTGCAGGTTCTTGTTCAGCCGCCCACGTGGCTCTCAGCCTCGCAAGTCCGGGCACATCACCTGGGCAGCCTTCGCGAACGATGAGCATGGAATTACCCTACGTCGGCGGTGCCGCATCCCATCGCGGGGTCCGCGGGGCACGTGGGGGATCAAGAGTCGATTAGGTTGAACATATGTTGATCACCAAGCTGCACGACGCGGAGCCTGACATCGACACAAGACAGGTCAGCCTCATGATCGCGGATCAGTTCCCGGCATGGGCGGGTCTGCCACTGGAGCCCGTGCCATCCAGCGGGACGGACAACGTCATGCTGACGCTCGGTGACGAGCTCGTCGTTCGACTTCCCCGGATCGCCGCCGCAGTTCCCTCGATCTCCAAGGAGTGGAAGTACCCGCGCATACTGGGTCCCCAACTGCCGGTGCCAGTGCCGATTCCGATTGCACAGGGCGCACCGGGCCGGGGCTATGCATGGCCGTGGACGGTGTCGGGCTGGCTGGAGGGGGAGAATCCTTCCCCGGGCCATGCGTACGGAACCGAACTCGCCCTCGATCTCGCCAACTTCATCCGGGCCCTGCATGCGGCCGACATCGGGAACGAAGCAGCCGCCGGGCCGCTGCAGTCCTACCGCGGCGGACAGCTGGCGTCCAGGGACGCGCCGACCCGTTCCGCAATCGCCAGTTGCGCGGGCCTGCTGGACGTCCCGCTCCTGGCAGCGGTGCGGGATACGGCGCGGCACGTGGCAGACGGAGACGGGGAACAGGTCTGGATTCACACGGACCTGCAACCCGGGAACCTTTTGATTGCCGACGGGCGGCTCGCCGCTGTCCTCGACTGGGGAGGCCTTGCCATTGGCGATCCGGCCGTCGACCTCATCGTCGCCTGGAACCTGCTCGAGGGCGAGGGGCGCACCGCATTTCGCGAGGCTGTTGGCGTTGACCAGGCGACGTGGGAACGCGGACGTGCCTGGGCTCTGTCGATAGGTGTGATTGCCTATCCCTACTATGTCCACACCAACCCAGCGCTGGCCCGGGTTTCGAGGTATCAAATCGAGCAGGTGGTTGCCGACATCTCGCGGACGGCGTAAGGCCGGCCACTACTGGAGGGCCGCGGTCAGGCGCGCCAGGTTGTCGAATACTTTTTGGGCTATGGGCCGCCGGTTCCAGTCCTCGAGCTGCAACTCACGGCTTTCCAGGCGGTACCCGTCTTCGATCCCGCGAATTGCGTCCACAAAAGCGCGCCCGTGCACCAGTACCGAGACCTCCATGTTGAGGCTGAAAGAACGGACATCCATGTTGCTGGACCCAATCACCGCAACCTCCTCATCGATAGTGAAGTGCTTCGAGTGCAGCACCTTGGGCGACCGGTAAAGGTAGATCCTGACGCCGGCGCGGAGCAGCGCCTCGTAGTAGGAACGCTGCGCGTGGTACACCATGCTCTGGTCTCCGACCTCGGAAACAAAGAGCTCGACGCTTAGCCCCCGCGCGGCTGCCGTGACAATGGCCATCAGGATGGATTCGTCCGGGACAAAGTATGGGCTGGTGATGCTGACCCGCCGCTCTGCTTTGTGGATGAGCGTCGCGTAGAGCTTCAAATTGTTGTCGTTGTCGAAGCTGGGACCGCTGGGCAGGACTTGCGCGTCAATGGGCGCCGAATTGTGGCTGAGGCCAATGGGGCTTGTATCCAGTGGCAGGATCACATCCGTTTCGCTGTACCAGTCCGTCGCGAAGACCGCATCCAGCTCCCGGACCACGGGTCCCTCGACGCGCATCATCAGCTCGTGCCACTGGAGCCCGCGCTTCAGGTTAGCTTTCGTGTCGTAGCTCGCGTCGATGACGTTCTGGGAACCGGTGAATCCCACGCGGCCATCGACGACGCAGATCTTCCGGTGATTGCGCAGGTCCGGCCTCTGCCATTCGCCACGCCACGGCCGCACCGGCAGCATGGGGCGATATTCCGCCCCTATCTCCTGGAGGAAGTCCAGGGTTTCTTTCCGGCCGGGGAATTTCAGGCCAGCCAGATGATCGGAAAGAACCCGGACATTCACGCCGCGCTGTCTTGCCCGGGCCAACGCTTGAAAATACGGCGCCGTCGTTGCGTCCAGCACCAGGATGTAAAACTCCACGTGCACGTAGCTGGTGGCCGAATCAATATCAGCGATCATGGCATCGAAAGCGCCGTTGTAGTCGCTCAACAGGGTCGCACTGTTGCCCGCGACCATCGGCAGCGCCCCCAGGTTGCTGTTCAACACCACCGCCGAAGGCAGCCACTGCGGCCAGTCAAGGCCGCGGCTGACCAGCGGGCTGCCTTCAGTCCGCGCCAGGACCAGATCGTTGACTTCGCGCTGTTTGTCTCGGCGCGCTTTGGGCAGTTTCGAGTAACCGACAAAGAAATACGCGACGGCACCAAGGATCGGTATGAAAATTATGGCGAGCACCCAGGCAATAGCAGAGGACGGACGCCGGTTCATCGACACGAGGACAGCTGCGACGGTCACGAGGAGTATGTGGGCCGCCAGCAGGAGCAAGGCGTACGTTTCAACGTCTTGGAAGAATCCGCGCACTGTTGCCTAAACGTTCTTCAAAATATCCCGAAATTCCCAGAGGCTTATTTGTCATTCCTGCTCTCAAAGTTCGGCGTTTTCGGGACGGTCCGTCCTTCAGCCTTGCCTGTGCAAGGTATGACTATTGTTGGCGTCGAGCCCGGCATGGGCCTCACCCCCTGCGGGTGAAATCCCTACGAGGCGACGAAGGGCTTGTCGACGAGGATGGCGGCCTGCGGGTGTTTCTCCATGGACCTCGCAGAGCGCACAAGCTGTGCGCGCATCACAAATCCTTGCTCGGTGAACCGGAGGGCCACGTCGTCGGGAGCATGCAGTTCTGCACGCAGTTGGACGTCGTGTCCGTAGGCCTGGTCAATAGTGGGGTGACCGCTGCCGGCGTGGAAGGCGACGAGCGCCGAGCCGCCCGGGCGGAGCCCTCTCCAGAACTCACGGGCGATCGCCGGCAGGGCCGTCGGGGGCGAATGGATGATCGAGTACCAGGCCAGGATGCCGTCTGCGGCGGCGTCGGCCACCGGCAGCGCGGTCAGCTCTCCCACTTCGAACAACAGCTCGGGATGCAGCCGCTGCGCGACCCGGACCATTTCCGGCGACAGGTCGACGCCGCTGGCGTCCAGTCCGGCGCGGCTCAGGTAGCTGGTCATTCGTCCGGCACCGCATCCGACGTCGATCACCTGCCGGTCCGGGGTGGCGCGCATGTGTCCGACGAAGTGGTCCACCATGGCCATGTCCAGAGCGGCCTCGAAGCTGGTATCCGGGATCACCGTTGAATATGCCTCGGCCACCGTGTCATACGCGGATCTGACCGCCATCAGGTTCTCGTTTGCCATCGATCGAGCCTAGCGGCTTTGGCCGGCGAACCCCAGCTGCCCGGACGCCGCCCGCAGCCGGGATCCGGGTCCCGGGGGTCTCCGGATCCCGAGGCGACCCAGGGGGTGCCGAATTCTTACGTCATGCAACGGGTGCGTGACGCGCTGTGTCGCTGCGCGACTGTGCGTTGCAGCCGGGCTTGGGAACCCGGGTTAGTGGTGGTTGATTGGGGTTTCCAGCGTCGAAAGGACCCGCCATGACGGAACACTCTGACCTCAGCCCCACGACACTCCGCCACATTCTCGGACACTTCGCCACCGGCCTGACAGTGATTACGGCGGCAACAAAGCACGGGCCTACCGGGTTTACGTGCCAGTCCTTCTCGTCCCTGTCCCTGGAGCCTGCCCTGATCACCTTTAGTCCGGCGCGGACGTCCAGCACCTGGCCGCTGCTGCGTGAGGCTGGCAGGTTTACCGTGAACATCCTGCCCACGGAACATCAGCATCTGGCTGGGCAGTTCGCGCGGCCAGGAGCGGACAAGTTCGCGGGCGTTGACCATTGGCTCTCGCCCCTGGGCAACCCGGTCCTGGACCAGGCACTGGCCTGGGTGGACTGCGAACTGCACCAGGAGTACGACGGCGGCGACCACACGATCGTCGTCGGCGCCGTCCGCGCCCTGGGCGCACGTCCCGACGCTGAGCCCCTGCTTTTCTACAAGGGAGACTACGTGGGCGTGCGTTCCCGCACCGGCGCGCTGGAGAGTGTGGCATGACCATGCTGCAGTCGCTGTCCCGCTTGTGGGCGGCCCGGCCCTTGTCGTTGGCACAGCCGGCTCGGCCGGGCCGCGGGGACGATTCGGAGCCGGTGAACGCGCAAAAGTCGTTCCCGGCCACAGGTGCCCACTGGCTGGATGGGTGGGTCATCTTCGGAAACCCCTACGTGTGACGCCCGACGCCGGATCTCCGTACGGCGTCGGGTGCGCCGTGCTGGCGTAAGATGGAAGGACCCGTTGACCCCGGCCCCGCGCGGTGCGAACCGCCGTCGGTACGGATCACGGTGACCGACCATATTCATACTGGAGGGGACCAGAGGCCCGCGGGCCAACACCATGACTGAAGCAGCGAACGGCAAGGCCCGGTTCAGCGCCCGAGAACGCACCGCAGGGGAATTTCCCCACTCCCTACCAGGGCTGCGGACGGAGGTGGTCTTGTTCGACGACTCAGAGCAAATGGTCCAGTCGCTGGGCAGCCATGACGAAGCCCTGCGTTTCATCGAAGACCAGTTCCCTGCCGTTGATTTCCATGTCCGCGGCAACGAGCTCGCCATCAGTGGTCCTGCCGCCGACGTGCCGCGCATCATGCGCCTGCTCAACGAGGTGCGAGGGCTGGTGGCCAGGGGCACAGTCATCACCCCGGCGGTCCTGCAGCAGCTCGTCGCCCTGCTCCGCAGCCAGTCACTGCTGAACCCCGTGGAAGTGCTGACCACCAACATCCTTTCCACGCGCGGGAAGACCATCCGGCCCAAGACGCTGAACCAGAAGAACTATGTGGACGCGATCGATGCGAACACGGTGATCTTCGGGATCGGACCGGCCGGTACCGGCAAGACCTACCTGGCGATGGCCAAGGCCGTCCAGGCCCTGCAGCAGAAGGAAGTCAGCCGCATCATCCTGACCCGTCCGGCCGTCGAGGCGGGGGAGCGGCTTGGCTTCCTGCCGGGCACGCTGAGCGACAAGATCGACCCCTACCTGCGGCCCCTGTACGACGCCCTGCACGACATGATGGACCCCGAATCAATTCCGCGCCTCATGGCCGCCGGCACCATCGAAGTCGCACCGCTGGCCTACATGCGCGGCCGGACGCTCAACGACGCCTTCATCATCCTCGATGAGGCCCAGAACACCACGCCGGAACAGATGAAGATGTTCCTGACCCGCCTGGGCTTCGGCTCCAAGATGGTGGTCACCGGGGACATCACCCAGGTGGACCTTCCCTTCGGGACCCGCTCGGGGCTCAGGATCGTCGAGGAGATCCTGCAGGGGATCGAGGACGTCAACTTCTCCATCCTGGATGCCTCCGACGTCGTCCGGCACCGCCTGGTCGGGGATATCGTCAACGCCTACAGCATCTGGGACGAAGTCCAAAGGAACCGGGTCAAGCACTCCGTCGCCCGGGAAACGCGGGGAGAACACGCATGAGCATTGAGGTCAACAACGAATCCGGCGTCGCCGTAGACGAGTCGGAGCTCGTGGCTCTGTCGCGTTTCATCTTCGAACGCCTCTACATCCACCCGCAGGCGGAACTGTCCATCCTGCTGGTGGACGAGCCCGCCATGGAAAAGCTGCACCTCGAACTGATGGACGAGCCCGGCTCCACCGATGTCCTCTCCGTGCCCATGGACGAACTCACTCCGGGCACTCCGGACAAGCCGACGCCGCAGGGCATGCTCGGCGACATCGCCATTTGCCCCCAGGTGGCCCAGGTCCAGGCCCGCAACGCCGGCCACTCCACCCAGGACGAAATGCTGCTGCTCACCACGCACGGCATCCTGCACCTGCTGGGCTATGACCACGCCGAGCCGGAAGAGAAGGAAGAGATGTTCGGGCTGCAGCGTGAACTGCTGACCGCCTTCACCGGCAAGGCGGCCCCGTCCGAGACGGTTCAGTGACCCCACTGATCCTGGCCGGCATGGCGTTGGTGTTCCTTAGCTTTGCCGCGGTGCTCACCGCTGCCGAATCCGCCTTCAACTTCCTGCCCCGGCACGACGCCGAACAGGCGGTCCTGAACAGCAGGGGCACGTCGCTCAAACGCATCCTGGCGCAGCCCGTGGGGCACATGCGCGCCCTCCGGTTCTGGCGGGTCTGGTTCGAGATGGCTGCCGCCGTCGCCGTGACCGTCCTCCTGTACAGCCTGTTGGACAACGTCTGGCTCGCCGGCCTGGCGGCCACCGGCATCATGGCGCTCCTCGGTTTCGTGATCGTCGGGGTGTCCCCGCGGCAGCTCGGCCGGGTCCACTCCGCCGCCCTGGTCCGGTTCAGCGCCCCGCTGGTCCGGTCCCTCTACGCCGTGCTTGGCCCGATCCCGGGCTGGCTGGTGCGGCTTGGCAGCGTCGTGGCCCCGGGCGCGCCGGCGGACAGTGAGGCGTTCTTCAGCGAAGAGGAATTCCGCGAGCTCGTGGACCGGGCCACAGAGTCCGACGTGATCGAGGACAACGAGGCTGAGCTGATCCAGTCGGTCTTCGACTTCGGGGACACCCTGGTCCGCTCGGTCATGGTGCCGCGGACCGACATCCTCACCATCGACTCCGGGTCCAGCCTGCGGCGCGCGATGTCGCTGTTCCTGCGCTCCGGGTACTCGCGGATCCCGATCATCGGCGAAAACACCGACCAGGTCCTGGGCATTGTCTATCTGAAGGACGTCGCCGCCGCGCTCCACAACCTTGGCCCGGACGAGGAGCCGCCGGTGGTGGACGAACTCGCCCGCGAGGTCCGCTACGTGCCGGACTCAAAGCTTGTCAGTGACCTGCTGCGCGAACTCCAGAAGGAATCCACGCACGTTGCGATCGTCATCGACGAATACGGCGGAACGGCAGGGCTGGTCACGCTCGAGGACCTCATCGAGGAGATCGTCGGCGAGATCGTGGACGAATACGACACCGAAAGCGCCGAAGCCGTGGCCCTGGGCGACGGACGCTACCGGGTCAGCGCCCGGATGAGCATCGATGACCTCGGCGAGCTCTTCGATCTCGAGCTCGAAGACGACGAAGTGGACACCGTGGGCGGCCTGCTCGCCAAGGCCCTCGGGCGGGTGCCGATTGTCGGCAGCACCGTCCAGGTCCACGGGCTGTCCCTCCGCGCCGACCGGCTCGAGGGCCGGCGGAACCGCGTCAGCCACATCATTGCGGCCGCCGTAGCAAAAGAACAAACTGACCTTGAAGACCTTCTCGACGAGGCCGCACCAATCCAACAGGGAGTCTCACGTGAGCAAGCAGAATAAGTCCGACGGCGAAGCAGCCTACGGCGGCTACCGCGCCGGGTTCTCGGTGCTGGTGGGGCGGCCCAACGCTGGCAAGTCCACCCTCACTAACGCCCTTGTCGGCCAAAAGGTCGCGATCACCTCGGCCAAGCCGCAGACCACGCGGCACACGATCCGTGGCATCGTGCACCGGGATGATGCCCAGCTGATCCTCGTGGACACCCCGGGCCTGCACCGCCCGCGCACGCTGCTGGGGAAGCGGCTGAACGAACTCGTCGCCGACACCCTCGCCGAGGTCGACGCGATCGGTTTCTGCCTGCCGGCCAACGAGAAGATCGGCCCCGGCGACAAGTTCATCGCCGCCCAGCTCGCCGCCATCGGCAACAAGCCGATCATCGCGGTGGTGACCAAGGCCGACACCGTGGACCGCCAGGGCCTCACCGAGCAGCTGCTCGCCGTCGCCGCCCTGGGCCGCGAGGTCCTCGGCGAGGACGGCTGGAAGGACATCGTCCCGGTCTCCGCCACCGACGGCTTCCAGGTCGAGACCCTGGCCGACGTGCTGATCAGCCACATGCCGGCGTCGCCGCCGCTGTACCCGGACGGGCACCTGACGGACGAGCCGGAAGCGGTAATGATCGCCGAACTCATCCGGGAAGCCGCCCTCGAGGGCGTCCGCGACGAGCTGCCGCACTCCCTGGCCGTCGTCGTCGATGAGATCGTTCCGCGGGAAGGCCGGCCCGAAGACCGGCCGTTCCTGGACGTCCGGGTCAATCTGTACGTTGAGCGGCCCTCCCAGAAGGCCATCATCATCGGCAAGGGCGGCGCGCGGCTCCGCGAGGTCGGCACCACCGCGCGCAAGGCGATTGAGGCCCTGCTCGGCGCCCGGATCTACCTCGACCTCCATGTGAAGGTTGCCAAGGACTGGCAGCGCGACCCGAAGCAGCTGGTCAAACTAGGCTTCTGAGCCGGGGCCAATTTAGGGCCCTGTTTGGGGCGCTACTTGGGCTCGTATTTTGGCCGCTGGCCCCTCCCGCCGCTCCCAAAAGAGGGCCCATCGGCGTTTTCTCAGATTCGGACTCTAAAATGGGCTGATCCCCGTTCTTGTAGGAAGGCTCAACAAGTGGTTCGACCCCGTGACAACCGTGCCGACGGATCCACCCCGCCGGCCCGGGCAGCCGCCGCTGCCCGGCACACGGCCGATCCCGCCGTTGGTCCGGCCCGCCACCTCGGAGCCGTCCATCGGACCCCTACCTGGCTTAAAGTGACCACGGGCGTGATTGCAGTGCTCCTGATGGGCGTAATCGCGTTCGGCGCTTACTGGGCCATCCGGCTTCAGGGCAACCTCACCAAGGCCCCGCTGAGCGCCGGCAGCATCAAGTCCGAGAACGCCCTGAACGATTCGACGGACCGGATGCAGATCCTGATCCTGGGCTCGGACACGCGCGACGGCAAGAACTCGGAGTACGGCACCAGCGATGACGCGACCGGCTACGGGCACTCGGATGTGATGATGCTGATGGATATCTCGGCTGACAACAAACGGGTCAATGTCATCAGCTTCCCCCGGGACCTCCTGGTCGACATCCCCAAGTGTAAGGATCCGAAGACCAACAAGGAATACCCGGCCCAGACCGGCGTCATGATCAACTCGGCGATGTCCGAGGCCGGCATCGGCTGCGCCGTGGACACCGTCAACAAGCTCACCGGCCTGGAGATCGACCACTTCATGATGGCCGACTTCAACGCCGTCAAGGAACTCTCCAACGCCGTCGGCGGTGTGCAGGTGTGCGTCAGCGACGCCGTCTACGACCCCGACTCGAAGCTCCGGCTTCCCAAGGGCACCTCCACCGTTCAGGGCGAGCAGGCATTGTCGTTCGTGCGCACCCGGCACGCCTTCGGCGACGGCGGCGACCTCGGCCGCATCAAGGCCCAACAGGGCTTCCTTTCCTCCCTGACAAGGAAAATCAAGGACGACGGCACCCTCACCAACCCGGCCAGGATGCTCGGCATCGCGGACGCGATCACCAAAAACCTGACCATCGACGACGGCCTGGCCTCGGTGCCGACGCTGCTGACCGTGGCCAACCGGCTCAAGGACATCGACGTCAAGAAGGTGGCCTTTGTGGCCGCGCCGACCGTCCCGGCCGAATCCGACATCAACCGGCTGCAGCTCGCCGAACCCGCGGCGTCCCAGCTGTTCGACGCCATGCGCAGGGACGTCGATCTGACGGATCCGTCAGCGAAGCCTGGCGCCTCGCCGAGTGCCAGCGCGACACCGACGCCCAGCGCCACGGCGCCGGCCTACGACAAGGCGCTGCAGCCCGTGACCGTGGCCAACGGCTCAGGCGCACCGGCCCGGACCCAGGCGATCATGCAGGCCATCAAGGGCGCCGGCTTCACCCAGGTGGGCCAGCTGACGGCGCAGCCCGTCGCGAAGACGGCTGTCTATTACGGTGCGGATTACGCCGACGTGGCCACTGACGTCGCGGCTCTCCTCGGGGTGGCGCCGGGTCAAGTGTTGCCGGCTGCCGGCGTTGCCGGCGTCCAGGTCTATCTGGGCAGCGACTTCGCCAACGGGACCCCGACGGCAGCCCCCGCGCCGCCGCTGCCCGCGGACATCGTCAACCAGACCGCCGGCGACACCGTCTGCCAGCAGGCGAACCCGGCGCTGATTACCCGCTGATTGTTTGCAGCAGCGCAGGATCTCAGCCGAGACTGACGCCTGGGGCGACGGACTGGCACCAACGGCGAAGGGCCGGCCCGGGGAAACCCCGTGGCCGGCCCTTTCAGCCTTAACAGCTTTTGGCTACCAGATGCTGACGCGCTCTTGGGGCGCCATCCACATGCCGTCCTGATCCGTGACGGCGAACGCGTCATGGAAGGCATCGAGGTTCTTGGCGATCGCATTCGTGCGGAACTCGTTGGGGGAGTGCGGGTCTGTCGCCAGCCGGCGGATGGCTTCTTCCTTCCGGATGACCTGCCGCCACCCCGCAGCCCAGGATGCGAAGAACCGCTGGACCCCGGTCAGCCCGTCGAACACAGGGGGCTCTTGCCCGTCGAGGCTGATCAGGTAGGCCTTGTAGGCGATCGCGAGGCCACCGAGATCCCCGATGTTCTCGCCGAGGGTGAGCTTGCCGTTGACGTTGTGGCCGGGGGCGGCTGTGGGGGAGAGGGCGTCGAACTGCGCCACCAGCTTCGAGGTCAGGACCTCGAAGGCGGTGCGGTCGTCCTCGGTCCACCAGTTGCGCAGCAGGCCGTTGCCGTCGTACTGCGAGCCCTGGTCATCGAAACCGTGGCCGATTTCGTGGCCGATTACGGCGCCGATGCCGCCGTAATTGACGGCGTCGTCGGCGTCGGCGGTGAAGAACGGCGGCTGCAGGATGGCGGCGGGGAACACGATCTCATTGAGTAGCGGGTGGTAGTAGGCATTGACCGTCTGCGGGGTCATGAGCCACTTCTCGCGGTCCACCGGCTTGCCGACTTCATCGAGGTGACGGTCGACGTCGGCGCTGTGGGCGCGCTCCACGTTCCCGAGCAGATCGGTGGGATCGACCTGGACCGCGGAGTAGTCGATCCACTTGTCCGGGTAGCCGATCTTGGCGCGGAAGGTGTCGAGTTTCTTCAGGGCCTCGAGCTTCGTCGCCTCGCCCATCCAGTCCAGTCCCGTGATGGAGTCCCGGTACGCCGCGATGAGGTTGGCCACAAGGGTCTGCATGCGCGCCTTGTTGCCTTCCGGGAAGTGTTCGGCCACATAGATCTGGCCGACCGCCTCACCGAGGCCACCCTCGACCACAGCGACGCCACGCTTCCAGCGGTCCTTGATCCGCGGCGTGCCGCTCAGCGTGGTGCCATAGAACGCAAAGTCTGTGTCCACGAACACCGAGGACAGGTACGGGGCGGCCGCGCTGACGACGCGCATGGCGAGCCACTCCTGCCAGGTGCCCAGCGGTTCGTTGGCCAGCAGTGAGGCCGCGCCGGAGAAGAAATCGGGAGTGCTCATGACGAGCTCGGCGCGCTTCTCGGGTTCGATGCCGGCGGCGTCGAACCAGTCGGCCAGCAGCGGGAACAGCTCGGCGGCCTCCGCGGCGGACTTCAGGTTGTACGTCTTTTGCGGATTCCGCAAAGTCACGTTGTCCCAGTGGTGCGAGGCCAGCGAAGTTTCCAGCGCCACCACGCGGCCGGCTGCGCCCTCCGCGTCCGCCACTTCCGCCAGGTCCAGCATGGCCTGGACGTGCTCCCGGTATGACTGGACCATCGGGGCGAACTTCTCTTCCCGGTAATACGATTCATCCGGCAGGCCGAGGCCCCCTTGGCCGGTGTAGAGCAGTACCCGGTCCGGGTTTCCGGCGTCGGGGGCGGGGTAGATATAGAAAAGCCCCGAGACGTCGGCGCGGAACAGGCGTCCGGCCAGAGCCACGAGTGCGGGCACCGACCTCGTGGCAAACACCTCCGCCAGCCGCGCCCGGAGCGGGTCCAGACCCTTGGCTTCCACCGCGGATTCGTCCATAAAGCTGTTGTACAGGTCCCCGATCTTCCGCTCGATGCCTGTAGCCTCTGCGCCACGCGCGGCGGCCCGCTCGATAATCTCCTTCACGGCGAGCTCCGAAGCGTCGCGCAGCGCAGTAAACGTGCCCTCCAGCGGCCGGTCGTCCGGAATGACTGTGCTGTTGAGCCAGCCGCCATTCACGTGCTGGTACAGGTCATCCTGCGGACGGACGCTGGCGTCGATGGTGGACAGATCGATCCCCGAAAGTGGCACGGATGCTCCTTTGAGAAGCAGCCCGGCGCCGGAGCGTTGGTCGGCGCGCAGTCTGCATGGTGGACGTTACGGTGGTCTGGCTCCTTCATCTTACGCACCCGTGTTACTGTGAAATTGTGCGCGCAGAACTGCTCCTTCTTAGCTGCCGCGGCGAGGCCTCAGACGCGATCTAGCGCAAGGCCCACCCTCGCTGCGGAGTTTGTGTTGCCCGGCCACCCTTTCATCAAGAATCACAGAAAAGGCCCCGATTGTAATGCGAAACGCACAGAAGCCCTCAGGAATGCCGGTCCACCGCTACATCCCGTTCCAGGACCAGATCACCGTTGAACTGCCTGACCGCACCTGGCCCGACAAGGTCATCACCAAGGCCCCGCGCTGGTGCGCAGTGGACCTGCGCGACGGGAACCAGGCCCTGATCGATCCCATGAGCCCGGCCCGCAAGCTGAAGATGTTCGAGCTGCTGGTCCGGATGGGCTACAAGGAGATCGAGGTCGGCTTCCCCTCGGCGTCGCAGACGGACTTCGACTTCGTCCGGCAGCTGATCGAGGGCAACCACATCCCCGACGACGTGACGATCCAGGTGCTGACCCAGGCCCGTGAGCACCTGATCGAGCGGACCTATGAGTCCCTGGTCGGCGCGAAACAGGCGATCGTCCATCTCTACAACTCCACATCCGTCCTGCAGCGCCGCGTGGTCTTCAACCAGGACGAAGACGGCATCCTGGACATCGCCCTGCAGGGCGCCCGGCTGTGCAAAAAGTACGAGGAAACCCTCGTCGATACGCACATCACCTACGAATACTCGCCCGAGTCCTTCACCGGAACCGAGCTGGAGTACGCCATCCGCGTCTGCAACGCGATCGCCGACGTCTTCGAGGCCTCGGCCGACCGGCAGGTCATCATCAACCTGCCCGCCACGGTGGAAATGGCCACCCCCAATGTCTACGCCGACTCGATCGAATGGATGAGCCGGAACCTGCACCCGCGCGAAGGCATCATCCTCTCCCTGCACCCGCACAACGACCGCGGCACCGGCGTCGCCGCCGCCGAGCTAGGCTACCTGGCCGGCGCGGACCGGATCGAGGGCTGCCTCTTCGGCAACGGCGAGCGGACCGGAAACGTGGACCTGGTGACCCTGGGCCTGAACATGTTCGTCCAGGGCATCGATCCGATGATCGATTTCTCCGACATCGACGAAATCCGGCGCACGGTGGAGTACTGCAACCAGCTGCCAGTGGCCGAGCGGTCCCCGTACGGCGGAGACCTTGTCTTCACCGCGTTCTCCGGCTCGCACCAGGACGCGATCAAGAAGGGCCTGGAGGCCCTCGAAAAGGATGCCGCCGCGGCGGGCAAGGATGTGGCCGACTACACCTGGCAGGTCCCGTACCTGCCGGTTGACCCGAAGGATCTTGGCCGCAGCTACGAGGCGGTCATCCGGGTCAACTCGCAGTCCGGCAAGGGCGGTGTCGCGTACCTGCTCAAGAACGAGCACAGCCTTGACCTGCCGCGCCGCGCCCAGATCGAGTTTTCCGGCGTCATCCAGAAGCGGACCGACACGGTGGGCGGGGAAGTCAGCGGACCCCAGCTGTGGCAGGTCTTCCAGGACGAATACCTGCCTTCGGGTTCGGCCGACACGCAGTGGGGCCGCTACGCCCTCGGTTCGATCAGCACCGAGACGGACGAGGACGGCGCAATGACCTTGACCGCTGCCCTGAAGGTCGACGGAAACCAGGTCCGCCGGACCGGGACCGGCAACGGCCCCATCGCGGCCCTGCTGAGCATCCTGCGCGAGGACGGCGTGGACGTCCGGGTCCTGGACTACAGCGAACACGCACTCTCCGAGGGCGGCAGCGCCTTGGCCGCCGCGTACGTTGAATGCGCCGTGGGGGAGCGCGTGCTCTGGGGCGTCGGGATCGACGCCAACACCAGCACCTCTGCCCTCAAGGCCGTCATCTCGGCCGTGAACCGCGCCATCCGGGACGCCCGCGCCTGATCCGGCCGCGGGCAGGACCCCCCGGCGGCACGGCATGGACAGCCACGGCATACACGGTTATCCCGACGCACACAGCGCCGCCGGAACACTCCGGCGGCGCCGTGTTTTCCCTCAGCAGTGTTCTACCTCAGCGGGGTTCAACCTCAGCGGTGCCGCCTATGCCGTGATTCCGCAAAGACAATGCGAAGATTAACTGTGGTCCAACAATCCTTCGCAGCGCGCGCCTACCGTGACGAGGCCGTGGTCCTGCGCACCCATAAGTTGGGTGAGGCCGACCGGATCATCACCCTGCTGACAAAGCACCACGGCCAGGTCCGTGCGGTGGCGAAGGGCGTCCGGCGCACCAGCAGCCGCTTCGGCGCCAGGCTGGAACCGTTCATGGTGGCCGATCTCCAGCTGATTTCCGGGCGCACCCTCGACGTCGTCACGCAGGCCGTCGCCAAGGGCGTCTATGGCGGAAACATCGCGGCGGACTATGGCCGCTACACGGTTGCGGCCGCCATGACCGAGACCGCCGAGAAGCTCACGGACGTCGACGGAGAAGCCGGAACGGCCCAGTACAACCTGCTGGTTGGTGCCCTCGCGTCCCTGAGCCGGGGCGACCACGCGTCCGAACTCATCCTGGATTCCTACCTGCTCCGCGCCCTCGCGACCGGCGGCTGGGCGCCCAGCTTTACCGACTGCGCCCGGTGCGGTGCGCCCGGGCCGCACACAGCCTTTTCCGCGCCGCTGGGCGGCATGGTCTGTGCCGAGTGCCGGCCGCCGGGATCCCCGGCACCGGCCGCGGAAACCGTGCTCCTGCTTGGTGCCCTGCTCACCGGGAACTGGACGACGGCGGATGCGTCCGCGTCCGTTCACCGCCGGGAAGCGGCCGGTCTGGTGGCCAGCTACCTGCAGTGGCACCTGGAGCGAGTCCTGAAATCCCTCAAACATGTGGAGCGAACGTAAAAGTGGCATTGGGAAGAAGCTTGGGAAGAACCCTGGAGAAGAGCCAAGGGAAGCAGGCCAACGTCCGGCGGCGGACCGCCCCGGTGGTGGCTCCCTATCCGCACCCGTCCGGCGCTGTGCCGCCCGCGATTCCTGCTGAGTTCATTCCGAGGCATGTCGCGATCGTCATGGACGGCAACGGACGCTGGGCGAACCAGCGCGGCCTGCCGAGGGTCGACGGCCACAAAGCGGGGGAGCCCGCCCTGCTGGATGTCATGGCCGGTGCGATCGAGCTGGGGATCGAGTACGTCAGCGTGTACGCCTTCTCCACCGAGAACTGGCGGCGCTCCCCCGAGGAGGTGCGCTTCCTGATGGGCTTCAACAAGGACGTGCTGCGCCGGCAACGGAACCAGCTCGATGACTGGGGAATCCGCATCCGCTGGTCCGGGCGGCGACCAAAACTGTGGGGCTCGGTGATCCGCGAACTCGAAGAGGCCGAGGACTACACCCGCGGCAACAGCACTTGCACCTTGAACATGTGCGTCAACTACGGCGGACGGGCCGAGATCGCCGACGCCGTCGCCGCGATCGCTGAGGAAGTGGCGCAGGGCCGGCTCAAGCCGGGTGCCATCACCGAACGGACCATCCAGAAGTTCCTCGACGAACCGGATCTGCCCGACGTCGATCTGTTCCTGCGCAGTTCCGGCGAGCAGCGGCTGTCCAATTTCATGCTGTGGCAGTCGGCCTATGCCGAGTTCGTGTTCATGGATACCCTGTGGCCTGACGTGGACCGCCGGACGCTGTGGGACGCCGTCGAGATCTATGCCCAGCGGGACCGCCGCTACGGCGGAGCGGTCGACGCCGCTCCCGTGGCAGGCAACCAGGGCACCTGACCGGCGTCAGTCGATCACGTAGGCCCTGAGCCACCGGGACAGCCGGGAGTAGGCGTCGGCGCGGACCCGGGGTGCGGAGAGGAAGACGTCATGCAGGGCGCCGTCTATTCGCTCCAGCGTGACGGTCCGGCCCAGGCTGAGGGCGCGAAGGGCGATCGTGTTCACGTCCAGGACCGCGTCGGTGCGGCGCATGGATTCCTTCCAGAACATCCCGTTGGCGCTGGCGCCCGAAATCAGCACGAGGATGGGCACATCGATGTTCAGGCCGCGCGCCACCTTGGACTGTCCGCTCAGCACGGCGCTGAGCCAGCCGGCGCGGACCGGAAAGGCGTGCGGCGGTCGGTAGGCATCGTCCAGGGCCCATTCGCCCTCCGCGGCGCTGCTGATGCTGCGCCAGTAGAAGGCACGCTCGGGCAGCCGGATCACCGACTCTGGCCAGAACCTGGCGAACGGCTCCACCATTGTCCGCGCGGCCCGGCGCAGGGCGGGGCTGCCGTGGACCTCCAGCCAAGGGCTGTCCAACACGAGCTGCGACGCCACCCCCTGATGGCGGTCGGCCCACAGCGCCGCGATCAGGCCACCGGTGGAGTGGCCCATGAGGATCAGTTGCGGCGCCATGCCGGGCGGCCGGAGCGAGCCGATGATGCCGATCGCTGCGGTGATTTCGGCGTCGTAGTTGTCCAGGTCCGCGACGTAGCCGCCATGGGTGCCCGGCCGCAGGCTGCGGCCGTGGTTGTGCATGTCGAGCGCGAAGAACTCAAATCCCTGCCCGGCCCAGAATTGGGCGAGTTCCTCGTTGAAGAAGTAGTCACTCCAGCCGTGCAGGAACAGCACGGCCCGGGCCGGCAGCGCGGACGGTGCCGGTTCGAGCGGGGTATGGCGGACCAGGGTGGCAGTGCGCAGCACGCCGTCAGGGCCGGCGGCCTCGAAGGCGCACGCCTGGAAGTCATCGCCCAGTATGTCGGTCCGCCACTGCATCGCCATTTCCTCCTGCGCCGCCTGCGCTGCCGACTATGCCGCGGACGCCGCGGCGCGGCCCGCGGAACGTCCGGAGAAGAGGCACCCGCCTAGGAATGTCCCCTCGAGGGCCCGGTAGCCGTGAATTCCGCCGCCGCCAAACCCTGCGGCTTCACCGGCGGCGAACAGCCCGGGCACGGGCTCCCCGGTGACATCCAGGACCCGCGACTGCAGGTCCGTGTGCAGGCCGCCGAGGCTCTTGCGCGTCAGGACGGAGAGCCGGACGGCAAGCAGCGGACCGTGGCGCGGATCCAGCAGCCGGTGGGGTGGCGCCACCCGCATGATCTTGTCGGTGGCGAAACGCCGCGCGGCCCGGATGGCGGCCAGCTGCGGATCCTTGCCCATCCCACTGGAAAACTGCCGGTCCCGGTCGCGGACCAGCCGGTCCAAGGCTGCGGCGTCAATGAGGTGTCCCCCCGTCAAATCGTTCATTCGGGCGGCCAGCTCCGCAGGGTTCTCCGCCATCAGGAAGTCGACCCCGTGGTCCAGGAACCGCTGCAGAGGCGTGTCGCTGCCGGGCTTCAATCTGGCAGCCAACAGGCGGACATCCTTCCCCGTGAGATCCGGGTTCTGCTCCGATCCGGACAGCGCGAACTCCTTCAGGGCGATGGCCCTGTTGAGGACGAACCATGAATGGGCATGTCCTGTGGCCAGGATGTGGCGGAGGGCGCCGAGGGAGTCGAAGCCAGGAAACAGGGGAGGGGGGAGCATCCGCCCCGTCGCGTCCAGCCACAGGGCGGATGGCCCGGGCAGGATCCGGATGCCGTGCCGCGGCCAGACCGGGGCATGGTTGTGGATGCCCTCCGGGTAATGCCACATCCGGTCGCCGTTGATGAGGCGACCGCCGGCCCGTTCCACGGCCGGCAAAAAGTCCCCGTCCACGGAGGCAGGCACGCCGCTCAACATCCGCTCCGGCGCCACGCCGCCGGGCCACTGCCTGCGGACCGAGTCGTGGTTGCCGCCGATCCCGCCGCTCGTCACCACCACGGCCGCGGCCGTGGCCTCGAAACTGCCGGCCGGGTGCCGGGACGAACGTTCGCCCCGCCCCGCGCTGCTGGCCTCGAGCAGATCGCCGCACACGCCGCTCACCCGTCCCGAGGTCTTCACCAGCTCCGTGGCGCGGTGGCGGAAATGGAAGGACACGCGGCCGGCGGCTTCGCCTTCGCGCAGTTTGGCCAGGAAGGGAGCCACCAGGGCAGGTCCCGTGCCCCACGCGACATGGAAGCGCGGGACGGTGTTGCCGTGGCCATTCGGGCCGTAGCCGCCGCGTTCTGCCCACTGCACCAGGGGAAACAGCCGGACGCCCAGCGAGGCGAGCCACGCACGCTTTTCCCCGGCGGCGAAGTTCACGTACGCCGCCGCCCACTCCTTCGCCAGCGCGTCCTCCGGCCGGTCGAATCCCGCGGACGCATGCCAGTCCGCGAGGGCCAGCTCTTCGCTGTCCCTCACCCGGAGCCTGCGCTGTTCCGGCGAGTTGACCAAGAACAGGCCGCCGAATGACCAGTGCGCCTGGCCGCCGACAGAGGCGTCGGGTTCCTGATCTAGCACCGCCACCCGCCTGCCTGCGGCATAGGCCTGGGCCGCCGCGACGAGCCCGGCCAGGCCCGCCCCGACCACCACCACATCGGCCTCGATCCCGCGCCCCGACGTCCCGCGGCCGGCCGTCCCGGCACCATCTTTGCTGGTCATGGCTTCATGCTAACTCGCCCCGGGGCCCTACGGCCGATGCGTCCAGGGCGCGGGGCGGCGCAGTCACAACGGCAGTCACAACCGGCAGTCACAACCGCGCCGGCGCGCGTGCTGGTTTGGTCTGCGGGGCCCGAACCTGAAAACTAGAGGCATGCGCGTATATCCCACATTCTTCCGGCTGGCCTTCTCATGGATGGACGCCGAACGCGCCCACAAGATCGGCTTCAAGGCCATCCGGCTCGCCCACAGCTGCGGCGCCGGACGGCTGCTGCAGAAGTTCACCGCCCCGGCGGCGTCCCTGCAGACCCAGGCTTTCGGCCTGACGTTCCCCTCACCGTTCGGGCTCGCGGCCGGCTTCGACAAGGAAGGCCACGGCATTGAGGCGCTGACCGAGCTTGGCTTCGGCCATGTGGAAGTCGGCACCATCACCGGTCAGGCCCAGCCCGGGAACCCGGCGCCGCGGCTGTTCCGCCTTGTGGAGGACAGGGCCGTCATCAACCGGATGGGGTTCAATAACGACGGCGCCGCGGCGGTAGCCCCGCGGCTGAAGTCCGCCCGCGCGGCCCTGCAGCACCACCGGCCCGGTGTTCGGCCCGTGATCGGGGTCAACATCGGCAAGAGCAAGGTGGTTGGACTGGAGGATGCGGTGTCCGATTACCTCATCAGTGCGCGCAGCCTGGCTCCCGCAGCCGACTATCTCGTCGTGAACGTCAGTTCGCCCAACACGCCCGGCCTCCGGCTGCTGCAGGACGTGGAGACGCTGCGCCCGTTGCTCACTGCAGTGGGCGAGGAGGCGGACAAGGCCGCAGGACGCCACGTTCCGCTCTTGGTCAAGATCGCGCCTGACCTCAGCGATGAGGACATCGACGACGTCGCTCGGCTGGCTCTGGATCTTAAGCTGGACGGCATTATTGCCACCAACACCACGATCGCCCGCACCGGGCTCGTCTCCAGCCCGGACAAGGTTGAAGCGTGCGGGGCCGGAGGTCTTTCCGGAGCGCCCCTGAAGCAAAGGTCCCTGGAGGTCCTGGCCCGGCTCAAGTCCGTGACCGGCGGAGCGCTGACCCTCGTCTCGGTGGGCGGCGTTGAAACCGCGCAGGATGTGCAGGCACGGCTGGACGCCGGCGCCACCCTGGTCCAGGGCTACACGGCGTTCCTCTACGAGGGCCCCTTCTGGGCGGCCCGTATCAACCGGTTGCTGGCCATGCACCCGAGCCGGCGCTAGGCATCACGGGGCCAGCGGCTCCGGACCGATCGCTGCAAACGAGAAGCCCCCGGCAGATGACTGCCGGGGGCTTCTCGGTTGCAAAAGAGTGGGAGGGTCAGACGGGGAACTGGCCGCGGGCGACCTGGGGCTTGGGCAGGCGCAGGCGGCGGAACTGCAGGGAGCGCATAGAGCCGTACCAGACGGTGCCGCGCTCCACCTCGCCGAACTTTTCGCCGAGACGCTTCTTGAGCTTGCGGGAGAGGATGAAGACATCCACGAAGACCGCGAGGAACATGACCCAGAATCCGCCCAGGACGTAGATCATCTGTGCGCTGGAGGCAGGCACCAGCAACGAGATGATGACGAACAGCAGGGCCCCGAACATGAGGTACTCGCCGAGGCTAAAGCGGGCATCGACGTAGTCACGGGCGAAACGCTTCTGCGGACCCTTGTCGCGCAAGGGCAGGAACTTCTCGTCACCGCTGTCCATGGCCTGCCGCATCTTGAGCCGCTGGTCTGCGACGGCTGCGCGGTCGGCGGCCTTGGAAGCCTTGCGGTCCTCGGGCACGAGGGGCCGCTTGCGGGCCGCCACCTGAGCGCTGCGCTTGGGCGTGGGTGCGCCCTTGCCGGTCACGGTGCCCCGGGCTGCTGCCTCGGCTGCCTGCTGGTCAACTACGTCCTGCGCCGATGGCGCTTCTTTTCTACGTCCAAACACCCCTAAAGAATACCCCGCAGACACGGGTCCGAGACCCAGCCCACACGGTGCGCGCCCGGCGATGGCAGCGTTCAAGGTTTAGCGTGATCCAGCGCACGGGTAGTGTTTTGGCCATGACTTCATCAACCGCGGGGAACCCGCTGACCACCATGGACCACGACGGCACCATTGATGCCGAAGCCCTCCGCCAGGCTGTTGCCGAATCGTTCGACGAGACGATCGGCCAGTTGACGGACCTTGTTGCCATTCCGGGCATCGCCTGGCCAAGCTTTGATCCTGCCCCGTTGAACCGCAGCGCCGACGCCGTCGCCGCCCTCGTGCGGGCCAGCGGTTTCGACGACGTCCAGATCCTCCGCTGCGACAAGGAAGACGGGACGCCCGGCGGGCCCGCCGTCGTCGCACGCCGCCCGGCCGCCGAGGGCAAGCCGACGGTTCTGCTGTACGCCCACCACGATGTCCAGCCCACCGGTGATCTGGCGCTGTGGGACACCGACCCCTTCACCGCCGTCGAACGCGACGGGCGGCTCTTCGGCCGCGGTGCCGCGGATGACAAGGCCGGCATCCTCGCCCACATCGCCGCCTACTCGGCCGTGACGCGCGTGCTCGGGGACGAACTGGGCCTCGGCGTGACGTTCTTCTTCGAGGGCGAAGAGGAGGCCGGCTCGCCAACATTCCGACAGTTCCTGGAGACGCACCGCGAGCTGCTGCGTGCCGACGTGATCGTCGTGGCCGACTCCAGTAACTGGAAGGTGGGCATCCCGGCCCTGACCACCAGCCTCCGCGGCCTGGTGGACGGCACCATTGAGGTCAAGGTTCTGGACCACGCTGTGCATTCGGGTATGTTCGGCGGCCCTGTGCTCGACGCGCCGACCCTCCTGTCCCGCCTGATCGCGACCCTCCACGACGACGAGGGCAGCGTCGCGATCAAGGGCCTCGTGAGCCGCGATGATGTGGTGGTCGACCTCACCGAGGAGGAGTACCGCGCCGACGCGTCCGTGCTCGACGGCGTGAAGCTCGCCGGGACCGGGAGCATTGCCTCGCGAATGTGGACCAAGCCGGCCCTGTCCATCATCGGATTTGACGCCCCGGCCGTGGACGTGGCCTCCAATACGCTGCTGCCGCGGGCGCGGGCCAAGTTCAGCCTGCGCCTGGCACCCGGGCAGGACCCCGCAGCCGCCATGGAGGCTGTCCGCAAGCACGTCGAGGACCACGCGCCGTTCGGCGCCCAGGTGGTGTTCACCCCGGGGGAGAGCGGCAGCTCTTTCCTGACGGACACCAGCTCGAAGGCCGCCTCCGTGGCCATGTGGGCCCTGGGTGAGGCTTGGGGCGTGCCCGCCGTTGAAATGGGGATCGGCGGGTCCATTCCGTTCATCGCGGACCTGACCGAGCTCTACCCGGACGTGCAGATCCTGGTGACCGGCGTCGAGGACCCCGATTCCCGCGCCCACAGCGCCAACGAATCGCTGCACCTGGGTGACTTCCGGAACGCGATTGTCGCCGAGGCCCTGCTGCTCGCGCGCCTCAACAACGACGGCGCGCTCTAGGGGCCCGGCGCCGCAGACCCCGGGGGAACATCCAGCCGCCTCCCACGGTTACGCCAGAAGTTAGAGCTAGAAGGCTGCGCGAAGTAGCATGTAGCTATAGCCCATACCGTTTAAGTAGGGGCGGGCACCGTGCGAGCGGGGCCGCCACCACCGTTGCAAGAAGGTAGGCCATGAGCACTACAACCAATGAAAACAGCGCCGACACCACTGCCGCCCAGGCCGGCGAGCTGGCCACGCACGAGGTCAAGCTGACCGACGTCGCGGCCGGAAAGGTCCGCAGCCTCCTGGAACAGGAGGGACGCACCGATCTGCGCCTCCGCGTTGCCGTGCAGCCCGGCGGTTGCTCGGGCCTGATCTACCAGCTCTACTTTGACGAGCGGCTGCTCGACGGAGACGCTGTGCGCGACTACGACGGCGTGGAAGTCGTCGTCGACAAGATGAGCGTTCCTTACCTCAGCGGTGCCAGCATCGATTTCGAGGACACCATCGCCAAGCAGGGCTTCACGATCGACAATCCCAATGCCGGCGGGTCCTGCGCCTGCGGAGATTCTTTCCACTAATTCCTTCCACTGAGGCCGGGCATTTTGCCCGGCCTTAGTGCGGCAGGATCCTCAACGAGCGGCACCGGCAAAAAGCTCCCGACGCACGGTGCGGACATGTGGGCGAAAACTCGCGGGGAGCGGTAAGCTCTACACCGAGTAGTAAAACTTTTCGTTTGCCCTGCCCGTAATTCGCGGGGCAACAGCAACAAGTAGGAAGGGCCGTCTGTGAGTTCGCAGAACCGAACCGGCAGCCGACGCAAACAGATCACTACGATCACTGGCTTGGCACTAGCCGGCGCGTTGGCTTTGACTGGATGTTCACCAGAGGTACAGAAGGGCTGGTTGCCCACCGAGCGTGGCACCACCAATCACGTTGACCTCATCATGGACCTCTGGGTCAACTCATGGATAGCGGCGCTGGTCGTCGGCATCATCACCTGGGGCCTGATGATCTGGTGCGTCGTTGCCTACCGCCGCCGCAAGGGCACCGTGGGCTTCCCTCGCCAGAACAGCTTCAACCTTCCGCTTGAAGTGTTCTACCTGACGATCCCGTTGTTCATGGTCCTGGTGTTCTTCTACTTCACCGACCGCGACACGGCGTCGATCGATGACCGCTCAAAGCCGGCCGACGTCGTCGTCGACGTCCGCGGCAAGCAGTGGGCATGGGACTTCAACTACAAGAAGGGCGCCGTCGTCACCGAGGACGTCCACGAAGCAGGCGTCCAGGCGCACCTGACCGGCAACGACGTGGACAAGGAAAAGCTGCCCACCCTGTACCTGCCGGTCAACAAGTCGGTTGACCTCGAGCTCAACTCACGCGACGTCATCCACTCCTTCTGGGTGCCTGCCTTCCTGCAGAAGCGGGACATGATTCCCGGCAAGACCAACTACATCCGGTTGACTCCCACCCGGGAGGGCACCTACGACGGCAAGTGCGCCGAACTTTGTGGTGAGTACCACTCCGAAATGCTGTTCCGCGTGAAGGTTGTCTCCGAGTCGGAGTTCCAGGCGCACATGAACCAGCTGCGCCAGGACGGGAACACCGGCCTGCTCGGTGAAGAGTACGACCGCAACCCGGCCCCGACCGAAACCAAGTAAGGCGAGCGACGTGGCAACTTACACTCAATCCGCCGGGATCCTCGAGGCTCCCGTAGTACCGAAGTCCAAGGGACGCATCGTCGTCAACTGGATCACCTCGACCGACCACAAAACGATCGGGTACATGTACCTGATCGCGTCGTTCATCTTCTTCTGCTTCGGCGGCATCATGGCGCTGCTGATCCGTGCCGAGCTCTTCGAGCCCGGCATGCAGATCCTGCAGACCAAAGAGCAGTACAACCAGCTCTTCACCATGCACGGCACAGTAATGCTCCTGATGTTCGCGACGCCGCTGTTCGCCGGCTTCACCAACGTCATCATGCCGCTGCAGATCGGTGCCCCCGACGTCGCGTTCCCGCGACTGAACGCACTGGCCTTCTGGTTCTTCCTGTTCGGCTCCACGATTGCCGTATCCGGCTTCATCACCCCGCAGGGTGCCGCGTCGTTCGGCTGGTTCGCTTACGCGCCGCTGTCCAACACGACGTTCAGCCCCGGCGTGGGCGGTGACCTCTGGGTCTTCGGCCTTGCGCTCTCCGGCTTCGGCACCATTCTTGGTGCGGTCAACTTCATCACCACCATCATCTGCATGCGCGCCCCGGGCATGACCATGTGGCGGATGCCGATCTTCACCTGGAACGCCCTCGTGACATCCATTCTGGTCCTGATGGCCTTCCCGCCGCTGGCTTCCGCGCTGTTTGCCCTTGGAGCCGACCGCCGCTTTGGTGCGCACATCTTCGATCCCGAGAACGGCGGCGCCGTCCTCTGGCAGCACCTCTTCTGGTTCTTCGGCCACCCCGAGGTCTACATCATCGCGCTGCCGTTCTTCGGCATCGTCTCTGAGATTTTCCCGGTCTTCTCCCGCAAGCCGATCTTCGGTTACAAGGGCCTGGTCTATGCGACCATCTCCATCGCGGCTCTGTCCGTGACCGTGTGGGCACACCACATGTACGTCACCGGCTCGGTCCTGTTGCCGTTCTTCTCCTTCATGACGATGCTCATCGCCGTTCCGACCGGCGTGAAGTTCTTCAACTGGATCGGCACCATGTGGCGCGGTTCCATCACCTTTGAAACCCCCATGCTGTGGAGCATCGGCTTCCTGGCGACGTTCCTCTTCGGTGGCCTCACCGGCATCATCCTGGCCTCGCCGCCGCTGGACTTCCACGTCTCGGACTCCTACTTCGTGGTGGCGCACTTCCACTACGTGGTCTTCGGTACTGTCGTGTTCGCCATGTTCGCCGGCTTCTACTTCTGGTGGCCCAAGTGGACCGGCAAGATGCTCAACGAGCGCCTCGGTAAGATCCACTTCTGGATGCTGTTCCTCGGCTTCCACGGCACCTTCCTGATCCAGCACTGGCTGGGTGTCGAGGGCATGCCGCGCCGCTACGCCGACTACATGCCGCAGGATGGGTTCACGTGGATGAACCAGTTCTCCACCATCGCCTCCTTCGTCCTCGGCGCCTCGCTGATTCCGTTCTTCTGGAACGTCTACATCACCTGGCGCAGCAACGAGCGTGTGGAAGTTGATGACCCGTGGGGCTTCGGCGCCTCGCTCGAGTGGGCCACGTCCTGCCCGCCGCCGCGCCACAACTTCACGTCCCTGCCCCGCATCCGCTCCGAGCGTCCCGCCCTGGACCTGCACCACCCGGAGCTCTCCCAGTCCTACACCGCGGATTCGCCTGCTCCGGCAGCATCGGCCCTCGGTAACGCCGACCAGAAGGACACCGCCAAGTGAAACTCGAATCAAGAATTTTTGGCTTCGGCGCCTTCTTCTTCGTGCCCGTGGCACTAATCTACGGTTACCTGAATAACTGGACCGAATGGGTCGGCATCCTCGGTATTCTGCTCGTGGGCGGGCTCGCCGGCATGATCGGCGCTTACCTGGGCTTCACCGGACGGCGCGTTGGCATGCGCCCCGAGGACCGCAACGACGCCGAAATCCACGAAGGCGCCGGCGAACAGGGACACTTCAGCCCCTGGAGCTGGTGGCCGCTGATGCTGGGCATGTCCTGCGCCGCCGGGTTCCTCGGCCTCGCCGTCGGCTGGTGGATCGTCTTCATCGCCGGCGGAATGGCAGTAGTCGCCCTGGTCGGCTGGGTCTACGAATACAGCCGTGGTGACCACGCGCACTAGCGTCCACCCGGACTAAGAGTTCAGATTGCACGACGGCGTGCCCCACCAAATTGAACTGCTCCCCGAAAGTTGGACTGAAAATTCAGTTCCGGCTTACGGGGAGCAGTTTCATGTTTTAAGGGCAGTTCGTTGTCTGAGGAGCAGCGCGAAGCCGCGGTGGCGCTGTTTGCGACCGGTTGGGGCTCCAGGGCCGAAGCGACCAGGCTTGGGGTGGGTAGGTTAGCTGTCCTCCCGTTGCACGACAGATGGCGCGTTCGCGGAGATACTGCTCTAGTCACCAAACCAGGCAAGCGGCTGTAATCGTTCGAGCTCAAGCTCAGCGCTGTGCAGCGATATATCTCCGGCGAGAACAGGGTCGCTCTGGCGAAGGAGCTCGATCTGTCGTCGCCACACCTGCGTGCAGAGGTGGCCTTCCTGGGAAAAGTAGGGGCCTTGGGGGACGGGGAACAGCGCTAAGGTTAGCGCTGTCATCGCTCTCAAGGCTGAGCATCGGCTGGAAGTTCTCCTGGACGTAGCAGGGTTACCTCGGTCCACGTTCTTCTACCACCAGTCCCGCCTCCAAGGCCCCGATCCTCGCGCGTCCCTGAAGGCCGCCGTCTCAGAGATTTTCGGGAAGAACCACGGCCGGTACGGGCACCGGAGAATCCATATCGAACTGCTCAAGCAAGGGTGGACGGTCGCCAAGAAGACCGTGCTGAAGCTGATGCGTTCCCTCCAGCTGGTCTGCAAGGTCCGGAGCAGGAAGCGGTACAACTCCTACCACGGCGGCCAGGGAGTTGTTGCCCCGAACCTTACATCCGGTGGTACAACACCGAGGGAATCTCCACAAAACTCGAGGGTCTCAGCCCTGCGCAATACCGTGCTCGGACCCTCGCCGCATAGGCCCCGGCAGACAACACAACATTCGAACGCCGTATGGAAGCTAAGCCCGTCGGCGCCGGCATTAGGACGATTTGGCACCGTTCAGGGATCTGAATTTGCCGCCGAGTTCCTGAGCCAGTCCCTTCAGGTCTTTATCACTTGGAGGCTCACCAAGTGCTTCGGACATGTCTACGACCATCCAGTTCTTGCCCTCCACAATGGACAGAGGCTGAGCTGAATCACTGTACAGCTGGTGCTCGGCATCTCGGGCGTCTTCCGTCTTGAACCACTCGACTTGGACGCGGCTCGCACACACGGCGTATTCAGCCGTGAAGCCTGCAAGGTCCGGATTGATGATGGGATCCGTCTTGGGCTCATCATCGCAGCCGATCACGCCGGCAACTGCCCGACGGGCGTCATCGACAGAATCGAATTCCTTGAGCTGCGGAGCGGCTGAGGATTGCGTGGTTGCGGACTGCTGCGGCGCAGCTGCCTGCTGCGCGCTAGCCGCGCAGCCTGTGAGCCCGATAATCACACCGATTGCTGCGACGGCTACCGTGCCCCTGCGTCTGCCTCTGTCCATCATTGATACCCCATCCCCCCGGAGGTTAGTTCAGCCATCCTTGCACGCGACCGTCGTTGCGTACAGGAAAAGAATGGACCTGAAAGAGCTGCACGCAGAAAGTCCCCATCCCAAGTGGGAAGGGGACTTCTTCGAGGAACCAACCGATCGTTGGCCGCTAAAGTAGAACTCGCTTACTTACGAGTCCAACTTTCGGGGACCACTTCAAATTGGTGGGGCCCGCCGTCGTTTGTGCCGATGGGCTGGGTGGTGCTGAGCGCCTGCGTGCTGCTGGAATGTGTGCGGCGCGGTCGTTGGTGGCAGGCTTGGGGCCGGGCGTGAGGACGGCCGGGAGCGCCTCAGGCGGCCGCTGCCGACTCGAGGAGGATCCGGAGGCCCTCCAGCGCAGTCTCGGCATCCGCGAGGCTGTAGGAGGCCGGGAGGGCCTCCGCTGCGACGGCCAACTCCACTTCGCAGCCGCATTCGAAGTCCTCGGTCATGACCTCCAGCAGCGAGCGGGCGTCGACTCCGGGCCTGCCGTCCTTGCTGATAGTTACCGGGAGACCGGTGGCCGTGACGGCCCGGACAAATACTGCCGCCGGCCGGGCGTGGAGGCCGATTGCGGCCGTGACGGTTGCCTTGCGAACTGGCAACGGGACTCCCTCGTGCTGGTGTTGGTTCTCTTCGGTGGTGCCACCGGACGGGCTGTTCCATACGACAGGCGTTCCATCGGACTGGCGTGCCGTATGGATGGCGGTGTATCGGACTGGCGTTCCTTCAGGCTGGCCGGGTTCCGTTGCTCGGTTCCGGCCTATGAGTTCAAGGGTAGCCGCGGGGGAGGGACCCGCACGACTTGGGTCGGCGCCGTGGTCTAGACCTGCCTGGGTACGGGCTTACCCTTGAGATATGAGTGTCTTTCCCGCGCCGCGGCCCAACCGGAGGCTGACCCGTGGCGTCCTCTAATGCGTCCAAGATGATCGGCGAGATCGATCGCCAGAGCGGGGTGCCGATCTACGTGCAGCTGCGGGAAATCCTGCGGGCCCACATCAGTGCCGCCTGCCCGCCGGGGTCGGCGCTGCCCTCCGAGCGTGGCCTCGCCCAGCGCTTCGGCCTGGCCCGGATGACTGTCCGTCAGGCCATCGATGCCCTTGTGGGCGAGGAAGTCATTGAGCGTGTCGTGGGGCTGGGCACGTTTGTGCGCAAACCCAAACTGGATCTCCAGGTCAAGCTCACCTCCTACAGCGAAGAAATGCAGCGCCGCGGCATGGTCCCCGCCGCCAAGGTCCTCAGCTTCGAGCAAATCAGCGCCAGCGCTTTCCTGGCCCGTGAGCTGCAGTTGGAGGAGGGTACGCCCCTGGTCCGGTTCCGGCGCCTCCTGCTGGCCGACAACGAGCCCATGAGCGTGGACGAGAACTTCATTCCGGCCCACCGGGTCCCCGGCCTGCTGGACGGGGAGCCGCCCACATCCCTCTACAACGTGCTGAGCGAACGCTACGGGCTGGTGATGGAATGGGGCGAGGACATGATCGAGGCGACGGCCGCATCGCCGTCCACGGCCCGGCTCCTGAACGTCGAGGTCGGAACGCCGCTGCTGAAGATCCAGCGCCACGCGTTCGTGGCCCGCGCCATGGTGGACTACTCAGTGTCCTACTACCGGGCTGACCGCTACAAGCTCTGGGTGCCCCTGCAGCGCCCCGGCGTCCGGCCCACCCGCAACTACGCCTCTGGATACCGGCCCTAGCCCCAACAACGCAGTGGGCGGCTGGGCTGCAAGGATCTTGGCGGCAGAAGCTGCGACAACAGAAAACACAGAAAGGCCCGGTCCCCAAGGGGACCGGGCCTTCCGTTGTCTTGCTTGCAGCCTAGTGGCTCAGCGTCTTCTGAGACTCTGCCGCTTCGACAGCCTCATGGGCGCCGTGGTGGCCGTGAGCGGCCTCCAGTTCTGCCGGAGTGGCCGGGGCAACCCGGTCCTCGAAGAACCAGCGGGACAGTTTGGCGCGGCGCTTTTCCTTGCGGTCCACGACGCCGTGCTCGTTCGGCACCGCGGGCAGCGGGACCGGTGACTCGAAGCCGACCAGCTTGTAGCGCTTGTATTCGTCCAGCGGGGCGTGGACCTCGATGAACTCGCCGTGCGGCAGGCGCACGATGCGGCCGGTTTCGCGGCCGTGCAGGGCGATCTCGCGGTCCTTGCGCTGCAGCGCCAGGGCGACGCGCTTCGTGACGATGAACGCGATGACCGGGCCGATGAAGAACAGCGCGCGCAGCCAGTAGGTCACATCGTTCAGGGCCACGTGGAAGTGCGTGGCGATGAGGTCGGAGCCTGCGGCGGCCCACATAACGCAGTACCAGACGAAACCGGCCATGCCGATCGCCGTACGGGTAGGAGCGTTGCGGGGACGGTCCAGGACGTGGTGCTCGCGGTTGTCCTTGGTGATCCAGCGTTCAATCCACGGGTAGGTGAACATAACGGTGAAAAGGATGCCCGCGGGGACCAGTGCAGGCAGCAGCACGTTGAACGTGAACATGTGGCCGAACCACACCTGCTCGACCTTCCAGTCACCGATCGTGCCCGGCATCAGGCGCAGGGCGCCGTCAACGAAGCCGATGTACCAGTCAGGCTGCGTGCCTGCCGAAACCGGTGAGGGGTCGTACGGGCCGTAGTTCCAGATCGGGTTGATGGTGAAGAACGCCGCCATGAGGGCAACGACACCGAAGACGATGAAGAAGAAGCCGCCGGCCTTCGCGGCGTAGACCGGTCCCAGGGGGTAGCCAACGACGTTGCCGTCATTCCGGCCGGGGCCGGGGTACTGGGTGTGCTTGTGCACAACCACCATGAAGAGGTGCATCACGATCATCAGCAGGATGAGCGCGGGAACCAGGAGGATGTGGAGCATGTACAGGCGGCTGATGATCATGGTGCCCGGGAACTCGCCACCGAAAAGGAAGAACGAGATGTAGGTGCCGATGACGGGGATGGACTTGATGACGCCGTCGATGATGCGCAGGCCGTTACCGGAGAGCAGGTCATCGGGGAGCGAGTAGCCGGTGAAGCCCGCAGCCATGGACAGGATGAGCAGGACGCTGCCCACCACCCAGTTCAGTTCGCGGGGCTTGCGGAACGCGCCGGTGAAGAACACGCGGAGCATGTGCACCGACACGGAGGCGACGAACAGCAGCGCCGACCAGTGGTGCACCTGGCGCATGAACATGCCGCCGCGGACATCAAAGGAGATGTTCAGGGACGAGCTGTACGCCACGGACATTTCAACGTTCTTCAGCGGCGTGTAGGAGCCCGCGTAGTGCGTCTCCGCCATGGACGGATCGAAGAAGAACGTCAGGAACGTGCCCGAGAGCAGCAGGATGACGAAGGAATACAGCGCCACTTCGCCGAACATGAACGACCAGTGGTCCGGGAAGACCTTCCGGCCGAACTCGCGGAGGATGCCGGAGCCGCCAACGCGCTGGTCGACGAAGTCCGTGATGCGGCCGCCCGAAGTCTTGGCGACGAAGACGGGGGCATCAGGAGTTAGGGATGAGGACATGCTGCTCACGCTCCCAGTAGCTCGGTCCGACGGGTTCATGGAAGTCGCTCGTGGCGACCAGGTAGCCCTCGGCGTCGACTGCGATAGGCAGCTGGGGAAGAGGGCGGCTGGCGGGGCCGAAGATAACCTTGCACTGTTGAGTCAGGTCGAAGGTTGACTGGTGGCACGGGCACAGCAGGTGGTGGGTCTGCTGCTCGTACAGGGCAACAGGGCAACCAACGTGGGTGCAGATCTTGGAGTACGCGACGATGCCGTTGTACGCCCAATCGACGCGTTCCGGGGAAGGGTGGAGCTCGCTCGGGTCCAGTCGCATGAGCAGGACAACAGACTTGGCCTTCTCGTTCAGCTTGCCTTCGGTCAGTTCGTTCAGCCCTTCCGGGATGACGTGGAAAGCGGAGCCGATGGTGACGTCCGCGGCCTTGATGGGAGTGCCATCGGGGTCGCGGGCAAGGCGCTTCAGCTTGCCGTCCGGACCCGGTGCCCACATCGTGTGGGCCAGCGCGAAGTCCGGCCGGGGGCCGAGGTCACCGAAGATGGCCAATGCCGGCAGGGGCGCGAGTGCGACCGCGCCGAGCAGGGTGTTACGGATCAGCGGCCGGCGCTTGATGCCGGTTTCTTCCACAATGTCATCAACGATGCGGACGGCAGCCTGGCGGTCTTCCTCGGTGCGGATCGCGTGGCGCTCTTCCGAGACCTCGTGGTCCGGCATCAGGGCCTTGGCCCAGTGGACAATGCCGGTGCCGATGCCCAGCATCGCGAACGCGGTGCCGATGCCCAGCAAGGCATTCTGGAGACGGATCGTGGCGATTGAGGAATCATTCCCCAGATCGATCGCGAAGTACGACACCAGGAATATCAGGGTGCCAACGACCGAGGTGCCGAACAGAAGGGCTACCTGCCGTTCTGCTTTCTTTGCGGCCCTCGGGTCCGTGTCAGCCAGGCGCAAACGGTGCGGGGGAATTCCAGGATCCTGGAACTTCTCCACCTCATTCTGACCAGCCGTAGCTACGGTGCCCGAGTGGTTCGGACTGCCGTCACTATGGTTGCCCATAATTCGCCTCATCCTTCTCTCGTCTCGGCCTATGCCGAGTTAGGTTTCAATTCAAACTGCTGACGGGTCAGCAGAAAATTCTTACAGGTGCAAGGTCCGCTTAGGAAGTGCGGGATGTGAGCCAGATCGTGAATGCGATGATGACGCCCAGGCCAGCAATCCAGACAAAGAGACCTTCGGAAACCGGTCCCAAAGCTCCAAGATCTGCGCCGCCGGGTGAACCGTTGGCTTCAATCTGCTTCAGGTAGGTGATGATGTCGCGCTTTCCCTCGGGGGAGATGTTCGCGTCACTGAATACGGGCATGTTCTGGGGGCCGGTGACCATGGCCTCGTAGATGTGCTGACCGGAGACGCCCGCGAGGGCCGGAGCGAACTTGCCCCGGGTGAGCGCACCGCCGGCAGCGGCAGCATTGTGGCACATGGCGCAGTTGGTGCGGAAGAGTTCGCCACCCTTGGCGGCGTCGCCCTTCTCATCGAGCACACCCGCTTCGGGGATGGCCGGGCCAGGACCCAGCGAGGCAACGTAAGCAGCCAGCTGCTTGGTCTGTTCCTCGTTGAACTGGGCGGGCTTCTGCTGGGCCTGCGGGCCGTTCATCTGCATGGGCATGCGGCCGGTGCCAACCTGGAAGTCAACAGCGGCGGCGCCGACGCCCACAAGCGACGGTCCCGACTGGGAGCCGCTGGCACCCATGCCGTGGCAGGTGGCGCAGTTGGCGGCGAAAAGCTTGCCGCCTTCCTCTACGTCGCTTGCGCTGTAGGTGGTGGTGTCCGCCTTGGCCTGGTTGACGGTGGTGGCAACGGCGTACAGCCCACCCGTGACCAAGAGGCCCATCAGCAGCAGCGCAATTGCTGCCAGAGGGTGACGTCGCTTCTGCGAGAGTGCCTTCACGTGGTGGTTCCTTTATTCGATCCTGCGATGGCTCCGGGAGCCGCTTCTTGAAATTCTGCCTCTTGTAGAAAAAGAGTCAAGTCTGACTACTTAAGGACGTAGATGACCAGGAAGAGGCCAATCCAGACGACGTCCACGAAGTGCCAGTAGTACGAGGTGACAATCGCCGAAGTCGCCTCAAAGTGTCCGAACTTCTTCGCGGCGAAGGAGCGGCCCATGATGAGCAGGAAGGCAATCAGACCGCCGATGACGTGCAGGCCGTGGAAGCCCGTCGTTATGTAGAAGGCTGAACCGTAGGCGTTGGAGGACAGCGAGACATGCTCGGAAACGAGCATGGCGTACTCCGTCGCCTGGCCGGCGACGAAGAAGGAACCCATGAGGAACGTCAGGATGAACCATCCGTTCATCCCCCACTGGGTGAAGCTGAAGCGTCCACCGGTCCGGCGCGGCTGTAGCCGCTCGGCAGCGAAGACGCCCATCTGGCAAGTAAAGGAACTTGCCACGAGGACGATGGTGTTAACGAGCGCAAAGGGGAAGTTGAGCTTGGCTGTCTCTTCGGCCCACAACAGTCCGGATGTCGAACGGAGTGTGAAGTACATGGCAAAGAGACCGGCGAAGAACATCAACTCACTGGACAGCCACACAACGGTTCCAACAGAAACCATGTTTGGGCGGTTCAGCGTCGGGTGCGCCGGGGTACTGGGGGCATGGGTCGCAGATGTCACATAGACATTATGTCTATAAAAGTCCGTCCTGCCCAACGCAAACCGCGTTTTGGGGGGACTTTTTCTACAAAGACGCGAATTCGCGCGGAAAAGTTCCCGGAGGGGTTCACATTGGTCTTTGCGGGGCCGACCTCGATAGCATCGGGAGGTGACTTCACAGGCATCTGCACAGGCGGCAGGCAACACCTGGCCGCGGCTCATCAACGCGCTCATCAGCGGCGTGGACCTCACCGCCGGGAGCACCGAGTGGGCCATGAACTCCATCATGTCCGGTGAAGCGACGCCTGCCCAGGTGGCGGGATTCCTGGTGGCCCTGCGCTCCAAGGGCGAGACCGTGGATGAGCTGTCTGGCCTTGTGGAGGCGATGATCTCCAACGCCAACCCCATTGACATTGCCGGTGAGAAGTTGGACATCGTCGGAACGGGTGGCGATCAGCAGAACACTGTCAACATCTCCACGATGGCCGCCCTTATCGCCGCCGGTGCGGGGGCCAGAGTGGTCAAGCATGGAAACCGTGCGTCGTCATCCTCGTCCGGATCCGCCGATGTCCTGGAGGCCCTCGGCGTCAGGCTCGATCTTCCCATTCCCCGCGTGGCGCTCAACGCCGAAGAGGCGGGAATCACGTTTTGCTTTGCCCAGGTGTTCCACCCCTCGATGCGGCATGCCGCCGTCGCCCGTCGCGAACTCGGCGTTCCGACTGCGTTCAACTTCCTGGGCCCCATGATCAACCCCGCCCATGTCCAGGCCTCGGCCGTGGGCGTCGCCAACGAGCAGATGGCCCCCTTGGTGGCCGGCGTGCTGGCCAAGCGGGGCAGCCGCGGCCTGGTCTTCCGCGGGAATGATGGCCTGGACGAGCTCACCACCACCGGCCCGTCGCGCGTGTGGGAGATCCGTAATGGTGAGGTCACGGAAGAGATGTTTGATCCGCGCAACCTCGGCATCCGGACGGCCACGCTGGAGGAGCTGCGCGGCGGTGACGCCGTAACCAATGCCGCCGTCGTCCGCGCTGTCTTGGCCGGCGCGCCGGGTCCGGCCCGTGATGCGGCGCTGCTCAACGCGGCGGCCGGGCTGGTTGCGTTCGACCTCGACGCCGTGGGTCCACTGGCGGAACGCATGGCCGCCGCGTACAAGCGCGCCGAGCAGTCCATTGAATCCGGCGCCGCGGCCGCGGCGCTGGACAGGTGGGTCGCTTTGTCGCAGACCGCCGCTTAAGCGCGGCTACCCAGCGCGCCCGGCGGGACAGTAGCGCCCCGGCTTCACTCAGGGCCGGGCACGCCGTCCCCTGCCCCCTCCGCTGACTGGAGCTTCCGGCGTCTGCGCCGGCGCCAGACGATCACCAGGCCAAGTATGACGACGGGGACCAGCACCCAGCCGCCGATGTCGAGAGCGTCACCGAGGGCCTGGGCCAGTGTCCCGGCCAGATAGGCGAGAACGCTGAGGCTCGCGACCCAGGCAATGGACCCTGTGATGGTCCACAGCAGGAACTTGGGCCACGGCATCTTGGCAGCCCCCGCGGCAATGGCGCCCCAGAGCCGGACGACAACAACCCAGCGGCCGAAGAACAAGGCTTTGCCGCCGTGCCGTTCAAAGAACGACTCCATTTGGATGATGCGTTTCTCGTCGGCGTGGAAGCGCTGTGCCAGCCGCAGCATCAATGGACGGCCTCCCACACGCCCAAGTACGTAGCCAATAGTGCTCCCGAGCATGGCGCCCAGGCTGCCCACCGCGATAACGGCAGCAAGGTTTAGATCTCCATGGCGCGCCGAGGCGTAGGCCCCAAGCAGTACGGCCACGGCGGGGAGCGGCACACCGGCGCACTGGGCCAGCACAATCACGAAGACGCCGAAGTAGTACCCCCATTCGTCCGCAATCCCCGCTTCTGCCGCGACCAAGCCTGCCCAGCCGAGCGCCACGAAGCGGAGGGCAGATAATCCGGTCATCGCACACACCTCACTCCGCTGCTCCGCCGTGGTTCACAATGACGGTCCCCGCGCTGCCCGTGTTTGTTCTGCGGTCGCGACCCCCGACGACGCCGGGATGGCCCTTGTATACGCTTGCGGCGCGGGCCGAGTCAAGAGCACACTGCGGTCACGGCCCGGGCCGGCGGCGAACGTTGATCAGGTCCGCGATGACTGCTCCGATCAGTGCAAATCCGACCAGTGCAAAGGTGAACGGCAATGTGGCACCGTTGATGACGCTGAAGAGTGCGATCGGCTGCGGCACCCCGTCCATCGGGAGTGGCCGCATCGTGTTGGCGCCAGGGAAGACGGCGATGCCTCGGTCCGGCGTGGGCTCGTTGTCATGTCCATCACGCATTTCCCCTACGTTGACTGCATCGACACTTAGCGCCTATGCCATTTTTCGGTAGGGGTGGGCCAGGGGTCGCGTGATCGCCCTTGACCGCTGCGCGGATTACGAGCGGTAAGACGGCCTAATCACAGGCCACTCACGCCTGGTGCCACTCGTTGCTACTGCTCGAAACCGAGGGCAAAGGCCGCGTCGAGGTCGTGCTGTGAGTACGCGCGGAAGGCGATCTGGGTGGTGGTGTGGGCCACGCCCCGGACTTTCGAGAGCTTGTCCGCGATGACTTCAGCCAGGTCTTCGTGCTTGGCGACCCGGGCGATGGCGATTAGGTCCCACTCGCCCGTGACGGAATAGACCTCGCTGATGCCGGCGATGGCGGAGATTTCCTCGGCGGTCTCCGGGATGCGTGAAGCGTCTGTCTTGATCAGGACGAATGCGGTGACCACGTGTGAGCCTTTCCGGATCGGTTGCGCCGTTTGCGGGCCTGTCGGCGGCCCTTGTCGGGGCGCTGCCATCTTCTGCCAGCCTAGTGCATTAGCTCTGGCGACGGCGTGAACGCAACCGCCGCACGCCCGCTGCCATAAGGCGGTAACCCAGGAGGAAAACGCCCAGACTCAGCAGCGCCACGATAATGAACGGCAGCACCACCGTCTGCCCGGTGACGGCTCGCAGGATCATGCCGACGCCGACCGTTCCGAGCCAGACGGCGACGCCGGCGGGCCACACCCGCAGGGGGTCATGCCACAGCCGGAGGGTGAGCCACGCCAGTGCCGCGCCCGCAAGGAACGGCCACGCCGTCGCAAAGACGCCGGTGATGATGTCCCCGCGCTGGTGCGCGTCGCGCCCTATCGCCGCGAAGAGCAGGATCAGGAGCGCATCCGCGGAGGCGGCCAGGGCTGCTGTCTGCCCGGGCCGCAGGCCCGTACTGGGAACGTCCTGGGCGGCGGGAGGGGGGAGTCTGGGGGTTGGAGAAGGCATACATCCAAGCCTAGCCCCGTCCGGGTGGGCCGGGCGGCAGGAGCCGTGGTGCCCGAAATCACCGGGGGCTAGGCTCGGTCCCATGCCTCTGATCGCCGCCGGAGCCAGCCGGGGCTCAAGGACCGCTACGGGGTCTCGTGGCAGGTTGTGCCGTCAGTGCTGGAACAACTGATCGGTGGCCCCGACTCCGCCGGCGCCCAGCGCGCCATGCAGGCAATGTTCGGCATGCGCAAGCTGGACATCGCCGCCCTTCGGCCTGCGTTGCGGGCCCGGGCCGACCCGTCCGTGGCACCTCGGACGGCGTGGCCCGCGGGCTGGGGGACTGTCCGCACATATGATCGTCGCATGAGTAGCGACGCCGTTCCGGAGGCTGTTGTCCCGGTGCAGCTGGATCCTCAGCTGGACGGCCAGCTGAGCATTAACGACATCCTGCTCGAGCTCGGCCAAGCTCCCGTGGTGCATCCTTCCCCAGACGCGGCCAGTGAGCTGCACTTCTTCTAGGCCTGCCACTTAAAGGACTGCCTCGTCTTAGGCCGCCTCGCGCTCCCGCTCCACCGTTCATTGACCAGCCCGTTGACAGGCTCGTTGACAATGAGGCCGTGCGTAGGCTGGTGCCGAAACGGGTCCCAGCGTTCACTTGCGCCAAGCCGCCTGCGGGCAAGAGACTCCTTGATGAAGGCACCATCACAGGCGACGAGTTCCAGATGCTGAAGGCCAAGGCGCTCCGGTAGAAAGCCCCTGGCTGGAGCCGCGTCCGGGACGGCATAGGGGCTCCACCTCGGTAAATTCAGGCCTTATGGTCCTAACGGCGGATATCGCGGCGGACTACCTTGGCGCCTAAGGAATGCCAGCAGGGCTTCCTTAGAACGAAAGGATGGCTCCCGTGGAGCAATTCTGGAGCGTCATTTGGCTGTTCTTTTGGGGATTCGCGTTCGTCGCCTACCTTTTCGCGCTGTTTGCCGTTATCAGCGACATTTTCCGGGACCACGAGCTCAGCGGCTGGCTCAAGGCTGTGTGGATCATATTCCTCGTCTTCGTGCCGTTCCTGACGGTTCTTGTGTACCTGATCGCGCGGGGCCGCAGCATGGCCGAGCGGCAGGCCAAGAGTGCAGAGCAGGCCCAAGCCGCCACTAATGAGTACATCCGCTCCGTGGCCGCAGCATCCCCCACCCAGGAAATAGCGAAGGCCAAGGAACTCCTCGACGCCGGCACGCTGACTCAGAGCGAGTTCGACGCTGTCAAGGCCAAGGCGCTGAGCCAGGCCTGATTGGCGGGACGTGCCTGCGAGTGCGTCATGAAGTGCATTGGCGGGCTCGCTGAGTCAGCGGACCTCTCAACTAGAGGGCACACTTAATGTCATGGCTGATTCTGACGCGGTGACAACTCAAGGATCGACCGTTGAGGATTGGACGCGGGCTTTGGCAGAGTCCATTGGTTCGCCGGGTGGCGGAGCCGGGGCTGGAGTAATGCTTGCCATCGCTGCGTCCCTGACGTCTATGGTGGCCGGATATACAGAAGCGGAGGAGCACCAGCGCGGTGAACTCAGCAATGTTCACGGGCGGGCGCGGGCTCTGCGAGAAGTCGCCCTTCAGCTGGCCGATGACGATGCGACAGCTTCTAAGGCTTTCGGGGCCGCGTTTCGGCTGGAGCCGGGACCGGAGCGCGAGGAGGCAATCCACCGGGCATCCGTAGTCGCTGCCAAGGCATCCGCCGTGCTCGGCGAGCGGGCCATCGATGCCATCGGCGATCTGGGATGGCTCGCATCCAACGGTAACCCGGCACTCATTGCTGATGTCGTCGTCGCGTTCGGTGCCCTAAGGGCAGCGGTGACGGGGGCGCGCACCAATGTCAGTTTCGATCTCGCCGCGCTTGCCACGGAGGAAACCACCCTCGACAACATCCGGGAACAGCATCCGTCACTTTGGGCGACGGTTGAGCATTTCAACGCCGCCCTTGAACGGATCGACGAACTGACCGCCGGGATCGATCACCGCGCCGCCCCAACCGACGTCGTCTGATGCGGCGCAACGGCCGGCCCATCCCGTAGGGCCAAGAAACTCGACTGTCCGGGCATCTGGGATAAGGCTGGTCAGAACTCGCGGGTCTGACTCGGGGTTACTACCCCATTGACGGGTCGGTCATGGCTCTCTGCCGGGACCGAGTCAAGCAACTCGTCGTCGTAGACAACGGCGAACACCGGAGGGGCCTCCCTTAGAGACGCGAGAGCCCGGTCAAAGTACCCGCGCCCCCACCCCATCCTCATTCCCGACAAGTCGACCGCGGCAGCGGGAATAAGCAGCAGTTCAACACTCTGGAACACACTGGGGCCGACAACTTCGCCAACCATTTCAGAGATGCCGTACAGGCCGACCTGTTCGGGCCCTCCTCGTGCCTGCACCCAGTCCAAGAGCCCGTCCCGTCTGCTCACTGGAACCAGAACCTCTACGCCGTTGGCGGCGGCCCAACTCAAGAACGGCCGCGTGTTCGGTTCATCTGTACCCGACAGGTAGCAACCAACCAAGGTGGGGGCACGGCGACGGACCAGAGCGATCAAATTCGCCGTCAAGCCGGCCGTGGCCGCTTCCCGTTCACTCACCGATCGAGCCCGGCGGCCGAGACGAACCTCGGCGCGCAAGACACTCTTCGCATCCCTCAATAAAGCGTCCGACACCATGCCGCGACACTAGCCCTAGTTCCCGCTGCCCGCACCTTCTTCAGAGTGTCACTCACAAATTCGCCGCCGGCCAGGGGGTTCAGTTCGGCCGCCGTTAGCGTGCCAAGCCGTGTTCATAGGCGAAGATGACGGCGTGTACACGGTCGCGCAGCCCGAGTTTCATGAGGATGCGGCCCACATGGGTTTTGACCGTTGATTCCGCCACGGTCAGCCGTTCCCCGATCTCGGTGTTGGTCAGTCCCCGCCCGATGGCCACGAGTATTTCCCGCTCCCTCGGTGTCAGGGACGCCACCGCTTCGTCGCCCGCGGCGGGGGGCCCGGAGGGAAGTCGTTGGCTGAAGAGCTCCAGCATCCGGCGGCTGACCCTGGAGGAAATGGCGGCGTCTCCTCCGGCGACGGCCCTGATGGAGGCGAGCAACTCAGATGGCCCGACATCCTTGAGTAGAAAACCACTGGCACCGGCCCGGAGTGCCGCGAAGGCATACTCGTCGAGGTCGAACGTCGTCAAGACAATGACCCGTGACTGCGGGCACTCCTCGACAATGCGCCGGGTCGCGGTGATGCCGTCCGTGTCGGGCATCCGCACATCCATCAGGACCACGTCCGGCGCCAGGGTTCGACACATGTCGATGCCAATCCTGCCGTCAGAGCCTTCCCCCACGACTTCCACCCCGTCCTGGGCATCAAGCACCATGCGGAAACCCATCCGGACAAGTGTCTGGTCATCAACCAGCAGTACCCGGATCGGACGGCTGAACGGGGCACCTACCGAAGCCACGGAGATCCCTCCTGCGGTGGGAACCGGGCGGTCACGGACCATCCACCGCTGGCCAGAGGACCCGCGCGCAGCGTGCCGCCGTACAGCGCGACACGCTCACGCATTCCCGCGACGCCACGCCCGGCATGGTCGGAGTGGGCGACCTCCGGGTGCCCGTCGTCTGTCACCGTGACCACGATCGTCTGCGGGCTGAACTCCGTCCGAACCGTGACCGCTGTTGCAGCTCTTGCGTACTTAAGCGCATTAGTAAGCCCTTCCTGGACGACACGGTAGATAGCTAGCTGGATTCCGGGATCGGCCGGAGCAACACCAGCCGGCTGCCAAGCCACCGGAAGGCCCGCGGAACCGAACAGCTCCACCAACTCCGGAATGTCCCCCACCCCGGGCGAAGGTACTGCCGCGCCGGCCAACATCCCGGTATTGCCTTCGGTATCGCCTTCGTTCAGAACTCCCAGCATCCGGCGCATATCCGTCACCGCCACGCGTCCCGTCTCGGCGACTTGACGCATGGCTTGGACGGCGCGCGCAGGATCAGTGGCGGCGATCTCGGCCGAACCATGGGCCAGGGAAATCATCACTGCCAATCCATGCGAGACGATGTCGTGCATCTCCCGGGCGATCGCGTTGCGTTCCGCGGCGGCCGCGATGCTGGACAGGTGCTCCCGTTCACGCGTCAGCCGGTCCGCACGGTCCACGAGGGCGCTCACGTAGTGCCGGCGCGTGCGGACGTTCAGGCCGCTCAGTGTCGCGATCACCAGGACGGCAATCGCCTGGACGGCTTGGCCAAGGTCCACCATCGACCAGGGCAGCAGGACCGCGGCAATAAGGAGGATCGCACCGGTCCCCAGAAGGGAAAGGATGGCGTGCCGCGCTGACCGGTAAACGCCGACGGCGTACAGAGCCATGGCTGTCGCGACCGTTGCGAAGCTCGCCGGGACCGAGAACGTGATGAGCATGATGCCGGCTGTGGCAGCCAAAGACGACATCGGAGCTCGCCGGCGGAAGACCAGTGCAGTGCCGGAAACCACCACAGCGAGACACTGGAGAACGAACCACGGCCCTTCGGTCTCGCCGTCCCGGAAGGCGATGGCTGCCGCCAGGGCCGGTGCCGTGTAGGCGGCAGCGACCAAGAGGTCCGTGACGCGCGGGCGGGAGCACCATCCGCGTGGCCCGCGCGGTTCGCCCGACGAAATCGGTGACTTCACAGCCGGTACCGGCAACGCTGCCGGGCCCGCCGGGACCCCGCGCCGGTCATGCTCCGGCCTCTACCTGTCGTGAAGTGCATAAGGGTCCTTCGGCCGTGGGTTGGGAGATCAGTGGAGCGCAAGGACCAGGTAGAGGGCGGCTAGGACGAACGTGGCGGGGGTCATGATGAGGCGTTCGGGTTTGCTGCGGGAGATCCCGTTCATGAAGACTCCCAGCACGAAGTATGCCGTCATCACCCACATGGTGACCGCAGTAAAGGATTCGCTGACCAACAGCGGGACCAAACCAGCCTTGGCCAGAGCTGCATAAGCGAAGAGAGCATACACGGCTATGGACAGGGCGCTCCCGATTCGCAGTTTGGCAGGAAGGACGCGGTGTTGCCCGCCCCACGCCGCTCTTCCCAGCGGAGCTCCGGCGATAAGCGCGCCCTGGAAGATGGTCAGGCCGGCCAGAAGTGCGCAGGCGAGTGTCGCGAAAAGCTGATCTAACGGCATCTAAACCCATCCTCTTGTCCAGTCCTAGGCAGCGTGGTGTTCCTGTGCCCTGTTGTGGTGGCTGTGGAGAGCATATTCGTGAAACCGGCAGAATCATGGCAATCACCATCCGCGCCCCTCCCTTCCGCGCCGGATGGCCCTTCGAATGGCCACCGGGAGAGATCCGGCCAATACAGCAAGCAGGAGGCCAAGCACGATCAGTCCGGAAACCCGGATAGAGGCGCCTCCGGCCGGAAGGTCCAGATGCGCCGTGGGATAGTCGATCATCTTGGCTGCCGATACAGCCGTCGCACGGTCGGTGTGCTGCGCCAGATACTCGATGGCGCCGTCGAACCCGAGCGCTCCGTCGGCACCAGTAAAGGCATCGACGGGCGTGCTGCGGGACGCGGCCCAGTCACGCAATTGCGGATCAATGTCCTGGGCCCGGGCCGCGCCGGGGGCGATGAACCGGTCCATCGGGGGAGCCTGATGTTCCGGGACGGTCAGGAGAATGAGACCATGCTTGGTGGTGACGGTATCAGTGGCGCCGACCGCCACGGCCCGGGCGGCGAAGGACATGTTGTAGACCTCGAAGGCGCTGGCGACGTCGATCTCACCCACCCCGTTGAAGAGCCCGACGCCTATCGTCGGCCGGAGCCACGGGACGAGGGCGTTGAGTCCGACAGGAATGTCCGCGGCGGAGAAGGACTGGACGGGTATCTGCGCTGGCGACGCCGCCTGCCAACCCGGGTATTTCATCAGCCGGCCGACTCGTCCGGCTTCGACGGCACCCGCCATGTCCTCCATGACTTTCAGGGCGCCGGGGATGCCGGAGGTTACGCCGGCCGTGGTGGTGATCCTGCCGTCCTGAACAAATCGCAGACCTCCCGTCCACTGGACCTCGGGATGGCTCTGCTTGAGGGCACCCAGACGGGACCAGTGGCTTGTCGCCTTATGCCCATTCAAGAGGCCGGTCCCGGCGAGGACGCTCGATCCGTTGCAGACGCCCAAGATGCGCGCACCGCGACCTGATTGCTCCACGATCCACTCGCGCATTGCGGTTTCCTCCGGGCCCTCCGGGGCGCCGACGGCCGGCACAACGACGACGGCCGGCTGCCGGGCCTTGCCCGATCGGACGTCCTCGAACGTGTACGTGGGCACTATCGCCGGACCCCCGTCTATTGGCACAGGGGCGGACCGAGCGGCAATTGTGTACACCGAAAAATCCGGCGAGCTGGCAAATACTTCGTAGGGGGCCAGAACATCACTTCCAACGGTTCCTGACGATCCCAGGACGACGGCGACAACTATCGGGCCGGAGGAGGAGGGCCGATTCACGGGCAGCTCCTTCGGCTCTTGGCCGGCGGGGCGGACGTGACTTTCCGCATCCGCCACCGACGCGCCCGCGAAAGCCATCGCAGTCACAGCGAGGAGGAAGAAGCCAACCGAGAGAGCGGAATGAATGATTCGTGTAGGGAGGGATGCCATTTGTGAGTCTCGATTCCGTATGGAGTTGCGGGGCCATCGCCTTCCATGTGCCCCGCCTTGCTCTTTCACGCTACGGATCGCCCCCTCCACCCACATCGGCCGCGAGGACTCTCTTGGACCAGCCCAACCGGTACCGGGGTACTACGTGACCGCGCCCTAGGGCTTCGCCTACCTCGCAGGTTGCACGGTCCACTCCGCGGTGACCGACCGGAATCCCGGCGGCGGCCGCATGGCGTGGCTTTGCGCCACACTCCGTGCGCAGCGAAAACCGGGGTACTCTGAGGCGCATGGAGATGCGCCTCGAGGTTGTACAGGTACCCGTCAGCGATGTGGACAAAGCCAAGTCGTTCTACACAGACCGGCTTGGGTTCGCCCTGGACCACGATGTGGAATACATACCGGGCATCCGGGTCGTCCAACTTACGCCACCCGGCTCCGCCGCCTCCATCGTCATCGGCACGGGAATGACCAGCATGCCGCCGGGCAGCCTGGAAGGCCTGCAACTCGTGGTCCCGGACATGGCATCCACAAGGGCTGAGCTTCTACATCGCGGAGCGGAGATCAGCGAGGTCCAGGACATGGGTGGAATCGCCTTCGCCTATTTCAGCGACCCGGACGGCAACCGCTGGGTCATCCAGGAAGCTACGCCGCCGGACGTTCGGGAAGCCTTTCAGCGCTAGGCGCATCCGCCGTGCGATTCGATCGATCTGAGCTTAAGGCGTTCCGGGCAGCGGCCTCGAACCTTGGGCGCTCGGGACTGACACGGCCATCGAGTAGTAGAGATAGTCGCTGTCCGCGTGGGTCCGTTCAAAGCCGGCCTGTTCGTACAGTTCCCGTGCGGGGTTGACCTGGTGCACTCCCAAGGTAAGCGTGCTTGACCCGCTGGCTGATGCATCGGACACGAACCGCTCCAGTAGGCGTTGACCGAGTCCCTGTCGCCGGAATTGTGGCAGGACGTGGATGGTGACCAGTACTGCCACTCCCTCAGGCAACGGCATCCACAGCATGATGCCTGCCGGCTGACCGCCAACGTCGATAACCCGAGCTCGGGAGAGGTTCGTTGTCCAGAGCTCCAGATTCCGATCAACCGCCTGCAGCCATTTGTCGACGTGTTCGCTCTCAATTTCCCGCATATACAGCAGTTCGGACCTATAGAGCATCGGCAGGTCTGTCGGCTCGGCAGGGCGCACGGCCAGTGCGGCGGGCCGGCCGTGGGAATTGACCGAACTTGGCGCTTCCGTCATCAATATCTCTCTTCTTCGAAACAGCTGGCCCGACCGTGCCTATGTCGGCACTGCACTGTGTCCGACTGCAAGGTGAGCCTACCTGCGGCGGAGGGCGTGGAGGAGGTACTGCCAGTACACGTGTCGGGAGGCACTCCCTCATTCTTCAGGATTGCAGTTGGCCGGACTCGTGGCCTATACCAGCAACCGTTCCCCAATCATGAACGACCGGACAGAAAGGGCTGCCAGCGCAGCGGCCCACAAAAACCACGGCGAGCTTTTTCCGGGGCATGTCTCGACCCTGGCGGTCACCGACCCCGAGCTCATCGGGTATTTCGACAACTTCGCCTTCGACGAGGTGCTCCGCCACGGAAACCTGGACACGAGGACCTGGCTCATGGTGCAGCTCGCATCGATGATTGCCTCGCAGGCCATAGGGGAGTACCACGTCATGCTCGGCGCGGCGCTCGCCGTGGGCATCATGCCGGTCGAAGTCAAGGAAATTGTCTACCAGGCCGTCCCGTATGTGCGGATGGCCAAGGTTGTCGACTTCATTCACGCAACGAATGACGCCCTTACCGAGCGGGGCATCGAGCTTCCACTGCCGGGCCAGTCCACCACCACGCCGGCCGACCGTGCGGAGAAGGGACTCGCCGTGCAGAAGGACATCGTCGGGGGTGACGTTATCGAGGGCATGTATGCTTCGGCGCCCGACGACGAAATCCACTTCCAGCGCTACCTCTCAGCCGATTGCTTTGGAGACCACCTCACACGCACCGGCATCGACGTGCCCACGCGCGAGTTCCTTACACTGGCGATGCTCGTCTCACTCGGTGGGTGCGAAGCCCAGGAGTCACTTCGACAGGGATACGCAACACGCGCCCTTGTCCGGCAACCGACGACTTTGACGCACTGATTGCCCGGTGGAAGCGGACGCGGCCGGCGGGCTCGACGGAGTCCGCGACACGGCGAACATGCCACTGGCCGACGAGCCAGCTCATGTGCGGGACGACCTCGCCGCCGTCGGATCCTGGCCCCGGGAGCGCCTGGTGGCGTATGGCCACGACCCGGATGCGCGCCCCGACGGCACCTTCCGGAGCCTCGTTCCACCTGGCAGTGTTCAGCGGCGCTGGAAAAGGCGGTCAGGAGGCCGCAGGCTCTGCGGCCAAGCCCGGTGGAGAACCGATGCTTGCCGGGGATGATTAAGGCAGACTGGTGGCGTGAGTGGAATCCGGTGGGTGCTGCACGTCGATCTCGACCAGTTCATCGCGGCGGTCGAAGTGCTCCGCCGGCCGGAGCTTGCCGGCAAGCCGATCATTGTCGGCGGGCGGGGCGATCCCACCGAACGGGCCGTGGTGTCCACCGCATCCTACGAAGCCAGGGCGTTCGGCGTGGGCTCCGGAATGCCCTTACGCATTGCGGCCCGGAAGGTACCCGACGCTGTGATCCTGCCCGTCGACCAGGAGGCGTACCTGGCGGCGTCTGAAACCGTGATGGCTACCCTGCGCGCACAGCCCGGCGCCACCGTGCAGGTGCTGGGTTGGGATGAGGCCTTTGTAGGCACCGAAACAGAGAATCCGGAGGCCTACGCCCGGCAGGTGCAGGCCGCAGTCCTGGAGCGAACCCAGCTGCATTGCAGTGTTGGCATCGGCGACACCCTGGTCCGAGCCAAGGTCGCCACCGGTTTCGGCAAGCCGGCCGGCGTCTTCCGACTTACTGCCGGGAACTGGCTCGACGTCATGGGCAGTCGGCCCACCAAGGACCTGTGGGGTGTCGGAACCAAAGTGTCGGGCCGGCTGGCCAAACTTGGCATCAACACAGTCGCCGAGCTCGCCGGCTCCGACCCCCAAGACCTGGTCCCGGAGTTCGGCCCCAGGATGGGGCTTTGGTACGCGGAGCTCGGACGCGGGGACGGCGCCAGCGTTGTGGACGACACCCCGTGGGTTGCCCGCGGGCATAGCCGGGAGACCACCTTCCAGCGGGACCTGACCGAGGCCGCTCAGGTGGACGACGCCGTCAGGGAGCTGACAGCGCGTGTCCTTGAGGATGTTGTGGCCGAAGGACGGCCTGTGATCGGGCTGACCCTCAAGGTTCGGTACGCGCCGTTCTTGACCAAAACCCACGCGAGGAAGATTCCTGAGACATTCGACCGGAACGAAATCCTCGCGCAGTCCTTGGACCTCGCAGAGGGAATCGAAGCCGGCCGTCCGATCCGGCTGCTAGGCCTGCGGGCCGAAATGGCAATGCCCGACGACGCCCGAAAGGGACATACGCCGACGCGCGGCGGTTGGTGACGGCGTCGTACCCTTCCTTGCCAGCGCGGATGAATAGCTTCGCGGCAGTAACCGTCCTTGTTGTCCAGCGCGCCGGAACGCCGAAGGGAAACTCTCCGTCGACGTCTCGGGTCTGCGAATAACATCTGAGGGTTAGCGGCCGTTGTATTCGTCGTCGGTGATGTGCTTGCCCCAGGTCGTGGTTGTGGCGGGGTCCTCGCCGTTCTGAAGCATGGCGATGTGCTCCATGAAGCAGCCGGGGGCGGCAGCGTGCCAGTGCTCTTCGCCGGGCGGGGTGTAGAGCGTCTGGCCGGGGTGGACCTCGATGATCCTGCCGTCCCGGCCGCCGAAGCGGCCGACGCCTTGAGTGACGCGCAGGTACTGGCCGTGCTTGTGCGAGTGCCAGGCGGTGCGGGCACCTGGAGCGAAGCGAACGGTCGCGACGACCATCGTCTGGTCCTTCTCGTGAGGCAGTGCGATCGGATCCAGCCAGACGTCGCCGGCGAACTGGGCCGCCGGGTTCTTCGTGGTCGGCGCTGAGGGTTCGATGTTCATGATTTTCCTTATTTGTTGTCTGTGAAGAGTTGCTTGGCGATGCCCATCGCGGACATGCCCTTGGGCCAGCCGGCGTAGAGCGTGACGTGGGTGATGGCTTCGATGAGCTCTTCCTGGGTCATACCGTTTTCGAGGGCGCGGCCGAGGAGGGAACCCAGCTGTTCGGTGTTCCCTCCGGCGGTCAGCACGGCTACTGTGATGAGGCTGCGATCGCGGGCGCTCAGTTCGGTCCGGTTCCAGACGTCCTTAAAGAGGACGTCGTCGGTGAGCTCGGCGAGCTTGGGAGCGAAGTCGCCGAACATTCTCCGTCCGCCCCCGACCTGCTTGGGCTGCTCTCCCTGCCGCGGCGGTCGCATGTCTGTCACCGCCGTCGTGCCTGCGCTGTGAGTTCATGGGCGCCGTAGCTGTTGTCGTCGGGGTTGACGGTGACGCCGGGTGCGACGATTTGGTCGATGCGGTCCAGCACCTCGGTACCCAGTGTCATGTCAGCGGCGGGCAGGTAAGACTCGAGTTGTTCCATGGTGCGCGGGCCAACGATGGCGGCCGTCACGCCCGGGTGGTTGATCGCGAAAGCGATCGCCAGCTCGATGAGGGTCAGTCCGTTGTGTTCGGCGAGCTGGGCAAGTTCTTCGACGATGTCAAGTTTTCGCTGGTTCGCCGGGCTGCTCATGTCGAAGCGGGCGTTCGGACGTGCAGGGGAGGTGGGCGTCGATGCCGAGTCCTTGCGCCAGCGCCCTGAAAGCCACCCGCCGCTGAGCGGGCTGTAGGTGAGCGTACCCATGCCGTGGCGTTGGGCCGTGGGGAGAACGTCTTCTTCGATGCCGCGGACCAGAATCGAGTAGGGCGGCTGCTCGGTGACGAACCGCTCCAGGTTGCGTTCCCGGGAGGCCCACTGGGCCTCCACGATCTGGGACCCGGAGTAGGACGAGGAACCGAGGTAACGGACTTTGCCTTGGCGGACGAGGTCGCTGAGCGCTCCGAGGGTTTCTTCGACGTCGGTATCGGGGCTGGGGCGGTGGACCTGGTAGAGGTCGATGTAGTCGGTGTTGAGCCGGCGAAGGGAGTCTTCGACTGCTTGCATGATCCAGCGGCGAGAGCCGCCGCGCTGGTTGGGGTCCTCGCTCATGGGCATGAAGAACTTGGTGGCGAGGAACGCCTCGTCCCGTCGCCCGTCGAGTGCCTGTCCGACTATTTTCTCGGATGCCCCGCCCGAGTAGACGTCGGCGGTGTCGATGAAGTTGATGCCCGCGTCGAGGGCGCGGTGGATGATGCGGATGGAGTCGGCGGTGTCGTTGTTGCCCCAGGGGCCGAACATCATCGCACCGAGACATAGGGGGCTGACCTGCACGCCGGTGCGGCCCAGGGGACGGTATTCCATAGTGGTTTCTTCTCTCTGTCTTAGGCTTCGGGGATGACCATGGCGAAGCGATCCTCGCGGGCTTCGTCCGGGTCCGGACCGTTGCGGTTGCCGGTGTTGAGCGAATCGATGGCGGTGAGTTCCTCGGCACTGAGTTCGAAGTCGAACACGTCGAAGTTTTCGGCGATGCGTGCCGGGTTGGTCGATTTCGGGATGGCGGAGCGGCCCTGCTGCAGGTGCCAGCGGAGCATGACCTGGGCCGGACTCTTGCCGTAGGCCCGTGCGATGGTGGCGATTGTCGGGTCTTCCATGACGTTCCGGCGCTCCTGGCCCCACCCTGGGTAGAAGGTGATGCCTCCGATCGGTGACCAGGCCTGGGTGAGGATGCCGTGCTGGGCATCGACTGCCTGTACGTCCGGCTGCGTGAAGTAGGGGTGCAGTTCGATCTGGTTCACGGCCGGGACGACGTCGGCCGCGTCGAGCAGTCGCTGCAGGTGGTGCGGCATGAAGTTGCTGACGCCGATCGCCCGGACGCGCCCGTCGGCAAGCAGGCTCTCCAGCGCCTTGTACGCGGCGATGGTTTTTTCGAACCGGTCGGGGGCGGGTTGGTGCAGGATGAGCAGGTCAAGATAGTCGACGCCGAGCTTGCCCGTCGCTTTGTCCCAGGCGTGAAGTGTTTGGTCGTAGCCGTAGTCGCTGACCCAGACCTTGGTCTCGATGAACACCTCCGGACGGTCAAGGCCGGAGGTGCGGATGCCCTGCCCGACTTCCCGCTCGTTGCCGTACGCGGCGGCGGTATCGATGTGCCGGTAACCGGTGCCCAGCGCGGCCTCGACCGCGGCAGTGGTCTGCTCCGGGGCACTTTGGAAAACCCCCAGGCCCAGGGCTGGCATTGTGACGCCGTTGTTGAGGGTCAGTTTCATGTTCATGCCTTTCACGATATTGAGACGTACGGAATTGTGGGAGTGCACGTCATTACCCCCTTCTTGTGGATGGCGTTGTTGGTTCAACCGACCTCTTGGACCTGCGGCGCAGGGGCGGTCCTGGCGTGCTGCTTCTGTGTGCGGCGGGCGGCAAGATCGGCGGGCAGGATGGCGGCTGTGGTCACGATCAGGGCAAGGAGCAGGAGAATGCTGCCCGTCGTGAGGGCGACGCTGACCTGCGAGGCCAGGTGCGCTGCAGCGGAACCCGCCGCCGGGACGGCCGCTGCCGCCGCGACCGCGATGCCAAGCCCCAAGCAGGTGCCGACCTGATGGAAGGTGTTCACCAGGCCCGATGCCGCGCCGGCGTCGGCCGCGGGAGCGCCGACGATGCCGAACGAGGTCAGCGGCGCAAACGCGAGGCCCTGGCCGGCGCCGATGAGGACCATCGGCAGCGCCACTCCGGTCAGATAGCCGGAGTCCACACCGACTCGGCTGAGCCAGAACATCCCGGCAAGAGTGATCAGGATGCCGGCCACGAGTGGAACTGAACCGGGCACTTTACCCATGAGCCGCGGAATGCTCATTGCAACAGCGAAGTTGACCGCCGTCATGGGGAGGAACCCGATGCCGGCCTGGAGAGGGTCGAAGCCAAGTACTTCCTGGAGGAACTGGGTGGTGAAAAAGAAGAATGCGATCATCGCGCCCAGGTACAGAAAGCGGGCGACATAGGCGCCGGTTCGGCGGCGGCTCGCGAACAGCCGCAACGGCATGATGGGCTGGGCAGCCCTGCGCTCGATCAGGACGAACACGATCAGGAGCACGACGCCGGCGCTGACGGCCGTGATTGTGACCGGGGAAGCCCAGCCGGCGTCGACGGTGTTGATGATGCCGAATACGAGAGCGCCGACACCCAGCGTGGCGCTGACTGCCCCGGATAGGTCAAAGCGGCCGCGGGCACGGCCTGATTCCGTGAGGAACCGTGGGGCGAGTGCGATCATCGCGGCGCCAATGGGTACGTTGACGAAGAACCCGGCCCGCCAGGAGATCCAGTGGGCCAGCGCCCCGCCGATGACTAGACCGAGGCTGGCGCCGATCCCTGCGGTGGCGCCGTACAAGGCGACGGCCCGGGTGCGCTCGCGGCCTTCCGGGAAGCTGGCCGTGAGTAGGGAGAGTGCGGCGGGCGCGACGATCGCAGCCCCGACACCCTGCACGGCACGGCCGGCGATCGCCCACCAGCCAGTCGGTGCCAGTCCGATCAGCAGCGACGCGATCGAGAACACAACCAGCCCGAACACGAAGACCCGCCGGCGTCCGAGTAGGTCTCCTGCCCGGGCACCGAGGAGCAGCAGGCCGCCGAAGACCAGCGTGTACGCGTCCTGAACCCAGGTGAGCTCACCGGTGCTCAGCTGCAGATCTGCCTGCAGGCTCGGCAGGGCGGTGAAGATAACCGAGTTGTCCAGCAGGATCATGAAGTAGCTGGCGAGGATGATCGCCAGAATCGCAGCCGGGTGGGCTGTTGTGGGTTCAGGTTTCATGCTTTCAATGCAACCGTGATTCCTCACGGGCCGGGAGTCACGGTTGTTCCGGGTAACGCCAGTGCCTCCCTCGAGCATCACCCACCGCGTAGCGTGGATGCCATGACACACAGTGACGACGTGCGGAAGTTCCTGACCTCCCGCCGCGCAAAGATCACGCCGGATGAGGCCGGGCTGCCCGTCTACGGCGGCAACCGGCGCGTTGCCGGCCTGCGCCGCGAGGAAGTCGCGATGCTCGCCGGAATGAGCATCGACTACTACATACGCCTGGAACGGGGGAACCTTTCAGGCGCCTCGGACAGCGTCCTCGAAGCCCTCGGGCGTGCCCTGAAGCTCGACGACGCCGAAACGGCCCACCTTTTTGACCTTGCCCGGGCCGCCACCGCCGCTCCCCGTGTCCGGCGCAAGCGCAGCCCCCAGACGGTCCGGCCGAGCGTGCAACGCGTCATTGATGCGATCACGGCCGCACCGGCCTGGGTCCGCAACGACCGCGGGGATGTCCTCGCCGCCAACGAGCTGGGCCGTGCGCTATATCTGGACTTGATGGCCGAGCAGACCACTCCACCGAACAGTGCACGCTTCACCTTCCTGAACCCGAAGGCCCGGGACTTCTTCGCCGATTGGGAACGCGCGGCGGATGACATCGTCGCTGTTCTGCGGTCCACGGCCGGGAAAAACCCCTACGACAAAGACCTCACGGACCTGATCGGTGAACTCTCAACCCGAAGCGAGGAGTTTCGTACCCGTTGGGCGCGGCACGATGTGAAGTACCATCGCGCCGGCCGGAAGCGGCTTCATCACCCAATTGTTGGGGACCTTGACTTGAGCTTCGAAGCGCTTGAACTGCCCGCCGACCCGGGAATGCGCATCAACGTCTACACAGCAGATCCCGGAACGCCCTCCGAGGACGCGCTGAAAGTCCTCGCCAGCTGGGCCGCCACCCAGCGGACCACCGCAGTGACCGCAGTGAAGGAGAAAAAATGAACGACCGGCCCTCCACTGTTCTGGTCGTCGGGGCTACCGGCAGCATCGGCCGCTACGCCGTGGCCGAGGCGCTGCAGCACGGTTACGCGGTGCGGGCTCTTGTGCGTGACCAGGCCCGCGCGGTCCGCATTCTTCCCGAAGGAGTGGACTTGGTGATCGGGGATCTGACCCGTCCAGATACTCTCGGCCCGGCTGTCGACGCAGTCGACGCGATCGTGTTCACGCACGGATCCACCACCGGCGAACGGGACGTGCGGGACAACGACTACACCGGCGTAGCGAACGTCCTCAAAGCCTTGGACGGCCGCCGCGCCTATATTGTCCTCATGACTGCTATCGGCACGACCCGGCCCGGCGTCGCCTACGCCCAGTGGAAGCTGCGCAGTGAGCGGCTCATCCGCGCCAGCGGCAACCCCTACACGATCGTGCGGCCCGGCTGGTTTGACTACAACCAGCCAGACCAGCGGACGATCGTCATGCTCCAGGGCGACAGGCGACAGTCCGGCTCACCCGCCGACGGCGCTATCGCCAGGGACCAGATCGCGCGCGTACTCATCGACAGTCTTCACATTGTTGCCGCCGACCACAGGACTCTCGAACTCGTCGCCGAGCACGGACCCGACCAAGATAACCTCACCGCCGTCTTCGCCTCCCTGTCGCCAGACTCGGATGCATCTCTCGATGGAGCCGAAGATATTGTTGACCTCCCCATGGAGAGTGAGCCGGAAATGTTCCGCCGCGACCTCGCAAAAATCAGAGCAGGAAGCCTCAAAGTCGGAGATCCGAACTCCTAGTCGACTGAGGAGAGGATCTCGACTTGCGGTCCATGGGTGCGGTTATTCCTCAACAAGTGTCACTTTATTCATGTTTGACCCCTAAAATCTAAATAGCAGGGTGACTATTTAGACTTCCGGAGGATCCATGACCCGTTGGCCCGCACACGGTAGCAAGACGATGCCGTGGAAGTCGTCCGGGCGGCCGCCGCGCGAAGACCGGGAATTCACCGAAGTTGTGGTCTCGCTGCCACCCATGATCGCCGGGAGCTGGTTCGAACCGGGCCGCGAGACCATTGTCGCCCTTGAGGAGGCCGCGGTTGCCATAGCTTCCCTGGACGTCACGGCCGGCGCGCGGATGGCCGCCATCAGCGGGTTCCTGCTCCGCAGTGAGGCTGTCTCCTCCTCCAAAATCGAGCACGTCAACGCCAACCGCGACGACTACGCCCGGGCCATGATCGGGCACAAGGCCAGTGATGACGCCCGCTCAATGGTGGCTGCAGCCGATGCCGTACAAGGGATGATCGACGACGCCGGGCGAACCGGGGAGATCCGGTTGGAGGCAATGCTGGGTGCCCATCACACGCTCATGAAGGATGACCCGATGGACGGCCCACACGCCGGCAAGTTCAGGGACGTTCAGAACTGGATCGGCGGCAGCGACCATTCACCGCGCGGCGCCATCCATGTCCCGCCCCCGCCGGAGCTCGTGCCGGAGCTGATGGAGGACTTGATGGTCTTCTGCAACCGCCGCGACGTCCCCATCATGGCGCAGGCGGCGATAGCGCACGCCCACTTCGAATCCATCCACCCGTTCACCGACGGCAACGGCCGGATCGGCCGGGCCCTGATCGGTGCGATTTCCCGGCGTCGGGGGCTCACAAAGAACACGGTCACCCCGATCGCGTCGGCGATGGTCGCCGACGTCGACACGTATTTCGGCCTCGTCAACAACTACCGCTCCGGCGACGCCGATCCGTTCGTGCTCTACCTGGCCCGTTCCGCGGTCCGCGCCTCGAACGCCGCCCGGGAATCCGTGGCCGCACTCGATGCCCTGCCGGCGATGTGGCTGGAGCTGGCCAGGCCACGCAGAGGCTCCGCGGACGAAAAGATCATCCCGTGGCTGCTGGAGCGGCCCGTGTTCGAGGCGCACAGCGCTGCCCATGTTGCCGGCGTCGCCGAAAGTTCCGTCTACGCCGCGCTGCAAAGGCTCTCCAATGCCGGGGTGATCACCCCGGTCACCCAGTCAAAGCGCAGCCGTGCCTGGGCGGCGACCGAAGTCCTGGACGAGGTGGACCGGCTCAACAACCGGCTGGCCGACGCCGGGAAGACCGGCTGAGCCGGCGACGACTTCTCGCAGGCGGTCAGGTGGCCTTGATCCTCACGCGGCGTGAGGATCTACCGTTGTGCCTATGAAACAGACGAGCGGTGCAGCAGGTCAATGGAGCATCGGCGAACTCGCGAGGGCGAGTGGCGTCACGGTCCGGACCCTCCATCACTACGACGAGATCGGACTGCTGTCAGCAGGCCAGCGGACCGCCTCCGGTCACCGGCGCTACACCGAGGATGACGTGCCGCGGCTGTACCGGATCCGGGCGCTGCAGATGCTGGGCCTCCCGCTGGCCGATATCGGCGCCGCGTTGGCAACCCCTGCCGATGACATGGCCTCGCTGCGCATCCTCCTGGAACAGCAATTGCAGCACATGAGCCGGCACGCCGAGCAGGTCCACGCCGTCCAAAACCGGCTACGGGACCTGCTTTCCCGCCTCGACATTTCACGCAGCGAGGGCGCCGCCATGCCGTCGCCGGAACAGTTCATGTCAACGTTGGAGATGATCACAGTGCTCGAAAACCACTTCACACCAGAACAGCGCCAGGAACTGGCCGACCGCAGGGCCGAACTCGGCACCGACCGCATCGAGGCCGCCAAGACCCGATGGGCCGCGTTGGTCGAGGAAGGCCTCAGACACGTCGAGAACGGGACGCCGGTCTCTGATCCCTCCATTCGGGAGTGGGTCAGGACATGGGACGAAATCGGATCCATGTTCCACTCAGGTGAGCAGACCAAAGCCGCCGCCCGTTCCATCTGGCAGGACAATAGGGGCGCCCTCAGCGCGGATCTGCCATGGTCCTCGGAGCAACTTGCCGGGCTCCTGGCCTACCTGCAAAAGGCAAGAACGCAACCCTGACCACCTGTGCTTCCTGACAGTGCCTTTTGGCACTGCTTTTTGACGGTGCTGGATGCAGAATGGAAGGAAGCCGGCTGATTCCTCAGCCCCTCCAGCGTCGAGGACGGCACATCATGACGAGTAATAAGACACGGACTGCACTCGTGTTGGCCACGGTTTTGATTGGGCTGAGCGGCTGTGCCGGAGGCGGCGGAACACCGGCGTCGGCCCCGGCCACGACGGCCGGGACCTCTTCCAGCATGTCGATGGAGCCGTCTGCCCCGGCGGGCTCCACTTCCGGGCCGGGAAGCGGAGCGGCAAACACCGCCGCTGCGACAATCACGATCAGCAACTACGCCTACCAGATCCCCGGCTCGGTCGCTCCCGGTGCGGAGGTAAAGGTGACGAACATGGACAGTGTCGAGCACACGGTGACCGCAGACCAGGATGCGAAGCTCTTTGATGTCGAGGTCAAGGAAAACGGCGGTACGGCCACATTCAAGGCACCCTCCACGCCGGGCACTTACGCGTTTCACTGCAGGTACCACTCCAACATGCACGGTTCTCTGACGGTCAAGTGAGGACGACGCCGGCTGGGTCGGGCACTTGACGGTCTCGATCGAAAAAGGTGCCGTGTCGTGGCTACCCAGACCCCCTCACCGTCGCTTGACCCATCCCTCGTTGATGACTTGAGTTCGGCTCTCCGGGGCTGGCTGTTCCGTCCTGAAGAAACCGGCTACGACGACGCCCGGAAGGTCTTCAACGCGATGATTGACCGCCGTCCGGACCTGATCGTCCGCCCCGCTGACGTCGAGGATGTCCGCCGAGCGGTGACCTTCGCCCGGGACAACAATATCCCTGTTTCCATTAAGGGCGGCGGTCACAACGTGGCCGGGAACGCCGTCGGCGCGCATGGGCTCATGCTCGATTGCTCTGGCATGAGGAATGTTCAGATCGATGCTGAACGGCGCGTCGCCGTAGCTGGCGCGGGTGCGCTCCTGGCCGATCTTGATGTTGCCACTCAGGCATATGGCCTAGCCACGCCGCTCGGAGTTGTCTCGGTTACCGGCATCGCCGGGTTGACCCTGGGCGGTGGCATCGGCTGGCTCAACGGCAAGCACGGGCTCACCTGCGACAACGTGCTGGCCGCCGACGTCGTGACGTCCGATGGCAGGCTGCTGACGGTGAGCCCGGACCAACACGCAGACCTCTACTGGGCCCTCCGGGGTGGAGGCGGCAACTTCGGCGTTGTTACGTCGTTCACCTATCGTTTGCATCCCGTCGGGCCGGTTCTTGCCGGGGCGCTCTCGTTCCCGGCCGAACGGACGGGGGAAGTCCTGCGGTTTTACCCCGAATTCGCCGCGTCTTGCCCCGATGAACTCTCGATGTCGGCGAGTCTGGCGCGTGACGCCTCGGGGCGCCCTGTGTTTGGCGTAGGCGTCTGCTGGAGCGGAGAGCATGATGAGGCTGAGCTGGCCCTCCGACCGCTCCGCGAGCTCGGCCCAGCTGTCGACGTGGTGGTGCCAACCGACTACGTCGTCCTGCAGAGCGCTCACGACGCGGGCTTTCCGTTGGGCCAGAACCACTACTGGAAATCGAGCTTTTTCACCGAGTTCACCGCCGAGGCTGTCGATATCCTGCTCCAGTTTGCGACCGAGATGCCTTCAGCGGCGAGTGGCATTGGAATGCAGCAACTACATGGTGTGGCCGCCCGGGTCGACCCGGCAGCCACGGCATTTCCCCATCGGCGGTCGCAGAGCGAGCTCCTCATCCTGGCCCAGTGGGCCGACCCGGCAGAGACGGAGCGCAACGTCGGCTGGGTCCGCGCGTTCTTCGAGGCGATGCAGCCCTTCGCCGCGGGCGGGGTTTACGTCAACGATCTGGGCCAGGAGGGGGAGGAGCGCGTGAGGGCAGCCTACGGCGCCAATTACGATCGGCTGGCGGCCGTCAAAGCCACATACGACCCAACCAACCTCTTCCGATCAAATCAGAACGTCCGCCCGATCGCATAGGAAGTGCGCCGCTGGGATGGGACGATAGCCGACGACGGAGGCGGCCGGGGCAACCATCGACCGGTCCGCGGGCATGAAGGACCCTCTCATTTGCCGCAGTCGGCCCACGCGTCACCCCCCGCTTCGCGGCCATGCGGCCTTTGGCCAATCTGGCCCGCAGTGAATATGTCAGTCTGAACGGAGCCCACTCGGACGGCCCGAAAGGTACCCACCTGAGCGACATACCGAACCTAATGACGGGGGCTACTCCGGGGACTGCATCGGAGGGCAGGGGGTGTCGCCGTAGGAGCAGAAGACGCAACAGTCGCCGGCCGTGGGGTTGATGGGTGCGCCGCAAGCGGTGCGCCGGTGAAAATACACGCACGCGTCGGTGGGCATGTCCCGTATCTCCTGGCTGCCGCAGTCCGGGCAACTCAGAGTGCTGGTGAGCCGTGGGCTTTTCATGCCCGGGTTGTGGCCGTGCCGGCCAGCCGTTGGATGATGGCGAGGCCGGACGGTGTGCCGGGCCAGTGTCGTTCCAAGGGGCCGTGGCCCGCTTTTCGGATGACTGCGCGCAGGACCACGGCCACGATGATGGCGTCGTCGGCATACCCTATGACCGGAAGGAAGTCCGGGACCAGATCAATGGGTGAGGCGAGGTAGATCAGCAGCAGGACCAGGCGGACCCGGATTCCGCGCGGCAGGGTCCGGTCCGCGGTCAGCCGGCGCAGCAGGACCAGCAGGTCCGGCAGCAACCGGAGGGCGTCCCTCATCCTCACCGTTTCCGGGTGTTTACGGGCGTAGAGGCCGAGAAGGACAAGCAGCACGGCGTAGATCAGGACAACGCCGCCGACAGCGGCGATCGCTGCGTCCCCCCAGTTCATGCCGTGGTCTCTTCGGCGGTGTGCTTGAAGGAGTTGCGTGCCTCGCGGATGGCGTAGTAGATGATCACGGACCCGGCTAGCGGGTCGGCCCACCACCATCCGAAGAGGGCGTTCAGGACCAGCCCGGCCAGGACTGCGCCCGCCAGATACGCATCGACCAGGGTCACTTTCCCTTCGGCGCGCAACACCGGATTGCCCAGGGCGCGTCCGGTGCGCATTTTGCCCCAGGTGAGAGCGAGCATGACCACGAAGGTCAGGGCCGTCCAGACGATGCCCAATCCGGAGGTTGCGGGCCTGAGGCCGGCGGCAATGACGATGGCCAACTGGATGAGGAGGTAGGCGGCGAGGACCGCGAAGGCCACCCCGATCAGGCGCATCGCCCGGGTTTCCCGGTCTTTGTGGATGCCTTTGAGCTGCCAGACCACGACGAGGGAGGCGAAGATTTCGATGAGGCAATCCAGACCGAATCCGGCCAAAGCCGGTGATCCGGCACCAAGGGCGGCGGCGGCCAGGACGCCGAGGCCGATCACGTTCCAGCCCAGAGTCGCGTATTCCAGGCGCAGGCCTCGGCGCAGCAGTATCCCAAGGTCCGTCGTTGTGGTGGTCCCGTTAGTTCTGGCCATGGGTTTCTGCTTCCTTACGGTGGGTCTGTTCCTGGTCATTCGCGCGGCGGCCATTAATGGTGGCTGGCCCGGGGCTACATCGGCAGGTCGGTTCTCAGGTCTTTAGCAGCAGTCTTCACCTCGCCACGCCTCGCGGCCTTCCTTGACGGCGACAGCGGCGACGAGAAGGCCAACGACGGGGTCAAGCCACCACGCGCCGAAGAGCGCGTTGCCGGCCAGACCGATCAGGACAGCGGCTGCTGTCGCGGCGCAGAGCAGGTTCTGGGTTCCCTCTCCTGCTGTGGCTCCGGAGTTCAGCCGGGCACCGAGGCGGTGTTTCGCGATGCCGAGTACAGGCATGACCACGCTTGCCGCGGTGAGCACAATACCCAGGAGGCTGTTTTCGGCCCGGTGCCCGGTCGCCAGATCGATGACTGATTGGATTCCAATGTAGGGGGCCAGGAGCCAGAAACTGATGGCCACCCCTTTTTGTGCCCGCCCCTCTGCGGTATCGGAGAGGGTGCGGGACCCGGTGAATCGCCAGATGACAATGATGCTCGCCAGGCCCTCGACGGCCGAGCTGAGCGCCCAGCCGATCAGGGATACGGAGCCGGCGGCGCCGCCGGCGACCAGGCCGAGCGAACCCTCCAGAACCATCCAGACCAGGCTGAACCAAGACAGCAACCGGACGGTACGGGCGTTCCTGATCCAGGCGGAGTCCGGAACGGCGGGAACGTCCGGAGTGCAACAGCCGTCCGCGCAAGAGGACGCTTCTTCGGGTGCAGGCTTGTTCCGGCCCAGGGGCAGGGGCGGGGGCCCGGTCATCAGTGCGTTCCTGTCTCGTGGACGGCGTGGCCGGCGGGTTCGAACTGGAACGTGGAGTGCTCGACGTCGAAGTGCCCGGTCAGGCAACTTTGCAGCTCATCGAGGATGAGGGGGGCGTGTCCGTCGTGGAAGCAGCTCTCGTCCAGGACGACGTGTGCGGACAGCGCGGGCAGGTCAGAAGTGACGGTCCAGACGTGCAGGTCATGGACGTCATGCACATGGCCCGATTCAAGGAGGTGTTCTCTGACCTGGTCCAGATCGATACCTTCCGGGGCTCCCTCCAGGAGGATCCTCCCGGAGTCCCGCAGCAGGCCCCATGCAGCGTGGAGCATCAGGGCCACGACGATGAGGGATGCGATCGCGTCGGCGCGGGTAAAGCCGGTGGTCAGGACGACGAGGCCGGCGATCGCGGTGGCAATGAACCCATACAGGTCGGTGAGGATGTGCTGGAAGGATCCTTCCACGTTCAAGCTGGACCGGTTGGCTTTGGCTAGCACCCACACCGCCACCAGATTCACGATGACCCCCAGGATGGCGACGACCAGGACGGGTCCACCTGAGACTGGGGGCGGATCAAGGAGGCGGTGGATGGCCTCAACCGCCACGAGGGCGCTGATGACCAGCAAGGTGATGCCGTTGGCGGCAGCAGAGATGATCTCCGCGCGCTTGAATCCGAAGGTCCAGATCCCACGCGCCGGACGAGCGGCCAGGTTCATCGCCCACAGCGACGCAGCGATCGCGCCGGCATCCGTGAGCATGTGCCCGGCGTCCGAGAGCAGAGCCAGGGACCCGGAAATGACCGCGACAATCACTTCGACGATCATGAACCCGACAATCAGCGCCAAAGCGGTAACCAGGTACCGCCGGTCAGCGTTCGTCGATATTCCGTGGCCGTGGCCGTCGTGTTTGGACGCGGACGTCTTCCCTGCCTCGTCGCGCGGGTGGTCGTGAACGTGACCGGCGCTCATCGCACGTTGTCGTTCTGTGCGGGACCGTTACCCTCGGGATGAAGGGCGACAGTGTGTCCGGTATGGGTCAACCCCAGGTCCAGCAGCATCCGCACGTGCGCGTCATCCAGCCGGTAGTACGCCATCCGGCCCCGCCGGGAGACCGAAACCACCCGGTGGGCGCGCAGCAGGCGCAACGCATGGCTGACGGCGCTCTCGCTCATTCCCGTCGTCGCAGCGAGGTCACAGACGCACAGTTCCCCGGCCTCCAGTAGTGACGTCAACAGCCGCAAGCGTCCCGGATCGCCCAGAAGGGAGAACACATCGGCCAGTTCTGCGATGTCGTGGTCTGAGGGCATGGCCTCCCGGACAAGTTCGACCTTGTCGGGGTCGACCAGATTCACAGCGCATTCATCGACAGCTTCACGGGCAGCCACGTAACCTCCAACATCTGAACAATTATTCAGATGTCAGTATAACTAAGGCAAACCGAAAGTACCTAGCCACAGCTTGCAGTCGAGGGTGGGCACCGGTCGGGCCGCCCTAGTGGGTCCCGATCAAGTTGACACAATCACCGCAGCCAGTAGCCTTCTGGGATGGTCGAGGACGAGAAGGAACTGACAGGGGGAAACGCGTCGGAAAGTGTCGTGCGCGTAGGTGACACCGTCCGAAAACCTTGGCTGGAAAACTCTTCCGCAGTGCAGAGCTATCTTGGTGCGCTCCGGTCATCTGGCGTGGATGTTCCTCAGCCCCTGGGCCGGGACGACGACGGCCGACATGTGGTCGAGTACATCGAAGGAGTACTCGCGCTGGATCAGTTGCCGCTCGGGCAGGACGATTTGCTACGGGTTGGCCGGATGATTCGGCAAATCCATGATGCGAGTGAAGGAGTCGTGTTTCCCCATCCGGACGACTGGCACATGCTGCTGCCCGCTGAAAATCCGAATCTGATGTGCCATAACGACCTCGCTCCGTGGAATCTCATCAGAGGAGACCGCTGGGTGTTCATCGATTGGGATGGCGCCGGTCCCAGCACGCGGCTGTGGGATTTAGCGTACGCAGCGCAGTCGTTCGGCCAGCTGTGTGACGGGCAACCACTGGAAGATGCGGCTTTGAGATTGCGCGCCGTTGTTGACGGGTACGAAGCCGATGGCGCGCTACGCAAGGCGCTGCCGGCCGCGATGGCGAAACGAACAGCGGCGATGTTCAATCTCCTGAAGTTCTCGAACCAGACAGGGTTCCAGCCCTGGGCCGACATGTACATTGATGGACACGGCGAGCACTGGCGAGCCGCTGCTCAGTACGTCGTACTGAATCAAGCGGTCTGGGAGCAGGCCCTAGCGTAGCTAGGCGAAAATAGTGTCGGCCATGCCGCTGCTCGCATGCCAGAATCCTCATATGAGCAAGGAACGCAGTGAACTGAAGAGCACCGGATACGAGATCTTCATTGGTATCCTTTCGGTCCTGTCGATCGTCAATCTCGTGCTCTTGTATGTCGTGCGGGACACGTCGCTGGACACCGTGCTCACGGTGATGAACGGCATTTTCAGTGTGATCTTCCTCGCCGACTTCCTCTACCGGATTGTCACCGCGCCATCGGCGGGCGCCTATTTCTTCAAGCACTTTGGCTGGGCCGACCTGTTGGCCAGCGTGCCGTTGGCGCAGTTCAAGATCCTGCGGATCTTCCGGCTGGTCCGTGTGTACCGCCTGCTCCGCGAGGTCGGCGTCCGCACTGTCGGCCGCGCGCTGATCAAAGACCGGGCTGGCAGTTCCCTGTACGTACTGTTGCTCATGGGCATTTTGGTCTTGGAATTCGGAAGCCTCACGATGCTCCGCGTCGAGCAGTACGCCCCCGGGGCCAACATCACGAGCGCCTCGGATGCCATCTGGTACACGATCGTCACGATCTCGACAGTTGGATACGGTGACCAATATCCGGTCACCGATCTGGGCCGTGTCATCGGGTCAGGCATTATCGTCCTCGGTGTGGGTATCTTCGGCACCTTCACCGGTTACCTGGCCAACTTCTTCCTGGCTCCCAAGAAGGATTCCGCACCGCCCGTCGATGCGGCTGACACGAGTACCGGGACAGTCGAAGGGCTCCGCCTGAGCCTCGAAGAGTCCGAAGCAAAGCTCGCCCAGATCAGAAAGCTGCTAACCGGGCCAACCCAATGAACGCGCCGCTCCGAACCAAGAGCGGGTGTTTCCGGTGGGTCGCGGCATCCATCATGACCTGTGAACGGTAGCTCTTAGACTATTTAGGCGTGGCCGTTGGCTATGGAGGTGCTGCTCCAGGACGTCCCGGGCGGTGGTCCATTTTCGGCTTCCGTACCGGTCGTTGTTGATGTAGCGCAGAGTCGCGTCTCCGCTGAACATGCTGGCGAAGTACTGCATGCCCTGCCACGGCGGGAACGGTTCGGTAGAGGCAAGCACGATGGCTCTGACTGCCCGGCTCATGGCAGTCAGTGAACCAACACTGCCCGCGTAGAGGAGCCGGAACTGCGTTCCGGTCAGGTCGGTCATGGTGGAGGCCAGGGTCCTTGCCGTGGTCTGGTCCCCGGCGATCTGGAGGACGCGGGGCGCCCTCTCGTCGACGGCGGCAGCGGCTGTGTAGGTGGCGGTGTCGTCTTTGGTGGTGAAGTCGAGCACTTGGTCGGGGTCGGACCAGAAGAGCACACGGCGCCGTGAGAACAGGATCATTGGTGCCTGCCCGGAGAGCATGTCGGTGAAGGCGCCGTTGAGGATCGATGTGGCCTGGATTTGAGTGGTGTCCAGTCTCTGAGCGAAGTCTCTGCGAAGCTCCAGATTCCGGTTGCTTCGAGGCCGGATGCCACGGTAATCGATGGAGAAATCGGACGGGATGAAACGGGGCACGCCCACCGCGGCCGCCGCCTCCAGCAAGCGCGATTGAGCACCCAGGATAACGCTGTCGAGACCGTTGATCGCCGAGACCACACAGTCAACATCCGTGCAGGCCCTTCGGAGAGCGTCCGGATCATCGTAATCGGCCTGGATCACTTCGGCGCCCCGGGCGCGTAGTTGTGCGATCCGTGCCGGGTCGGTCTGTGGCCTAGCCAGGACCCGAACGGTGGCCCCCAGGGCGATCAGGTTCCGCAGGATTAGACCGCCGAGATCGCCGGTGGCGCCGGCGAGAAGGACTGTGCCCGGAGTGGGTGTCGTTGCGGTCATGGATTGCACCTCAAGTGATGTCTGGTGGAAGTCCGCTAAAGACTACCAACAGCGGGGGAGAGGGATTCCGGGTGCGGCACCGGCCGGGCGCCCTCAACCGAGGGGGTCGAAGGCCCAACCCAACTCATCTGGGGGCTCGCCCCTAGGAACCGATGTCCGCCAGTGTCAGCGCCGGCGGCGAACTTCCGTCGATGTCCAGTACGCCAAACTCCTTGGCAACCGCGGCGGCGACCAGCACGTGGCCGGTCCGCGCCATCAGGTTCGGGTCGTGGAACAGTGCGTTGATCACGCGGCCGATGAACTCAGGGCTTTCGCTGGTCGACAGATCGAACGCGCCGCTTTTCGCCGCAGCCACAACCGCCTCGGTTCGAACCAGGCCGGGGTAGAGCGAGGCCACCGGAACAGCGAACGGTTTTAGCTCGACGGCCATGTCGGAGGTCATCTTGTCCGTGGCAGCTTTTGCGATGCCGTAGATCGTGTTGCCGAGGTGACGCTGCGCCGACCAGAAGCTGATGTTGATGATCAAGCCGTGGTGCCGTGGCGTCATCATCCGCGCCGCATGGGCCGAACACACAAATGCCGCTCGCACTCCGGCGTCCATCATGCCGGTCCAGCGATGCGCCGGCTGATCCCAAAACGGCGCAGGCCACGTGAACGCGCCGCCTTCGACCATTTTCTCGTAGCCGCCCCAGGCGCAATTGACGAGGAGATCGAGGCGGTCGCACTCGGACCGGATCGTTTCGAACACGTGCGCCGTTTCTTCGTCTTTGAGATGGTCGCAGCGGAGGCGCCGGATCCCCGGCGGCAGGTCCGCCTGGTCGATCGAGCGGCCCGAGCCGTAAACTCGAAACCCCGCTTCCAGCAGGCCAATCGCGATGCCCCGGCCGACGCCTCGGCTGGCACCGGTCACGAGCGCCACGTCTCCCGTCGGCGCTTCATTGCGTTCGCGTTCGCTGGTCATGCTGAGCGGCCCCCGCCTGCGTTCCGTTGCGTTCCGTTCCGTGATCCCCATGATAGGCCGGAGCCGGCGCCTTGGCGCCCGGCCCCCGCACGTCGCTTCGCGCCGCTCAGCGTTCCCCACATCGTGACCGTCGGGTGGCAGTGACGGTCGTTGGCCGACGTCAGGGTTTTGAGGATGACGAGTTGCTGGGTGGCCCGGGTCATCGCGACATAGCGGTCCACCGCGCCCTCGATGCCCGTGTCGAACGCGCCCGGGTCGACGAGGACCACCAGGTCGAACTCGAGTCCCTTCGCCAACTCTGGGGTCAGTGACCTGACGCGGGACGTCGCCCGGAACGGCCCGGTCTCGATGCCCCTAGGGCCGATGACGCAGGCGGTCCCGTCGGCATGCGCGGCGAGCCAGGTGTCGAGGCTTGAGCCCAGCTCCGCCGTCGACCCATGGACAACGGGGATGCCGCTGCTGCGGATCGACGTCGGCACGTTGGCGTCCCAAGTCGCCCAACTTGTCCTGCAAATCCTGCCCGCGCAGCATCGACATCACCAGGATTTCGGAGTCGTCGGCCGCGATCAGGTCGTCGACCACACGGTCCATAAGCTCTCGCTCCGCATCCACGACGGCGTCCTGCCGACGCTTGCGCCGTGAGGCCTCGGGGTCGCCGAGCCGTTGCCGGGCCGCATCCAGGAGCGGCAGGTCGGACACCGTCCAGGCCCGGGCGTCGTGGCGCTGCAGCTTCGTGACCTCGCCCGGACGGAGCCAGGGGGCGCACATGTACAGGTATGCGGGCACCGGCCAGAGGTCGCCGACAAGGTCCGGGTAATTCAGCAGCGGCCACGCCCTGCTGAACGCGTTGACCAGCTCCATGTTCTGCGCCAACGCCCTGCGGAGCAAGCCGTCCTGGACGTCGTCGCCGTCGTACTTGTCCACAAGGATTGTGAGCAGTTCCTCCCAGACGTCGTCGCGTGCCACGTTGTGCGGGGTGCCGGGCTCTGGTGCTGCGAACGCCTCGGCCCACTCGTCAACGCTGAGCCAGAGGTCGGCATACGGCGTCTCGATCTCCATCCCCTGGGTGGGCGGTTCCGCATAGAACCTGACGGCCGGTTCGATGGCTTTCACCATGCCCGCGGACGACTTCAGGAGGGCCACGTCCGGGTCGGTCTCGATCGCTGCGGCGGATCCCTCGGGGACGAGGTCCCGCAGCGTGCAGGTCCGCACGCCTTCCTCGCCGAGGCAGGGGAGGGCGTCGGCAACGTAGGCGAGGTAAGGCCGGTGCGGTCCAATGAACAGCACACCACCTTTGCTGTGGGCACCACGGTGACCGAGGCGGGGGTCGGCGTAAAGGAGGTAGGAGGAGCGGTGCAGGGCGACGACTGTCTTCCCCGTACCTGGACCGCCGTCGACGACGAGAGCGCCGCGGGACGGTGCGCGGATGATGGCGTCCTGGTCGGCCTGGATGGTGCCGAGAACGTCCCGCATCCGGGCGGAGCGGCTGCTGCCCAGGCACCGGCCGCTTCACGCCGCTGCAGGGCGCGAACCCGACCATCGGCGCCGTCGATGCGCCCGAGGAGGTGCCGGAAACCCGGATCGAGGCGATCTATCCGCGCTCCCGGCGCAACGCCCTCGTCGATGCCGCCCTGTCCGCCCATCCCTACGATACGCCGGCGTTCATGACCTTCCCGGTCGATGCCAGCGTGCCGGATGGAACGGGCCACGGGGGCTAGCGCAGCAGGGGAACACGAGGTTCCCGACGCCGGAACGGGCAGGATGACGCCTCAGGCCGCTGCCGGCGCCATCCGGAGTGCCAGCATCCCGCCTTCGAGGAGTTCAAGTTCGACGATGTGCAGCGTGTGCCGGGTTCCGTCCTCCGGCAGCATCTTCTTGCCACTCCCGAGCACGATGGGCGAGAACAGCAGAACGTACTCGTCGGCAAGGTTCTCCGCCATGACCGTCTTGACGAGCGTCGGGCTTCCCCAGACGATCACGTTTTCCCGTTCGCGAAGCGCGCGGACCCTGCCGGGTGTGTCGTCGGCGATGACCGTGCTGTTGTTCCAGTCCGCGTGGTCCATGGTGGTCGACGCAACGTTGTCCAGAGCGGTAGAAGCAGTGACAGTGAGCCTGTCCATGAGTCTCTCCTGCGGGTCGGTGCCGTTTGGCCTTTATCCGCGGCTTCTGAGCCGGAGTGTTCGTGCCTCATGGATGGCGGCCAGGGCAACAGCGCTGGCTGCGAGCCGGAGGGCGTGGACCCTGTACCACCGTTTCAGCAGCGGATTGCGCCGCATCTCGCTGAGCGGTTGTGGGCTGAAGAACAGGGCGGGGTTGATGGACCGGAGCAGATACGCGGTGGCGGCCGCGCCGGTCGTCGAACTGGCAGCAGCGACTATCAGCCATGGCCTGCTGTCGGCATGCTTCCAGCCTGCCACGAGGGCAGCGATGGCCGCTGGTGCGTTGATCGGGGCGATCGGGGCGTAATACCGGCCGGGGCTACCCGCGCCAAAGGGCGACCGGGGGAGTTCACGGCTTGCTTCCGCGGCCGCGACGCGGTGAGGGATCTTGACGAGGGCCTCATAGAGATTGCCGAAGAACCAATGCGCATGGCTGAACTCCGCCACACCCAAGAGCCGAACGGTGAGCAAATCCCGGCGGCCGGAGGAAGTCTGTCCCATGCCGACAATCTACCGCCGATGCTGTTCGCCTGGCCACGCAATCCGCAGGAAGTGGAGATGCTGAAGGTCAACATCGGATCAGTGTTGCACGGTTGCGCCCCGGAGGGGATCGGTCATGGCCCCTGCGTGACGCTCGGATCCTCGATCGCCACGGTGCCGGCGTCGCCGTCCACGCGGATCCGCTGGCCGCTGGTCAGCCGCTGGGTGGCGACCCCGGTGCCGAGCACGGCGGGGATGCCGTACTCGCGGGCCACGATCGAGCTGTGGCTCAACGGTCCGCCGACGTCGGTGACAACGGCCGATGCCATCGCGAACAGCGAGGTCCAGGCGGGAGTGGTGATGCGGGCCACCAGGACATCGCCGGGCACCATCAGGCCGAAATCCTGGGGGCCCTTAAGGACGCGGGCCGGAGCGGTGACCCGGCCCGAGCTGGCGCCGACGCCCTTGATGATGTCGCCCAGTTGGTCCTGTGAGCCTGCGGGCATCATTTTCCCGAAGGCCCCCTCCATCCACCGGCTTTCCGGGAGCAGTTGCGGGGCAGCGGCTTTGGCTTGCCCCCGCCACAGCATCTTGCGCTCCTCGACGGCGTCGGCGCGGACGGGCCGGTCGGCTCCGGTAATTGCCACAGTGGTCAATGCGCCCGGCGCGGCGAGGCCGAACTCGACGGCGCTTTTCAGCTCATGGCGGCGCAGCCAGAAGACGTCGGCAGGCTCGGCGATGACGGCGGAGTCCACCAGCCGCCGTCCGAGTTCGAGCAGCATCCGCCGTAGCAGCGGCCAGGCCAGGCCGACGTCGGCCAGGGCGTCCTCGCGGACCGGGGCGGCATTCTGAGCCCACCGGAGCAACCGGAGGAACGCCGCCTTGCGTTTCGGCCCGAGCCGGCTGATCGCCTGGTTGGTTTGGTTCTCCCTGCGCTCGGCCGACAGTCGCTGGCGCTCGTGTGGGTCGTTGCCCTGTCCCCGCAGATAGAACTTCACCGTCTCCAGCAGGGTCGAGGGATCGTCGGCCGGCAACGGGCTGACGAAGTCGAGGTTGTAGACCGCATGGCCGAACCGGTCGAGGTGATCCCGGAAGCGGGGATGCCATTGCTGCCAGAGCGCCTGATCGACGCCGGCCGGCGCGATCCCGGAGCGCTGCGCGTCGACCAGTCCCGCTGTGGTTTCGTTGAGGATCGCCGGGGCCAGCCCCGGAACTTCCCGGGCCCAGGCCGCCAGATCGAACAGCGACTTCTCCGCCCGGATGGGCTCGCTGTCGTAGCCGAGGAGGAACGTCTGGGCGGGAGGATCTCCGTCGCGCCGAACGAACCTGTCGTAGTAGGCCCGGAACGATATTTCGCTTGTTGCGGCGATGGGAATGATTGACTGCACGGCCGTGTAGTAGACGGTGCCGGCGTCCAGCAACGCCTGCACGCCCTCGAACAGTTCCTGGCCGGAGAGCTCCTCGACGGGGGACGCGGACCAGTCTTTGATCGCCTGCTCGTAGCGCGGATGCGAAAACTCCCGCCAGCCGGCCACTCCCATGTGCGCCTTGCCTCTGACCAGCGCCCGTACTGCGGTCAGCGACTTGCCCATCATCCGCCACATTCCCGAGGTGCGGTAGTAGTAATAGGCGTAGCCGTTAATGGTGGGCAGTCCCACGTCGTCATCGCGGATGACGTTCTTCCCGACCGCCTCGGCCATCAGGGCTCGCAACGAACGGGCCACCGAGCCGTCTATGAGGTCGGCGAACAGCGGCGAGAGCGGGTCGGGCAACTGTTCCACGATACTCGCCCGGAAGTACATCCCCTTCGGGTACGGCACCGTCCAGACAGCCGGCGTGTCAGCCGTCGGTTCAGGCAGTGCCGTGATGGGCCGGGATTGCAGGATGAAGAACTCGCCGGCGGCCCGTGCCCACTCGATGTCCTGCGGCACCCCGAAATGATGAGCAATCCGCGACCCATAGCCGGCCAGTGCGGCCGCCGACTGGTTGTCCAGAACGGGCTGACGACGCCGCGCGGCCGGCACCGGCTGCTCCCGCGTGCCGTGGTCCGCGTAGACAGTCATGACCTCCTTATCAGCCGTGCGGCGCGACAATACCGAGCCCGTGGCTGCCTCGACGACGACGTCATCCGTGGTCACCGTACCGCTGACCACAGACTCGCCCAGACCCCACGCGGCACTGATCACGATCTGGTCGCGGCGCCCGTTAGCCGGATTGGCGGTGAACATGACCCCGGCTGCCTCGGCGTCGACCATCTGCTGGACCACCACCGCGAGGCGTACTGCGTCCGGCCCGACGCCCTCGCGGGCCCTGTACGCCATGGCACGCGCCGTCCACAGTGATGCCCAGCAATCGGTCACGGCCTCGGCCAAAGCGTCTGTACCGCGGACATTAAGGTAGGTTTCCTGTTGCCCGGCGAAGCTGGCCGAGGCGAGGTCCTCGGCCGTGGCAGAGGAGCGCACTGCCACAGCCGAATCCCCGTTGCCCAGGCGCCCGTAGGCATCGCCGAGTTCTGCTGCGATCACGGCCGGCATGGTGCCGCCGGTGAACAGGGCGCGGATCCGCTTCGAGGCATCCTCGTAGTCCTGTGGCGCCGCCAGCGGCGGCAGTGCGGCCAGTTCGCGGATGCCGGCCTCGAGGTGGTTGGCAGCCACAAAATCCGCATAGGCCGCGGTGTTCAACACAAACCCCGGAGGAACCGGGAGCCCGGCCTGGGTGAGGCCGCCCAGTCCGACGCCCTTGCCGCCGGCCACATCGACGTCGCCGTGTCCCACATCGGCGAAGTCGTTGATGTAGGTCATGACCGTGCGTCCTTTCTGCCCGGCGCCGGATAACTTGTTGGAACCCGATTCCCAACATACTGGCACTGCCGCAGGCCCGAGGCCATAGCTGCACCTGCCGTCGGTTCTAGTCCTTGTCGAGTTCGTCAAGGAGGGACTTCGCCGCTTTGGCGATGTCGTCGTGGTCGTTCTGGGCGGCCCGGCTCTCGATGGCAAGAATCGCGCAGCGGTGCAGCCGCCGGAAATCCCCAAAGGGAAAGCTGTAACGTCCCTTGGTGTCGTCGGGTTTCTCGGTGTCTTCGCCCAGATGCCACGTGCCGTACTCGGTGTAGCCGTGCCGGTCGATGAACGCGTTTTCCTTGTCAGCGTCAGGGGCGTGCTCGCTCCAGTCGCCCCGGGTATCCCGGGCAATCGTTGCGTCCTTGATCAGACGTCGGGCATGGCGCAGCGCCTCGGTGTTGAGCTTGATCGTCATGGGGGTCGTTTTCGCTCTCTGGGTGCCGGTCAGGTCAGGGAGTTTTCGGGTGCCTCTGGCGGCTGGCCCGCACCACGTGAGACGTAAACTTTCGTGCCCGCACCTCTGCTCACCGTTGTGGGGCGGTTGGAGCGAAGACCTCGGCCGCGGGAGACTTCCGGAGTCTGTGCTCCACGAAGGCTTGCGGGGCAGCCGGGCCAGTCTTGGGCTTGGGCATCGTGCAGTGTGAAAGCCGGCTGTGTCAGGGGAGCACCCCGGGCGTTGCGTCCCGGGGTGTCACAGCACCGGCCAGCAGCCGTCTAAAAGAAATCGCAGTCCGCCCCTAGGGGAAGATCATGCATGCAATGGCTCTAAGCCCTGCTTCGGCGCCCGGCAACGGCGCCATAGATCAGAAGCACAATGACGGCCCCAAGAATTGAAAGGAGCCAGGTCCGCAGGTCAAAGAAGTCCGCGAGGCCTCCTCCGAAGATCAACGAACCTATCCAGCCTCCGAGGATTGCGCCTACGACGCCGACAACGAGTGTAATAAGCCAGCCGCCTCCCTGCCGTCCGGGAAGGACCGCCTTGGCGATAGCTCCTGCGATAAGGCCGAGAATGAGGAACGCAAGAATTCCCATTACTGTACTTCCTTTCGGTAGACCGGTCGTGGAATGCGGCCGTAACCGCGATTTAATCAGCATGCGTTGTGTCGTGCAATACCCGGTGTCGTGGTTGCTGTTTGCGGCGCTCCCTTCGCGGCCTTGCATGCAATGGATGCGGCGGCTGGCCCCGGGTCACGGATGGCAGGGAGATGGGGATCCGCGCGCGGGAGCCTAGTCCTTTGGAGTTGCCGGGTCAGGTTTGGCCGCCGAAGGGGCACTGGCGCCTGGAGTCCTCGGCCGGGGGGTCTGGAAGAAATCCACAAACCGTGCGAGTTGTTCCGACAGGATCTCCCACCCGTCGAAGTCCGCGGGGACGGCAGCCCTCTCTGCCTGGCGGGCCGCACGCAGGGCGACACTTCCGGCGTCCGTTATCTGGACGTGAAATTGACGTCGGTCAGCTGGATTGCGTGTCCTCGTGACCAGACCTCCCTCTTCCAGTCGGGCGAGGACGCGCCCGAGTGTCTGGCTCTGTACATGAACCTTGGCGGCGAGCTGTTCCTGGTACATGGGGCCGGGTGCCACGGCTTCCAAGGCGATGACGGCTGCACGTGTCAGTCCCAACGGTGCCAGGGCATCGTCGTGGAGCCGCTGGACTAAGCGGGCCGCTGCGGTCAGAAGCCGGTAACCGTCCCAGGCGTGGGGCTCAGGGGCGTGGATCACGAAGAGGGCCTTCCTGATTGGGTGGCAACGAAATCACGTTGTCAGGGACGGCGCCAATATGTGCCGACGTCCTGCTCCACACTAAGCATGTCTTGCATCAATTTTGCAAGCATGCTTACTATTTTTCATGCGGGAAGCCCGCGCCGCACGCTGTTTCCCCTTCGATTTTCGCTAAGGCCTTGCGAAGCAGATAGCAAGTGTGCTTACTATCTAGTTAGTAACCGTGCTTACTAATTCATCCGGTCCGCCAGCCACGATCCCAAGCAGACCATTCCTGAAAGAGAGCAACGATGACAGAGAACCCATGGGCCCAGGCAACACCCCAGGCTTCCACTGACCAGTACGCCGGCGTTGGCGTGGTGCCCCCTCAAGGTGCGGAGCGCGCTGGCTCAAAACCGGAGGCAGCCAAGGAGGAAGCGGCGGACGTAAAGCGTCAGGCCACAGACGCAGCCCAGAACGTCGCGGAAACGGCCAAGACGGAGGCAGCCAACGTCGCCGCCGAGGTCAAGACGAATGCCATGGGCCTGCTGCACCAGGCCAAGTCTGACCTCACCGATCAGGCAGGGACCCAGCAGCAGAAGGTCGCCGAAGGCCTGCGATCCGTCGCCGGCGAACTGCATTCCATGGCCGCTGCCTCCGATCAGCCCGGCGTGGCCAGCGACCTAGTCCGCCAAGCCGCAGAGCGGTCCTCCGCCGTCGCGTCCTGGCTCGATAACCGCGACCCTGGTTCGCTCCTGACGGAGGTAAAGTCCTTTGCCCGCCAGCGCCCGGGCACGTTCCTCTTGCTCGCGGCCGGGGCCGGTGTACTGGCCGGGCGTCTTAGCCGCAGCCTGAGCGCCGGGGCCCCCGAGACGACCGGAATCACGGCTACCGGAACGTCCGCCGCCGGCCGGATCCCCGATACCGGGGTAGCGGTTCCGCCGCCGCCGGTGCAGATGCCGGCTCCGCAAACCACGACGGCGGGCTACGCGGACACGTATCCTCCGAATCCGCTGGACTCCGAGTTGGGCGCTATCGATCCCCTCCGCGACGCCGCGCCGGGCCGCCGGACCTCTGAGCCCCTTGCCGGCGAGCCCCTGCGGTCGGCTGATCCGTTGCGCGATGACCCCTTTGACGGCGGCCGTCGATGAGCAGCGAAATCCCTCCCACCGCCGCCCACGCGAAGGCGGAGTCCAATTCCCTGGGTGACCTGCTGGGCGAGGTCACGCGGGACATGTCCACCCTGATGCGGCAGGAAGTGGAACTGGCCAAGGTCGAACTCAAGCAGTCCGCCACCCGGGCCGGCAAAGGGACCGGCCTGCTGGCCGGCGCCGGCGTCGCTGGCCACTTCGTGCTTCTGTTCCTGTCTGTGGCGCTCTGGTGGGCGCTAGGGACCCTGATGGGTCTGGGGTGGTCCGCCGTGGTGGTCGCGGTCATCTGGGCCATTGTTGCCGCCATCCTGGCGGCCATGGGCCGCAAGGAACTCAACGCGATTAAGGGCATGCCGCAGACCGCCGAGACCCTGCAGGAAATCCCGCCCACTTTGAAACCCAACTCTTAGATCCAGCGAGGAAACACGATGAGTGAAAACCCGGATGTCATCCGAGCAGATATTGAAGCAACCCGCGCCCGCCTGGGCACCAACGTGGACGCCGTCGCAGACAAGGTCACGCCGTCGCACATTGTCCAGCGGCAAACAGACAAGGTTAAGGACGCCGTCTTTGGAGTGAAGGAGAGGGTCATGGGAGCCGCGGACCACACCGCCGACAACGTCCATTCAGCCGCAGGAAGCGCCGGCGCGCACGTGAGTGACGCCGGTTCAGCGGTCGCGGCCGCGCCGACCCAGCTGAAGGCGAAGACCCAGGGGAACCCGCTGGCCGCCGGGCTGATCGCTTTCGGCGCCGGCCTGCTGGTGTCCTCCCTGATTCCGGCCAGCCAGAAGGAGCGTGAAGCCGCTGATGCCCTCAAGTCGGCCGCCGAGCCGCTGACGGCGGAACTGACGGACGCCGCCAAGCACGTGGCCGAGGGGCTCAAGGAACCCGCCCAGGAAGCTATGGAAAACGTCAAGGCCACTGCGGCGGACGCTACCGAACACGTCAAGGCAGACGGCCAAACGGCTGTGGCGGACGTCAAGGACCGGACCGCCGAAGCCAAGGACAACGTTCAGCAGGCCTGAGGCCGCATCTGAATCCAGCCGGCCGCCCTCGCTAATGCGCTGGGCGGCCGGCCACTTCGCTTAACCCCAAGAAGGACTTTTCCATGGCCAAGAACCCTGCCAAGGCAGAAAATGACTCCATGACCGACGCCGAAACGGACCATAGCAGCACCGCCAAGGCCCGCACGGCGCCCGCTCCGGACGACTCCCGCAAACCGGACAGCCCCACCGACGTCACCAAGCCATCCTGGAAGTACATCGCCAAGAAGACCCTGCGTGAATTCACGAAGGACCAGTGCCCGGATCTCGCCGCAGCCCTGACGTACTACTCGGTTCTCTCCATTTTCCCGGCGCTGTTGGCCCTCGTGTCTTTGCTGGGCATATTTGGGCAGGCCGGGAAGACCACATCTGCGCTCCTCGAGATCGTCCAGGGCTTCGCGCCCGGCGACACAGTGAACGCCATCCGTGGGCCAATCGAGCAGCTCAGCAGCTCCTCCGCTGCCGGACTCACCCTGGTACTCGGCATCCTTACCGCCCTGTGGTCCGCCTCCGGGTACGTCGGGGCGTTTGGCCGGGCCATGAACCGGATCTACGAAATCGACGAGGGCCGGCCGTTTATCAAACTTCGGGGCACGATGCTCCTGGTCACGATTGCCACCGTGCTCATCGTCTTGGTGCTCTCAGCCATGCTGGTCCTGAGCGGGCCGGTGGCCGAGGCGGTCGGCAACGCAATCGGCCTGGGGGACGTCGTCCTGACGGCGTGGAACATTCTCAAGTGGCCGGTGATCCTGCTGCTCGTGATCCTGGCGATCGCCATCCTCTACTACGCCACGCCGAACGTAAAGCAGCCCAAGTTCCGCTGGATGAGCCTGGGGTCCACAATCGCCTTGGTGATCTTCCTGCTTGCGTCCCTGGCCTTCGCCTTCTACGTTGCCAACTTCAACAGCTACGAGAAGACCTACGGCGCGATCGGCGGCGTCATCATCTCGCTGCTGTGGCTCTGGATCCTGAACATGTCGCTGCTGTTCGGTGCCGAGTTCGACGCCGAGATGGAGCGTGGCCGCCAGCTCCAGGCCGGCATCGAGGCCGAGGAGACCATCCAGCTGCCGCCTCGGGACACGAAACAGAGCGACAAGCTGCAGGCCCGCGAGGAAGAGGACATCCGCCGCGGGCGGGAACTGCGGGAACACCAGGGGGACCAGCACGAATTGCGGGACGGCAACAACCATCCCAGAGACAACGAGGGAGTGGACCGCACCTAGCTTTCGAAAGAGTCAGGCCTCGCTGATTGCGGCGAGTTTGACGCCGTTCTTTTGTCCTTCCCAGGTGCCCGTCAACGTGAGCCGGCCGACTGGCTGCTCGCTAAGGTCCAGTCGCCGGACAACGACTAAGTGGAGGCCGGCAGTCTCGATAGCCGTGCCGGCGTCGACGGGGCGTGGGGTAGCCGAAGTGACGTCCGGAACTGCATCGAGTTTCGGTCCGGTGCTGTGCACGAAGACCGACTGGGCCAGGAGTTCTTGTGTTCCCCCTTTTTGGAGGTATTGCTCAGCCTGCGGGCGGCCCAGCATGATGCTCGCCGCCAGCGCTGCCACGTAGATGGGATCGGCGCAGGCATCGTAAACCCATCTGGGGCCGAGAACCGAGTGCTGCATCGTTCCGACTAGCCATGGTTCCGCTCCGGCCAGGGGCTGGGCCCTGTACGTGAGGGGAACTTGAACGGTGGATCCGCCCACCGAGACGATGATCGTTTCAATGCCGACCTCACCGGCGGGGTCGTCGAACCGGTAGGAGCCTACTTTGCGCAATCCTGCCGTGCCGGGCTCAGTGAACCACGGCTGGCTGGGCAGCCACTCTTCGAGAAGTTCAAGTTTCGTCGGCTGCAGTTCTGCCTGATGAATGATCGCCATGGCTGCAAGCCTAAACCCGCGGCCCGGGGGTGTCCCCGCAGAATGAGCCCATGAGGCTATTTGAGTCCGAGATGTCAGTTATAGATGCGGCTTTGGATCTGGCTGCCACGCTCGGAAGCCTAATCACAGGGTCGCTGCAGCTGCGATGGATGCCGCCGGGACGATACACCGGAGTGAATGTCTATCACTTCACCGGCGGCCCGCGCGCCGAACTCGTCGCTCTCCGTGCGGCTGCCGCTGCTGGGCCGGCCCCCTTCTGACGATCGCCGCGGCGGGGAACGAAGGGCGCGGACTCATCCCCCCGTGCGGAAGATGCCGTCAGGCCATGCTGGACGACGACCACCATCCGCTACGACGATCCCGATAGCGCTCGGACCTGCCTTATTCGTGTTCGAAGATGACCAGCGGCGCCCAGATGTCCAGCGCTGCCTAGAAGTCCAGCGCTGCTCGGCGCTGCGGCGGGGGACCCACCACTGTCAGGTCCATCTCGGCCTGGGCCCGGCCGAAGCCCTCCATGTCCATGTATGGCTGGCCGCCCTCCGTGTACATGTAGTCCTCGGTGGGCTTGTTGAAGTATTCGAAGAAGCCGTTGAAGACCGAGGGCGTCAGGAAACCAACCATCTGGGTGTTGTGGGAGTCGAAGGCGAAGGAATGGATGGTTCCCGCCGGAGCGTGGAGGAAGTCACCCTTGGTGAGCAGCGCCTCGCGGCCGTTGGCGTAGATCCACATCCGGCCCTCCGTGCAGAGGAAGTTTTCCGTGTGCTGTTCATGGAAATGCAGCGGAATGTAGGGAGATTTGGCGCCCTTGGTGTGGACGGCAAAGTAGTTCGATCCCGTGTTCGCCGGCCGGGACAGGTACGTGAACATGGTCTGGTAGCTGACCAGCCGCTCGCCCTCGCCGGCGCTGAGGAAGTATGGGCTCTGGGCGGACGGCAGTCCGGCGTCCTGCCGGAAGGACGGCGCCACCCGTTCGACGTCGGGGAACGTCATGCCGAATTCTGCGCCCACCTCGACGCACTCCCGCAGACTGAGCTTTCGTCCCGCCGTGACAGGAGGGACGTGCGAATCGATGGGGGTGCCGACGCGTTCGTAATAGGCCTCGGCGCCGCCAGGAGTCATCCAGTTCAGGAACCGGGTGTAGTGGCTCGCCATCCGGTACGCGTGCGGGGTTCCTGGCGGGATCACCACGGAATCCCCGGGAGTCAGGATCCGGCTTTCTCCCGGCAGCCAGACATGCAGGATGCCGTCGAAGACGTACAGCGTCTTGTGTTCCACGGCATGGGTCACAAACGGCGATTCGGCTCCCATGCCGCCGGAGATGTAGGCGGCGCTGAAGATTCCGCCGGTATCCGCCGCCCGGGCGATAACTGTGACCAGCTGGCCGTTGATCTCATAACGGGCGCCCTCGCCCGACGCCATGTAATACGGGACGGCGTCGCCGGGAAGCACATTCGCCACCGGCAGCTGCTTGTTCATTTCCTCAACGCTGAGGGACATCGCATCCTTCTTTCCTGTCAATGGACCGCGGGCTGTCCGCAAGACTGCCTTGGATTCCCCGCCGCGACGACATCCATTTCCAATGGATGAAACACTTCTGCCGCTTCGCACTGAGGAGAATGAGAGCGGTGGGGCCCACCCGACGACCGCCGGCGCTAAACGTTGACCGTCAGCGTGACGGGCGATGCCGTCTCCGGCCCGCCACATCCGACTGTTCCGCCGGTCCGCTGCCACGCTAGGGACGTCTTTTTCTCGGCGAGAGTCTTTCCTGTTGAGTCGAGAGCGCGGACGACCACTGATCCGGGGGAGTCGATTTCGAACCCAAACCGCCAACTGTCCGAGCCGATCTTCTCTACAACGATGCGACGCACGGTGTGACCACCGCCCGGCGCGGTACCGAGACCGTTGGCCCCGGTTGGAGTTGCCGTCCCGGATGGAGGTACGGCCTGCGGTGCTTGGCTCTCCGCCGCCCGGGAACATGAGTCCGGGGTGCACAGCTGCACCCACGACACGTTGCGGGTGTCCCCATCCAGGGTCACGGTGACGAAGTTGATCCACGCGATGGCCGGGCAAACTCTCGCGCACCCCCCGACCGGCACCAGTGACGGCAGCAAGACTGTCAGCCATGCAAGGGATCGCAAGAGCCTCATGCGGCCAGCATAAGTCCCGGTCACTTAAGAGGCTACGTCCACGGTCTGCAACGAGTCGGGCTTTCCTATGCGAACATCACTGAGGCCGCCAATGGCGCGATGAAGGTGCGATTGGGAGTGGCTGATACAGGGCGGCGTCATGCGCGTGGGCCTAGATGTCAGCGGCGTTCGCCGATACGGTCTAAAGTCCCTGTTTTCGTGTCAGTCCTCCCGGCTACTCTTGCGTGAGGCGCATGGCGGTCCGTAATGCGAGCCGGTGCGCCTTCAGCCAATAACAATGGGGGTACGTTGTCCAACGATTCAGTCATGACCTGGCTTCCCGGTGATGCGGGCCGCACAGCGGCGACAGAGCCTTCCGCACGGGGCGACGCCGTCGCCCCGTGTTGGGACCGGGTCATCCCGCCGCCGTCTGAGGGTGCCAGTCGCGTTGCCTACTGCCGCGACCATTGGCCGCCCTTGTAGGGGCACGGCGGCGGCAGGGCCCTGGCGCCGGCATTGTTTCCTACCCCGCAGCGTACCGGGGTGGCCTCGCGGACGGCATTGTTGGCTGCTATTTACCTAGGATTTACGTGGCCGGCCTTGTGGGCGTTTCAAGGCCGCAGCGAGACTAATAGGACGCAGCTGACGTCATCAGTTCAGCAGCGAGGACAAACCAAACCACTGGGAAGCAGCGAGGCTTTCCCGTCTCTACCGTGGCGATGATGCCCGGACGGGGAGCCCACACATCGGAGGATCGTCATGGCCGGCACATTTGAACTCTTCGTAGATGCTGATGCTTGCATCAGGTTCCGGCTCAGGGCACCGGATGGGGCGGTACTGGCCGTCTCTAAGGGATTTGCAGACAAGCCTGCTGCTGTTGCCGGCATCAGGGCCATGCGCGAGTACGCCGGCATGGGGCTGATCAGTGACCTGTGCCCGGACGAGTTGCGCGCAAGTCCACCGGCACCGCGGACTAGGACCGCCCCCACACCGGTGCCCGGCGTTGACCGACGGGTGCACGACAACGATCTCCGCATCCGCGCCCGGGCCCTCCGCCGTCCGGCGCACGGGCCCGGCGCAATCGGCGTCGGCTGATCCGGCAGCATAAGCAGGAGCCGGGGCCCGACGGGCCGAGGCTGACCGACTCAGGCGGATGCTTGGATGCCGAGGCGCTGTTACGGGTCCATTCCAGCGTGCATCGTAACGAACTCGATCTTGTTCGCCGGCTGGACCGTTTTCTTGGGGGCCCGCGAGAACCCCTTGGCGTCCAGGTGATTCTGGGCCCGGTACTCCGCCACGGCGTCGTCATAGAGACCGTTGAGCCGGCGCCCGGAGTAGACCTGCTCTGAACCGTCAGTGAACGTGATGCTGATCTGTGACTTTTCCGGAAAATGCCTGTTCATGCGGATGAAGCCCTCGGCGTCTTGCTTGAGGTTGATCATGTGGTTCCCACTTTCGTGATCGAGTTGATCCAGTCTCGCGCCTTGGCTGCCACTAATCCAACCGGCCGGCTCCAACGTGGGTGGCGTGCACCTACTCGGAGGCATAGGCGTCCACCGCTTGCTCCAGCACGTGGCTGTAACGGTCCCAGGAGGCGGCGGGTGCGGCGGCTACCAGGACACTGCCGCCCCGCGTTCCGGAAACGAGACAGGCGATCTCCCGGTATTTGTGGCCGCCGATGCGGGTTACATATGTGTCCTCCACACAGGAGCCCGGGCCTCCGCGGAACCGCATGCCGGCACGCTCCGCCAGCCGGTTCGCAGATGCGGCGTGTTCGCCCGTGAGGTGGGCGAGCCGGAATTCTGGCCAAGTGGACTGCGCTTCGTCGCCTAGTTGCGGCGTGGCGTTGAGATAAATTCTGAGATCACCGTTGGGCGCCGTGACGGTGGCAGATACCGTGCCCGGGTCGCCCGGTGTGGGAGTTGCACCGGGCGGGATGGACAACACCGCTGTTGCTTTCGGCAGTGCCAAGGACTGCCACCCCGCCGGGGCAGGGCCGGCGTGGAACCAGGAGAACGGTGTTGCGCCGGACGGAGAAGCCGCCGGTACCTGGTTCCCGGTTCGGGAACCGCAGCCACCGGCGCCCAGCACCGCCGTCGTCCCTAGCAGCGCGACGAACAGCAACGACTTTCGGCTTCGTGCTCTAAGCCCCCCGATAGAGCTATTTGTTGCCGTCACCGTCGTCCGGTCCTCCGTTGTTATCGCCGTCCTGGTCGTTCCCCCGAGGCGACGGGGCGGGCGGAACCATGGGCCGGGGAGTCATGGCGGGCGGGATCATCGGCCGCGGGATCATGGGATTCGGAACCATCGGCCGCCGGGCCGGGGCCGCCGGCGGAACGACGTGTCGCGGTGCCGGGGCGGGCGGCCGGACCATCGGGGCCGGCACCATGGCAGGCCGAGGCGGCGGTGCCGGAGCCACCTGGGGCGGGAGGGCTGCCGGAGCCGGCGGTGCCGTAGCTACCTGGGACGGGGCCGGCGCTGGAGCCGGGTCAGGGCTTGCGGGGACTTTGGGCGACGGCGAGGGGCTCCCCGTCGCGGGAACTGACGGCACTGTGTAGGGGGCCGGTGCCGGCATTGCAGGGTGCCCGGCGAAGCAGGCCGTCAGCAGCAAAGTAGTGCCTAACGCCGCGGCGGCTGACGCCGGGCGGGAAATCTTCATTGTGCTCTCCTCAGGGAAGGCCGGCCAGGGACGGCCGGGCTGTCCCTACAACGGTCCCGGCAGCCTGAGGGTTCAACGGCGCCCCGCCGCTGCCGAAGCAGGGGCCCGGTGAACTGATCGTAGGCCGGCGTCGTCCTACATCTAGGAGGCGGAAATGTCCGATCAGGAGGCAGAGCTACTGCGGTCGCTGCACGAGGCCTACGGCCCGGCGCTTTGGCGATTCGTCATGAGAATGACCCGTGACAGTTCGCTGGCCGATGACGTCGTACAGGAGACGCTGATCCGGGCCTGGAAACACCCGGCGATTCTGCAGCGCCCGGAAGCGGCGGTGCGGGCCTGGCTCTACACGGTTGCCCGCAATCTTGTCATCGATGACCGGCGCAGCGCCCGCCGTCGCCACGAAACGGAAACCGACCAGCTGCCTGAGGTTCCGGAGGCGGACCGGGTGGACAGGATCTTGGATGGGTGGTTGGTATCGGATGCCCTCGCTGGATTGTCCGCCGAGCACCGGGCCGTCGTAGTTCACTCGTACTATCTGCGGGAGACAACGGCCGAGATCGCGGAAAGTCTTCAACTCGCAGAGGGCACCGTGAAGTCACGGTTGCACTACGCGCTGAGGGCAATGCGGCTGGCTCTGCAGGAAGGGGGCGTGACGCCGTGAGCTACAACGGGACCGATGAGTACCGCCGCTGGGATGCCGCGTACGTGCTGGGATCCCTGGTGTCCTCTGAGCGCCACGAGTTCGAGGAGCACCTCTCAGGCTGCGAGGGCTGTAGGGCCGCCGTCGCCGAACTTGCCGGACTGCCGTCACTCCTTGCCACACTGTCAGCCGAAGAAGCACAGGCCCTCGGGCGGACCGACGGCGAAAGGCCAACCCCGAGGTTGCAACCCGGGCTGGCGAAAAGGGTCCAGCATGGACGGCGGCGCACCCGCCTGGCTGTCGCAAGCCTCATGCTGGGCGCCGCTGCTGCCGCAGGCGCAGTCACCGTTGCGGTTACGGCCTCCCCGCCGCCGGCCGCTCAGACCCAGGCTGCGTCCGCAACAGCACTGAACTTCACCCCGGTAGCCGACAGCACACTGATGGCCACGGGATCCCTGACCAGGCAGGCGTGGGGAACGCAGATCGACTGGAAATGCACGTACACACCTACCCCGGCCGACTACGCCCCGCCCGGCGCCGTCCGCACTCCGGAGGAGTACGGGTTGGTGGTTGTTGACTCCCGCGGTGCCGCCACACAGGTGGCCACCTGGACGGCAACTCCCGGAACAGTGGCCACGCCGACAGCGACCACGCAGACCCGGGTTGAGGACATCCGCCGCGTCGAAATCCGTGCCGTGGCCAGCGGACGGACGGTCCTGACTGCGCACCCATAACCCCGGCCACGCGTATTGCAGAGACAATGGAGGCGTGACTTCCGCGACCGCACCCTTGGACCCAGCCTGCTCCAAGGGCCTCTTCGACCTCGACGCCATCGGGGCTGGCCTGACTTTTGCGGTATCGCTGGAGGCTCTGGCGGCGGCGCTGCAAGGCGGCGGTGCCGGGGGGTCCGCGGTGGTGCAGGCTCCTCCTGGCACGGGCAAGACGACGCTTGTGCCGCCGCTGCTGGCTAACATCGCAAACGCCAACATCGCGAACAGCGGGCGGCCCGTCCGCGGCGGCCCTCCGCGGATCGTGGTCACCCAGCCGCGCCGCGTCGCTGCCCGCGCGGCCGCCCGGCGCTTGGCCGCCCTGGACGGCACCCGGCTCGGTGATCGCGTGGGCTACACGGTCCGCGGGGAACGCCAGACAGGCCCAGGCACCGTCATCGAGTTCGTTACCCCCGGCATCCTGCTGCGCCGCCTCCTCGCGGAGCCGGGGCTCGAGGGCATCGACGCCGTGGTCCTCGACGAGGTCCACGAGCGCGGGCTGGAGACCGACCTCCTCCTCGGCATGCTCATCGAAGTCCGCGAGCTGCGCGGTGACCTCACGCTCGTGGCCATGTCGGCGACCCTCGACGCGCCCCGCTTCGCTTCACTGATCGGGGAAACGGCGGCCGGAAACGACGACGGCGGCCCGGCGCCGGTTGTCGACTGTCCGTCCGCGCTGTTCCCGCTGGAGGTGGAATGGGCCCCCGCATCGGTGCCGCGGCTGGACGAACGGGGAGTGGCCCGGGCCTTCCTGGACCACGTGGCCGACACGGCCGCTGCGGGGCATGCCGCCGCGTTGGCTGGCGGGCGGGACATTGACGCCCTGGTGTTTGTTCCCGGTGCCTGGGAGGTCTCCTACATTGCGGCGCGGCTGCGCGGCCGGAGCGGCGCTGAGGTCCTGGAACTGCACGGCCAAGCCGGCCCGGCCGAGCAGGACCGCGCCGTCTCCGGGCGTGAGCCCGGCGGGGCTGCCCGGATCATCGTTTCCACCGCACTCGCCGAGTCCTCCCTCACAGTCCCAGGCGTCCGGCTGGTGGTTGATTCCGGGCTGTCCCGCGAGCCGCGCCGCGACGCCGGCCGCGGAATGTCCGGCCTCGTCACAGTGTCCTGCTCCCGGGCATCTGCGGAACAACGCGCCGGCCGTGCCGCGCGCCAGGGTCCGGGCACCGTGATCCGCTGCTACGACCAGAGGGCCTTTGGCGCCGCGCCAGCCCACCAGACGCCCGAGATTGCGGCCGCTGACCTGACCGGCGCCGCCCTGCTCCTGGCATGCTGGGGAGCCCCCGGCGGGCGGGGACTGGCCCTGCCGGACGCGCCGCCCCAGGCCGCCATGGACGAGGCCGTTGAAGTGCTGCGGGAACTCGGCGCCGTCGCTCCGGACGGTCACGCGACCGGGTTGGGCAAGATCCTGGCCCGGGTCCCGACGGACCCCAGGCTTGCCCGCGCCCTGCTGGATGGTGCCGCGACGGTGGGCCACCGCACGGCGGCCGAGGCTGTCGCCCTGGTCTCGGGGGACCAGCGTGCCCCGGGCGCTGACCTCACGCGTCTGGTCGCCGCGTTGCGAACGGGCCGGGATCCTGGATCTCGGCGCTGGGCGGAGGACGTGCGGCAGATGGAGTCGATCGCGCGGCAGGAGTCCTCCGGCGTCGGGCCCTCTGTCCCTGCCGGGGCGGTGGGCGCCGCGGAGGCGATCGGGTTCGTCGTCGCGCTGGCCTTCCCGGACCGGGTGGCGCGCCGCGTTCCCGGCGAGGGTCCGGCACAATACCTCCTGACGTCCGGAACGCGGGCCGGGTTGCCGGCCGGCAGCCCCCTGTCCGGGCACGACTGGCTGGGCGTGGCCGAAGTATCGCGCGCGCAAGGGCGCGACGCCGCGGGGACCGGCGCCGTCATCCGCTCTGCGGCGCCGCTGACGGCGGACACCGCAGAGGCCGCCGCCCGCAATCTCCTGAGCGAAACGCTGCACGCGCGGTTTGGCCAGGGCCGCGTCTCGGCCCGGCGGGAGCGCCGCCTGGGCGCGATCGTGCTCTCGTCCACCCCGGTAAGGCCTTCTGCGGAGGAGGGCCGTGCAGCTGTGGCCCGCGCCCTGGCGAGCGAGGGGCTGGCAAGCATTGGATGGTCGACGGCGGCGGATGGCTTACGCCGCCGTCTTGCCCTCCTGCACCGGGAGCTGGGCGGGTCATGGCCCGACGTTTCCGAGCCGGCGCTGCTGGCCCGGCTGGAGGACTGGCTGGCCCCGGAGCTCGCTGCACTGGCCGGCGGGGCATCCACGGGCGGCATCGACCTCGCCGGTCCGCTGAGCCGGCTGCTGCCGTGGCCCGAGGCTGCCCGGCTGGGTGAACTGGTACCGGAATCGCTGGCGGTCCCCAGCGGGTCACGGATCCGGATCGATTACCCGGATGCGGGAGACACCACCGGCAGGCCGGTAGTGGCCGTCAAGCTGCAGGAGTGCTTTGGCTGGGCAGAGACGCCGCGGCTGGCCGATGGGCGCGTGCCGGTGCTGTTCCACCTTCTCTCGCCGGCCCGCCGGCCCCTGGCCGTGACCGACGACCTCGCGTCGTTTTGGTCCGGGCCCTACGCGCAGGTCCGGGCGGAAATGCGCGGCCGCTATCCGCGGCATCCGTGGCCCGAAGACCCGTGGGCCGCACCCGCGACAGCCCGAACCAAGCCCCGGAACTGACCGCGGGGGCCGGCGGCGGGGCGCCGCCGGCTGAGCTCTCGCGCCGGCCGGGCAACAGGGGCATGATGAAGTTGCACGACGCCGGCGTGCCTCCTGGCCCGCGGGATGCCGGGCAAAAAGGCCGGTCCAGTGGCAAATAAAGCGTGATCTCAGCCAAGCGATGAAGAGTGATGGCCATGCATCTTGCGTTCGTCTCCATTCCCGCCTACGGACACGTGAACCCGACCCTGCCGTTGGTGGCGGAGCTGGTAGGCCGGGGGCACAGGGTTACGTACTTCACGTCGGCCGACTTTGGACCGCAGATCCGCAACGCCGGCGCGGATTTTTACGCCGCCGGCGGGAACTGGATGGCGTCAATGCCTGCCCTGGCGCCCGGGCAGCGGGCGCAGGCGCACCTGATGCTGCCGATCATGAACCGAGTGTTCGAGGACATCAGATGCAGCTTTCCGGCGCTGGTGGACCGCCTGCGGCAGGACCGGCCGGACGCCGTCTGCTTTGACGCTATGACCCTCAGCGGCAGCATGGCCGCAGAAAAGATCGGCGCCCCGGCCATTGCGCTCATGCCCACCTATGCCAGCAATGAACATTTCTCGCTGAGGTCGCTGATGCCTGGCCCGCCACCGGAAGGAGCCGACGCCATGGCCAAGGTTGCGCTGGCCATGAGCCGACTGCTGGCCGAGTTCGCGGCCGAGCAAGGTGTGCGTACGCCCCGGATGTTCGACGGGCCGCCTGCACCGTTCAACATCGTGTTCCTTCCCCGCGAGTTCCAGCCCATGGGGGACACATTCGATGACCGGTTCCGGTTTGTCGGGCCCAGCGTGGGCGGCCGGGACAGCGACGATGAATGGATACGTGCCGGAGCGGGTCCGCTGCTCTTCATTTCGCTGGGGACCACCCCACTGAACCGCCGGCCTGACTTCTTCCGGATGTGCCTTGACGTCTTCGGCGGCAGCGACTGGGATGTCGCCATGGCCGTCGGGGACCAGACCAACCTCGCCGATCTCGGGGCTATCGCACCAAACGTCCAGGTCCGGGCTTTCTTCCCGCAATTGCAGGTACTGCGCCAAACCGCTGTCTTCATCACCCACGCCGGCATGAATTCCACCATGGAGGCGCTCTATTTCGCCGTCCCGCTAGTGGCTGTGCCACAGCAACCGGAGCAGGTTGCCACCGCCCGCCGGCTGGAAGAACTGGGTCTTGGCCGGCACCTTGCGGCTGAAGACGTCGGGCCCGAGGCGCTCCGGGCCGCAGCCTCCGCGCTCCACACTGACGCCCAGGTCCGGCGGAACGTGGCTGCGATGAGCGAGATTGTCCGGAGCGCGGGAGGTGCCGTGGCGGCCGCCGACGCCATCGAAGCGCATGTGCTCCACGGCGCGGGCCGGTTCGGCGACGTCGGTTAGGGCAGTGGCCTCGCGGCATATTCGCCGTGTTTCTTGAGGAACTCAGCCACCGTGGCGGCCAGGGACGCCCCCGCCTCGTCGGCACTGCGCTTGGCGCCGGCAACGGCAAAAGAATGGTCGCCGCCCTCGCGCCACTCCACGGTCGCGGCGGGCCCGATTTTGCCGGCCACCGCCTCCAGGAGTTCCGGGGTGGCGAACGTATCGCGGGTGCCCTGCAGGAAAAGCATCGGCAGCGCCAGCCCGTAGAGGTGCTCATCGCGAAGTTTTTCCGGTTTGCCCGGCGGGTGCAGCGGATAACCCAGGTAGACCAGTCCGGCAGCCGGCATGCCTTCCGCCACCGCCATTGAGGCCATCCGTCCGCCGAAGGACTTCCCGGCGGCCCACAGCGGCCGGCCGGCGGACCGGGACGCAGCGGCGTCCATGGCCGCCCGCCACGCGGCGATCGCCGCCGGTGGCCTGTCAGGGAACTTCCGTCCTGCCTCGCGGTAGGGGAAGTTGAAACGCAGGGTGGCGACGCCGAGGTCGTTCAGGGCGCGGGTGAAGCCCGCGAGGAACGGATGGTCCATCCCCGCACCGGCGCCGTGGGCAACGACCAGGGTGGCGAAGGAGCCGTCGGGCTCGGCAAAGACGCCCGACACTGTGGCGTCGCCGACCTCGATGGTGATCGGGAACTCCGGCGTTGTCATGCGTCCATCATGCCGGTTCAAGGGCCGTTCTGCCGCACGGCGTCTGCCCCACCGCTCTTCGGGGCTGGGCCTCCGTTCCGTGACCACGACGCCGCACGCCAGTTCGCCGCTGTCCGCCCGCTGTGCCCGTTTCGCCCTTCAACTGTCCCCGCCGCCGGGGTAGGTTGTCCCCATGGCCAAGGAAGAAGTCCACCTCAGTGTCAGCGGTCCGCACGGCGACCGGGAGTTGCGGGTGTCGAGCCCGGGCAGGGTCGTCTGGCCAAGCCTGGGACTCACCAAGCTGGACCTGGCCCGGTACATGGTGGATGTCGGGGATGCCTTCCTGGCGGCGAACGGGGACCGGCCGGTGACGCTCCAGCGGTTCAAGGACACGGTGGACGGTGAGCAGTTCTTCTCCAAGAACCCGCCCAAGGGTGCCCCGGATTTCATCCGTACGGTCGACGTCGTCTATCCCAGCGGACGCTCGCACCCCCAGCTGGTCATTGACGAAATCGCCGGGGCGGTGTGGGCGGTGCAGATGAATACGGTGGTCTTCCACCCGTGGCCCTCCCGGTCCGGCAACCCGGACAATCCGGACCAGTTGCGCATCGACCTCGATCCGCAGCCCGGTACCGGTTTCGCGGACGCCGTTCCGGTAGCACTGGAGTTGCGGCGCGTCCTCGCAGAGGCCGGCCTGGACGCCTTTATCAAGACCTCAGGCAACCGGGGGCTCCATGTCTTTGCCCCGATCGAGCCGACCCGGGAGTTCCTGGAGGTGCGGCACGCCGTCATTGCGGCGGCGCGGGAACTCGAACGGCGCCTACCCGAGCTGGTAACCACCGCCTGGTGGAAGGAAGAACGCGGCGCCCGCATCTTCGCCGACTTCAACCAGGCGAACCGCGACCGAACGATAGCGGGTGCTTACAGCCCGCGTGCACTCGCCAACGCGACAGTGTCCTGCCCGCTCCGCTGGGAGGAGCTCGAATCCGCGGATCCGAATGCCTTCACTATCATCACCGTCCCGGAGCGGCTCAAGGCCACCGGCGATCCCTGGGAGGGCATGCATTCGGGCGGCGCGGGCACCGTCGATCTACTCTTGGAATGGTGGGACAGGGACGTCGAGGCCGGCCTGGGGGAGCTGCCGTTCCCGCCGGACTATCCAAAGATGCCCGGCGAACCGCCGCGTGTCCAACCCAGCCGGGCGCGCAACAACGGCTGACGTATCACCGTCAAGGGACGAATCAGGGGTCTCTACCGTTGGTAGTAGCAGAGGGCGGCTGCGGCGGGCCCACGGGCCCATCATGTCCGGGCGGTGGACTGCCCACACGGCCGTTGGCCAGCACCCCTCCACGGCTGGCCGATGCCGTGGAGACAGCCATCCGTCTAGGCGCCCGCATCGAATTACCGGCATGAGCAAGGCAGAGAAGAAGAAGCTGCGGTATTGCGATTACTACTGCTTCATGTCGCTGAAGGACTTCGCGGCCTGGGTCGACGCGGACGACGACCGGGAACCCGTCATGTCCTACGCCGCGCCGCCTACCAGGTAAGCTTCTGGGCTTTGATTTCGTAATGACCGTCACGCTGCGTGAACGTGGCCCGATACCCGCGCTTGACCCCATTGACCACCATCTGGCAGTCCGTATGTGTGTTCACCTTGATGTCCGGGAAGTTCTTGCACTCCACGACGGAAATCGTGATGCCAGGCTTATTGGGTTTGGCGCGGGCCTTGATCCGCTCGGCCAGAATCTTGCCGCTGGTCTGCGGATCGAAGACCACCACCGACGGCGGGGGAGTCGCCGTCACTGTGGTCGTGCGTACCGGCGTGGCCGGAGGTGCAGCGCATCCTGCCATCAGGAGCGCTCCGACCATGGTTGCTGCGCATGCGGTTCTGAATGTGTTCATCGTCGATCATGTCCATCCGACGCCCGTCAACGGAGCTGCCCGAGACCCAGGCTGCCCACGCCAAACTATGCCCTGTCCGGCTTGGGGAATCCTTGGCCCCTGGGCCACGGTGCTAGCGGCGCGGGCGGGCGGTCCGCAGTATGCTGCGGATCGAAACGCCGACGGCGCACACCAGCGGGGCCAACGCCACAAGCACCACCACGGTGTTGGGCCGGAACCTCATGCGGCCCGAGGCGCCCTTGGCGTAGACACCCAGAGGCAGCACGAGCCCGCCGCCCCCGCCGCCACTTCCGCCGCCCGTCTGGGCATCTTCGGTGCTGCTGCCTCCGCCGAAGCCGAACGTCACCACAGCGACGGGGATGACATCTTCCCCTGCGATGCTCACGGCGGGGCCGTACGCCCGGGAAACACCCACATTCTTGAATGTGTCCACGAGGGACGAGAAAGACTCAGACATAGGACACACCATAGGCAACCGCACCCGCTAGCGCCAGAGCCGCCCGCCACCGCCCGGCCGCATTGGAAAGGAGCGGGGAGAGGACTGGCCGGAAGGGGCTGGCCCGAAGGGCTGCAAAAGGAAACGGTACCGGGGCTCTGGTTGCGGGCACTGTCCTGCGCTTAGATTTGGAACTGCCGGGCGCAGCCCAGGGCATTAGAGACGAGTCACGAGAATCGAGGCACCGGACATGGGGACATCTACGAATGCGGCTTCACGGCTTGCCGACGCATTGGCAATCATCCTTGGCACCGACGGCATCCCCCTGCGGCTGAGGGCCTGGGACGGCTCGGAAGCGGGCCCGGAGAATGCACCCGTTGTCGTCTTCCGGTCCCGACGGGCACTTCGCCGGATGCTGTGGTCCCCCGGGCAGCTCGGACTGAGCCGAGCCTACGTCGCCGGTGAAATCGAGGCCCCCGGCGACATTTTCGCCGCCTTTGCCGCCCTTAGCTCGGCCGGAAAATTCGCCGAGCCCGGACCGTTCCGGCCGCCGACACCCCGGGAGGTGCTTGCGCTGCTGAGGATTGCCGTCCGGCTCGGCGCGCTGGGACCGAATCCGGCACCACCGCCCGAGGAAGCCCGCGTGGGCCGGTACGGCAGGCGTCACTCCAAGGGCCGGGACGCCGCAGCCATCTCCCACCATTACGACGTCGGCAACGATTTCTATTCTCTCGTTCTGGGCCGGTCCATGGTCTACTCCTGCGCGGTCTGGGAATCCGACGCAACCGGGCTTGACGCGGCACAGGCAGCCAAACTCGATCTGGTCTGCCGGAAGCTGGGACTCAAACCGGGCATGCGGGTGCTGGACGTGGGATGCGGCTGGGGGAGCTTCGCACTTCACGCCGCCCAGCACTTCGGGGCCGACGTCGTCGGCGTGACGCTCTCGGTCGAGCAGGCGGCCATGGCTCGCAAACGGGCGGCGGACGCGGGGCTGACGGAGCGGGTGGACATCCGGGTGCAGGACTACCGCGATGTGGATGACGGGCCGTTCGATGCGATCAGTTCCATCGGCATGTCAGAGCACGTAGGACGCGAGCAGATCCAGCACTACGCCTCCCAGCTGCACGGGTTGCTCCGCCCGGGAGGCCGGCTGCTCAACCACGCGATCTCGTGGAACGCCGGGCCCACCGCGGCGGACCCGGATTCCTTCATTCCCCGCTATGTCTTCCCGGACGGCGAGATGCTCAGCCTTTCCGACATGGTCGCGGCCCTAGAATCGGCGCACCTGGAGGTCCTGGACGTTGAGGCGTTGAGGCGCCACTATGCCCTGACGCTCCGGGCCTGGGTGCGGAACCTCGAGGAGCACTGGGACGAGGCCGTGCGGTTCGCTGGCGTGGGCAGGGCCCTCGTGTGGCGGCTCTACATGGCCGCCAGCGCCCTCGGTTTCGAGGGCGGCCTCACGGGCGTGAACCAAGTCCTGGTCCAACGCCCCGGCGGCGCGGAACCCCCGTTGCGCCGATCCGCATGGATCTGAGGCCGCTCCCATCCGTTGACGCCGGGTCCGGCCCCGACGAACCGAGTCCCGCCCGATGAGCCGGGTCGCGCCCGATGAGCCGGGTTCCGGAGGCTGACCCACGGACCGCGCGAAGCTAGGCTGTCTTCATGAGCAATACCGAAGTTGCGCCACAGGAAATCCTCTGCGAAACGGAGGGGACACCCGCCGGCGTCGAACTCCTGGCCCCGCGGCAAGTCCCACTGGGCGGCCCGCGCGCGATGGACGTGCGGCGCACGCTTCCGCAGCGCCAGCGCAGCCTCATCGGGGCGTGGTGCTTCCTGGACCACTATGGCCCGGACCGGGTCGGCAATTCTGGCGGCATGAAAGTCCCGCGGCACCCGCACACCGGGCTGCAGACTGTCAGCTGGCTGTTCACGGGGGAGATCGAGCACCAAGACTCGGCCGGCTTCCACGCAGCAGTGCGGCCCGGTGAAGTCAATCTCATGACCGCCGGCCGCGGCGTCAGCCACTCGGAATTTTCCACCCCGGACACAACTGTCCTGCACGGTGCTCAGCTGTGGGTGGCGCTGCCGGACAGGGCACGCCACATGGCACCCACGTTCGAGCACTATCGCCCGGAACCTGTCAGCGGAAGCGGCTGGACCATGCGGGTCTTCCTGGGCGCGCTTTCCGGGTCCGTCTCGCCCGTCGCCACCCACACGCCCCTGCTGGGCGCGGAGATCCTGCTCGGGGCAGGTGCCGAACTGACCCTCGAAACAGATTCCTCCTTTGAACATGGCCTGCTGGTGGACTCGGGCAGCCTGGCCCTCGACGGACACCCCGTCCCGAAAGACCACCTCGGGTACGTGCCGGTCGGACGCGGCTCCCTGGCGTTGTCCGCAGGCCCGGACGGGGCCCGTGTCCTGCTGATCGGCGGCGAGCCGCTGGGCGAAAAGATCGTGATGTGGTGGAACTTCGTGGGACGCAGCCACGACGAGATTGTCGCGTACAGGGCCCAGTGGCAGGCCGAGATCGGCGCGCACGACGGCGCTGAAAACGGTTCTGCGGACGGTTCCGACGCCGGCCCGGCCGGAGCAGCGGCGGCCGCCGCTCCGGCGGCAGGCACGGACCTGCGGTTCGGCCCTTTTCCGCCCGGGGGGCCCGCCGCCCTCCCGGCCCCGGCACTGCCGAACGTCCGCATCAAGCCACGCGGCTAGGCCGTGCATGAGCCGTGCCCAGCGGCGTCCAACGCCTGCACCAGTCCAGTATCCTCAAGCCAGGCCACCGCGCCAACCCGCCCCATCCCAGGAGACCACGCTGACATGATCACCATCAGGAACAACCCCGAGCGCAACCGATTCGAAGTGCTCGCCGACGACACCGTGATCGGCCAGGCCGCGTACGTGGACGACGTCGGGGAGGCCCAACGGATTTTTTACCACACGGTGATCAATGAGGAATATGGCGGCCAGGGGCTGGCCGGCATGCTTGCCGCACAGGCACTGGATGAGACCGTCGCCGCGGGCCTCATGATCGTTCCAGTGTGCCCGTACATCAAGAAGTACCTTGCAAAGCACCCCGGCTATGCGGCCAACGTGCTGGCGCCCACTCCGGCTCATCTGGAGTTAGTGAAGGCTTGGCTGGCCCAACGCGTCCGGCAGTGACCGTTCCTGGCGCTCAGGGATGCGCGATGAACCGCTCCACACGCCGGTCGGGGATGAGCCAGATCGCGGCAACCACCGTATAAGCCGCGATGCCCAAGAGCGGGTTCACGAGGCTGAGCCCCATCCCGGCGATGTACAGCACCGGGGATCCCTTGCCCTTCCAGTCCTGCCCCATGGCCTCATCCAGCGCGCCACCGCGTCCCTGCTGGCCGATCAGCGCCGATTTCAGGATGTAGTAGGCAATAGCGGCGAGCAGCAGGTTCAGACCGTAGACCAGGACGGGGACCTCTGCCAGGCCGGCGTCATTTATCCACCGAGTAGTGAACGGGATGAGGGACAACCAGAACAGCAAGTGCAGGTTTGCCCAGAGAACGCCGCCGTTGATCCTCCCAGCCAGATGAAGCATGTGGTGGTGGTTGTTCCAGTAGATCCCGACATAGATGAAGCTCAGCAAGTAGCTGAGCAGTGTTGGAAGCTCGTGGAGCAGCGCCGTCCAGGTGGGTTCGGCGGGGACGTGAAGCTCCAGCACCATGATGGTGATGATGATCGCAAGCACGCCGTCGCTGAACGCCTCCAGCCGGTTCTTGTTCATGGGCCGCCTTTGATCAGGGCATCGTGGCAGATGCAACGAGGAACTGCCGACGCCGTGACGTGCGGTTCGTAAGAAACGGTACCGTCAAGTTTGTCTTTCGGCGAGGACGGCTCAGCCCTCGGCCTCTGCTTCAAGCTCTGCCTCGGCCATTTCGAGGGCAAAGCCCAGTGCGCTGGCGAGGTTGCCGGCTGCCGCCACGATCCGGGGAGTCCCAACGATGGGAGCGACCGCGATGAGGATGCCTTGGACGTCCTCCAGGGTGATGCCAACGTCCATTGCGGTGCCGGCGTTGAGCAGGTAGGAGGCGGCCGGGGCGTCCACTGCAGCGAGCACCGCAATCCGGGCCAGCATCAACTCGCGGGGGTTGAGGGTGGAGCGTTCGAGCGACACGGCAGTGATGTCGGCGAGGGCGGCGAGGACGGGAGCTTCTTCTTCGGCCATGGTCATATCTCCATCTGATTGCGGTCTGGTGTGCCCAGTGGGCAATGAGAGCGGGTTTGCCCACTCGACTGCAACGTAACCCGACACAGTGGAAGAAGGCATCACCCGAACGGGATGAGCCGATTGACAGCCGTCCGAGCGTGGCCGAAACCGTCAGCAGCGCGTTGACGAACGCCCGCGCAGGGGTTCGGCAAGGCATCGCCAACGCGTTGACGAGGGGCCGCTTCGGGGCCACAATCGCATTAGCTCGACCCAAGGCGCGTTCGCGCGCTCAACAGGACTGACCCAGGCAATCAGTGCCGGTGGCGGTTCCTGACGTCAAAGGGAGGTCGCCGAGCATGGCTGAGAAGAAAGTCAAGCATTTGAGCGTCGAGGAACGCGAATCAAAAGGCAAGGGCAACCGCAAGAAGACGCCCGTCTCGAGCCACACCGGGTGGAAGCCCGCTGCCGACAGACCCGATCCGGTGGCACTCCTCGAGGAACAGAATTTGACCCGGGAGCAGGACCTCGTGCCGGTGCGCCACGGCCGGATGTTGGTCTCACCGTTCACGTTCTACCGGGGTGCGGCCAAGATCATGGCCGCCGACTTGAAGGACACGCCCCGGGCCGGCCTGCGCGTCCAGCTGTGCGGCGACGCCCACCTGTCCAACTTCGGGGTCTTCGCCTCGCCAGAGCGCAACTTGCTGTTCGACCTGAACGACTTCGACGAGACACTCCCGGGACCGTTCGAGTACGACGTCAAGCGGATGGCGGCGAGTTTCACGATCGCGGCGCGGAACAACGCGTTCACCAAGGACGAAACACGCGACGTGACACTGACGGCGGTTCGAGCCTACCGCGAAGCGATGGCCGAGTTCGCGCAAATGCGCACCTTGGACATTTGGTACGCGCGTCTGTCCGAGGAGCAGTTGATGGAAGCCATCAACCTGGCAGTGGCAAGCCAGAAGGGGAAGGCTCTCAAGAAAGCTGCCCAGGGCATGGAAAAGACGGCTCGACAGAACGTCGCAAAAGCACATACCAGGGACAGCCTGCAGGCACTGTCGAAGCTGGCCGAACGAGTTGACGGAGAGTATCGAATTGTCAGCCAACCACCGATCGTCATTCCCGTCCGGGACCTGGGAGATACGTACGGTATGTCTGGCGACGAGGTTGAGAAGGCGGTTCGTGAACAGCTCCGGGCCTACCGGGCCACACTGCCGGACGACCGGCGTCACCTGCTCGAACAATTCGAAGTCATCGACGTCGCCCGCAAGGTGGTGGGCGTCGGCAGCGTCGGCACACGGGCGTTCATCGCCCTGCTCCAGGGCCGCGATCAAGAGGATCCCCTGTTCCTCCAGGTCAAAGAGGCCACGAAATCGGTGCTTGAGGACCACTTGCCGAAGAGCAAGTTCAAGCAGCCGGGCGAGCGCGTGGTGCAGGGGCAGCGGATGATGCAGGCCGCAAGCGACATCTTCTTGGGCTGGACCAAAGGCGTGCAGGACAACCGGTACCTGTATTGGCGCCAACTGCGTGACATGAAGGGCTCAGCCGTGGTGGAAGAGTTTAAGCCGCTCGGTATGGCCTTCTATGCCAACGCCTGCGGCTGGACGCTGGCGCGGGCGCACGCCCGGTCGGGCGACCCCATCGCGATCGCTGCCTATCTCGGCAAGAGCGACAAGTTCGAGCGCTCAATCACCGACTTTTCCGAGCGTTACGCGGATCAGAACGAAAAGGACTACCAGGCGTTTGCCGATGCAGTGCGATCCGGCCGCCTGGAAGCAACTGAGGGCCTCTGATTCCGGATTATCAGCGGAAGGCGGCGCCGTGGGTGAAAGGCTCGAAGGACGACAGATTTCGCTCTGGGTCGCCACGGCCGGTGCCATCCGCTATCCCTCCCTGGACTCCCACCTGGAGGTCGACGTGGCCGTCGTTGGCGGAGGGATCGCCGGCCTGACTGCGGCGCTGGCCCTTAAACGTGCCGGCCACACCGTCGCGGTCCTGGAGGCCGCGCACGTTGGCACCGGCGTCACGGGGCACACCACCGGCAAGGTCACCTCCCTGCACCGCCTCGTCTACACCGAACTTGCCGGCCGGCACGGACGGGACGTCGCCGGGATGTATGGGCAGGCCAACCAGGCCGCGATCGAGCACATTGCGCGCATCGTGGCGGAGGAGGGCATCGAATGCGACTTCCGCAGGGTGTCCAACTACACCTACGCAGAATCCGACGACGCCGTTGCCCGGGTTCGCGACGAGGCCGCCTTGGCCGCGCGGCTCGGCCTTCCTTCAGTCTTTACCTCAGAGACGCCGCTGCCGTTCGCTGTCCGGGGCGCAGTCCGGTTCGATGGCCAGGCGCAGCTTCACGCGGTGAAGTACCTTCAGGGCCTCGCCCGCGCAGTGGACGGGGGGCGGAAGCCACGTGCTGGAGGACTCGCGTGTCACCTCGGTCCGCGATGGTGTGCCCGGCGTCGTCGAGACCGGGCACGGCATGGTAAGGGCGCGCGAGGTGATCATTGCCACCAACGTGCCTATTGGCGGCGGAAGTCTGTTTGCGGAACGCTGCTACCTGCACCGCTCCTACATCGTTGCGTGCCTGGCGCCGGCAACGCCCCTGGACGGGACCTTTATCAGCGTCGACGAGCCGATGCGCTCAATCCTGGCGATCGACGTCGACGGTTCCCACTACGTTCTCACGGGCGGCGAAGGCCACCGGGCCGCCGAGAGCGCCGATGCCGGCGTCCGGTACCGCCGCCTCGCGGCGTTTTCCCGTGAGCGCCTCGGCACCGGGGAGACGAGCTTCCGCTGGTCCACGCAGGACGCCATGTCCGTCGACGGGTTGCCCTATGCCGGGACTCTGACCCCGACGGCGGCCCACGTTCATGTAATCACCGGGCTGCGCAAGTGGGGCCTTACCAACGGCACCGCCGCGGCGCTGGTCTTAGCCGACACCCTGTCGGGGCGGCACAACCCTTGGGCGGCGGTCTTCGACACCAACCGCTCTACTGCGGACGGCCCGGCCCCTGGGAGCAGTCCAGAGTCGGAACATGGATACCAACCGGACCTGGCATCCCAAGCGGACCAGGCAGCCGATGCCCAGCAGCCGGACCAGGCGACCGTCGCCGGGCTGCGCCCCGGCGACGGGGCCGTAGTGGAGATCGACGGCGAAATGACCGCCGTCTACGCCGATCCCGCTGGGGAGCTCCAAGCCGTTTCGGCCATCTGCACGCATCTGGGCTGCACAGTCGCGTTCAACGCGGACGACTCGACGTGGGACTGCCCTTGCCACGGCTCACGGTTTGCCGCGGACGGGACGGTCATCCAGGGCCCGGCTGCGGCGAACCTGGCGCCGAGACGCGCACCCTCCCGCACGGCCACAGCTGTGGCCGGCCCACCCCGCAGCCCTGCGGAATCTCCGCGCGGCTGACTGCCCGCCTGGCTAAACCGCCCGAGACGGCAGAGGACGCGGCCCCGTCATGCCCCCGCCGGGGTTTCGGCGCATGAGGCGGGGCAACCGGCCACCGGGTCCGGGCTTGCCCGGCGGAGCCGTTCCAGTTCGACGACGTCCCGCCCGAAGGAATAGGCCAACAGACCAAGCGCAGTGCCCAGGACCATGGCTCCCAGCGACGGAGGAACGCCGGGCAACAGGGCGAACAACAGGGCTGCGGGCTGGGCGGCCCCGATGACCCTGCGGACGGTGCTGGACGGCAGCGGGTTATTCAGGGACGGCCGGAACCAGGCAGCTGCGAGGAACGCGTAGTACATCAGGCCGATGCCCAGGGGCCACAGGCCAAATGTTCCCGCCGCCGTGCAGGACAGCACCAGAACAAGCGCGGCGTCAGTATCCGAATCCAGCTGTGCACCCTCGACCGTGGCTGACCCCGTCAACCGGGCCACCCGTCCATCCACGGCATCGAGCAGGAATGCTGCCGTGCCCAGCACAACCACCAGAGAGCTTGTTCCGGTTCCGGCGATCAAGCCGACCACCGTTTCGGCAGCACAGCAGGCCACGATGGTGGCCCTGCCCAGGGTGACCCGGTCCGCGGGCGTGGAAAATTGGGGTTTCCGCCGCAGAACGGAGCCCGCGGCCCGAAGGATCACCGCAGCGCCCGCCGCCAGGGCCAGGAACCAGAGGGGAGGATCGGTGAAGAGCGCCGGGCCGAGCGAGGCCCAGACCACGAGATAGGCAGCTAGGGCGGTCCCCGCATCCGCGGCGGCACGGCGGGCGCCCGCTGATCCCTGGCTTGCTCGCCCTGCTGCCCCGGGCGGCGTGTCTGCGGACACGTCCGAAGTCTGGCCCGTAGGCATGCCTGTGGCAGCCGGGCCTGTAGCTGTCCCGCCCTCTTGTTGCGTGCCCTGTGTTATCGACTTCAGCCTGAACCCCCCCGCCCACATGCTAGCAAGTCCGCTGTTCCGGCCTTTCACTGTCGGGGCATTTTCACTGCGGGGACGGGGCACGGCTCGGAGGCGTTCGGCGCCCGGCCCGGGCGAAGCCTACTGCCGCCAGAACGGCCCCGGCGCCTTCGGCCACTGCGCTAAGGGACTTCTCGAAGAACCAGATGGGCTCGTACATGGCGGGAAATGGCCCGAACGCCGGAATATCCACATAGCGGTACGCCACCACTGCGATGAAGGCACTGAACGCAACAACGAACGCGACGGCGTAGGCGGCCCGGCTTCCGCGCAGCAGGACATACAACCCGGACAGCACGGCCGCGGCCGCTTCCAGCAGGAAAAGATTGCCCTGGCCGATCCCCGCCGGATTCCCCGCCTGATAGCCCGGGGCCAGGTGGATGTGGACCGCGGCGTCTATGAACAAGGCAGCGGCCGTGAGGATGCGCAAGATCATCCCGGTTCCGCGGGCCCGCTGGGACTTTTTGGGGCTTTGGGCGCTCATCTGACGATCGCTCATTTGACGATCAGCGTCCCGTGCATGTTCGGATGGAAGGTGCAATGGTACGGATAGGACCCCGGCGTCGTCGGTGCGGTGAAGGTGGCCGTGCCACCGCCTTTGACCTCCGCATCAAACGCTGCGCCTTCGTCAGCCGTGACTGTATGCGGAGCGGTGTCCATGTTGGTTACTGTAACCGACGCGCCCGGCGTCACGGTCAGCGGGTCGCCGTAGGCGAAGTCCTTGATGGTGATCGTGGCGGCGGCCGTGCCCGCAGTCGGGCCGCCGCCGTAGACGGCGTCCGGTGGTGGCGCCGACGTCGACGCCGGTGTTCCGCTTCCGCCGGCGCACCCGCCGGTCCCCACCAGGATCAGAACCAACCATAGCGACCGCAGCTTCCGGCGAGCATTCATAGCGCACCACCCCGAGCATCTTGTGAAAAAGAGCCGATGAACGTACTAGTCTCATTGTGCTCCTACCCGGCGCGAATGGTGCAAGATCACCTTGAAACCCCGGACGCGGGAGATAGCGTAGTCACTGGCATGCATTCCATAGCCGCGGGAGGAAGATTTGCGTGAAGAGTGAAAGCAAGAAGTCCTGGTCCGCATCGATCACCGTGCTCATTGCCTTTGCGGCGAACGTTTTGGTGGCGGTGGCCAAGACCGGGGCCGCGCTCATCACCGGCTCGGCGTCCATGACTGCCGAGGCTGCCCACTCCTGGGCCGACACCGGCAACCAGGTCTTCCTGCTCATCGCCGAACGGAAGGCCGCGAGGAAACGGGACAAGGCCCACCCCATGGGCTACGGGCGCGAGGCCTACGTGTGGTCCATGATCGCCGCCTTTGGCTTGTTTACAGCCGGGGCGGTGGTGTCGGTGATGCACGGCATCCAGCAACTGCTCACCCCGGAACCCGCGGCAGACTATGCGATCGCCTACGTGGTGCTGACGTTCGCGTTTGTCTTTGAGGGCGTGTCCTTCATCCAGGCGTTCAGGCAGACCCGGAAGGCGGCCCGCGAGCTGGACCGGAAAACCCTCGAACAGGTCCTCAAGAGTTCCGATCCCACGCTGCGCGCAGTCTTTGCCGAGGACGGGGCTGCGCTGATCGGCCTGCTCATCGCGTTCGCCGGGATCTTCCTGCACCAGGTCACGGGGTCATCCGTGCCGGACGCCGTGGGATCTATTCTCGTGGGTATCCTGCTGGCAGCGGTCGCCGTCGTGCTGATCGATCGGAACCGCCGCTTCCTGGTGGGGCAGGCCGTGACCAGCGATATTGAGGGCTCCATGGCCCGCCGATTGCTGGAGCACCCCGAGATAGAGCGCATCACCTACCTGCATCTTGAGTATGTCGGCCCGCGCAAGCTTTACGTCGTGGCGGCAGTGGACATGCTGGGGGATCTTCGTGAACACGACGTCGCCGTGGCCCTGCGCCGGGTAGAACGCGAGCTTGAGGACCACGAAACCGTCGAGGAAGCCGTCCTGACACTCGCCACCGCGGACGAGCCCTCGTTGGTCTTCCCAGCCGCTTCAGGAGACCGCTGACTCAACCGCCGACACCGTTCGCCGGCGCGTCCATTCCGGCCAGTGCCTGCAGCCGCGCCCCCGAGACCAGCAGCGCCTCGAGAACGGGGGACGGGCTGGGACTGGCCAGGAGGAAGCCCTGCCCCATGTCGCAACCGAGGGAGCGCAACAGATCCAACTGTCCGGCGTCCTCGATGCCTTCGGCGATGACAGCCAGGTTCAGCTTCCGGGCCACTTCCAGGATCCCCTCGAGCATCGCTGCGGCCGGGGCGTCGCCAGGCAACCCGGAGAGGAAGGCGCGGTCGATCTTGAGAATGTCCGCAGGCAGCGCCGCGAGCGTGCTGAGCGAAGAGAACCCGGTCCCGAAGTCGTCGATTGCGATCCGGACGCCGAAGCTCTTGAGCCGGTTGAGGGCCGCGACCCCGCCGTCGGCGTTGGTGGCCAGGGCAGATTCGGTGACCTCGAGGATCACCTTGCCCGCCTGCGAAGCGGGGTGGGTCAGAATGCGCTCAAGAGCATCAAGGTTCCGGTCGCTGGATAACTGAAGCGTGGAGAGATTGACCGAGACCCAGAGGTCGGCGGGGGTGCCAGGGGAGCGGCGCCAGCCGGCGACGTGACGGCTTGCCGTCTCCAGCACCCAGCAGCCGATCGGGCCAATCTCGCCGGTTTCCTCGGCAAGGGGGATGAACTCTGCCGGCCCCAGCCTGCCCAGGGTCGGGTGTTCCCACCGGACCAAGGCCTCGACCCCGGCGATCTCACCGGTGCCCAGATTGACCACGGGCTGGTAGTCGAGGCGCAGCTGTCCCGCCTGCACCGCCGTGGCAAGGTCCGCCCGGAGGGCGGCACGGTAGGTCATTTCGTCGTAGCCCCGGGCGTCGAAGAGCTGGTAGCGGCCTTTGCCGCCGTGCTTGGCCATATACATGGCGAAATCGGCCTGCCGCATCAGCTCGGCAGGATCTGCAGTTGCGCCGCTCCGCTGGGCGGCGCCCATGCTGACGGACACCAAGAGCTGGACCTCATCGATGCTGAAAGGCTTGCGTAGCGCGTCCTGGATACGCACAGCGACGTCGTCCGTCGCCGCGCCGCCGTCGTCCATGACGACGATCGCGAATTCGTCCCCTCCCAGCCGGGCAACGAGGTCATGGGAGCGCACGCAGGCCCGCAGGCGTTGGGCCAGCTGCATAAGCAACACGTCCCCGCCTTCATGGCCCAGCGAGTCGTTGACGTCTTTGAAGTCGTCGACGTCGATGATCAACAGGCCTTCGCGCTGGTCGCTGCGCCTGTTGCCAGTAAGTTCCGTGGCTTCCGGCGCAGCAGCTCCGTGGCCAAAGACGGCGGCGAGACATTCGGTGAGGACGGCCCGGTTGGCCAGTCCCGTCAGCGGATCGTGCGTGGCGCGGAAGGTCAGTTCCAGGTGGTTGTCATGCACCGTGGCGGCCATGGAATTGAAGGCCCCGGCCAGTTGGCCCAGTTCGTCGTTGCGGACAACCTTAATCCGGTGGCTGTAGTCACCGGATTGCAGCTTCACGACCCCACGGTGCAGCCCCTCCAAGGGGCGCATCAGGTACTTGGTCATCCGCCGGCGAAATAAGAACACGCCGCCCACGGCCAGCGCAAAGAGGGCTATGCGGCCGGTCGACACCATCTGCTGGAGCTGGGCAGCACGGCTGACGCCGTCGTCGAGCGCATCGAGCGAGGCGCGGCGGACGTCGGCCAGCAACGTGCGGGCCCTCGCGCCGGATGCAGCAAATGCCGGCGCCTCCGCCACGCGGTTGCCATGGAGACTGGCCACCTGGCTTCCCCAAAGTCCGTGCGCGGACAGGCCCTCCTCCTAGGCGGTCCGGGCTTCGAGAACTGTGGCCCGCATGCCGTACTCCTCCGGCAGGATTCCTGCGGCAGCATTGAACTGGGCTGAGACGTCCTCTTGCTGCTGCAAAAAGGACCGCGTCTCGACGGACCCCGCGGACAACAGCTGGAGCCCGGCTTGTTCGTGGGCATCCATGCCGGTCCGCAGCTCGGCGACAGCCTCCGACTCGAGGCGCTGCTGTGCGGCGGCGTGCTGGATCTGATCCGTGACCACACGGACCCCGAAGACTGTTAAGGCGACCCCGGCGATCAGGGCCACGAGTATAAGCACGAAGGCCCTGGACCATTCTCGCTGCAGGCTCCCTGGGCGTGCGGGCCTCCCGGTCCGCGTCCGCCGGCCGGTCGTTCCTTCATCCGGCACTGCCGCCCCGGCGTCAGAACGTCCCGGTGAATTGGCGGCCGACGGCAACGCAGCAACAGGGTCCGCCAACCCGCTGTTGGAGTTACGCGTCATCACAGCCTCCGGCCACGTGCCGGCACTCGCCGCATCGTCCATCAGGAGCGTAGCTGAACCAGCCCCGGTGGGTCATGTCCTGCGGTCCCACGACACTATTGTGAAGCATGTGACAGCAGTGTATTCGGCGGGCGGCCGACACAGTAGCGCAGGGGCCGGGCTCACCCCGGGTTGAGCCTTCTGCAGGGGTTAGCTAAGGCAGTCGGCGCAGTACGCGTGGCCGGCCTTCTCTTTTGCCAGCTGGGACCGGTGCCGCACGAGGAAACAGGAATAGCAGGTGAACTCATCCTCTTTTTGCGGAATGACCGTGACGGTCAGTTCCTCGCCGGAAAGATCTGCTCCCGGAAGTTCTACGCCTTCGGAGGTATCGGCCTCGTCGAGTTCACGGACAACGCTGCGGGCGTCAGGCGCATTCGCTGAACGGAGCGCCTCCAGGGAAGCGTTGCGTGATTCCGCAACGTCGGAGCGTACTTCGTCATAATCGGTTGCCACCTGGTGGTACTCATTTCAGTTGCTGGGCGTGTTATTCAGTGTCAATACCGGATCTCCGGATCTCCGGGATTGAACGGTACAGCATGACGCCGTGTAAATGCTGGGGACCGAGGGAGTCGCGGCAGTGACTCTCGCGACACCCACAGACGGCCGGCCGCGGCACTTCCCTTCCCGCTTCGTTCGCCACTGGTCACCGGGACGACATGTGCCGTTAATTTGCGTGCCCTAGCCTGATTCTTTAGGGACCATCCAATCTGGGCTCCAGCCGCTCCATCCGCACCACCCGTCGGGAGGGATTCACCATGGCCGATATCGCTGCAGTACTGGGACGGCTCACGCAGGACGAACTCAACGAACTGCGGTCCCTTGGCCCCAGCGGGCACCTGACCCGGCGCCTTACCGACGCGATTGACCGAGCGGCCGGCGGCCCTGGGGCCGGCCGCGGCTACTACGTCCCCAACGGGAGCGTCAGTTCCACCGGAGGACCCCACGTAATCCTGCGCAGCGATGTTTCGGGCTGGCTTTTCGGGCCTGCCCAGCCGGCCTAACCGTACGGCGGCGAGCACGGCCCTCGCCCTGTCTACGCCAGGTTCTCCTTCCAGCCCGGCCCGGGAAGGGCCATACTGGCCCAAAGGGAGGGGGCCGGAGTGCGGATTCTGATGGTCGAGGATGAGCATGCCCTGGCGGAAACAGTCCGCCGCGGACTGAAGAACGAGGGCTTCGTGGTCGACGTCGCGCACGACGGCGTGCGCGGCCTCTCGGCGGCGCTGGAGAACGAGTACGATGCCATCCTCCTGGACCTCATGCTGCCCCGGATGAACGGCTACGACGTCTTGAAGGAAATGCGGCAACGCAAAGTCTGGACCCCGGTTCTGATGCTCACGGCCAAGGATGGCGAATACGACCAGACCGATGCCTTCGACCTCGGAGCTGACGACTATCTCACGAAGCCGTTCAGCTTCCTGGTGCTGGTGGCCCGGATCCGGGCGCTGATCCGGCGCGGAGCGCCAGCCCGGCCAGTGATCATGACGCTTGGGACCTTGTCGCTGGACCCCGTCAGCCACAGTGTGCACCGCGGCGACACCCTCATCAGCCTCACGGCCAGGGAGTATGGGCTCCTGCACTACTTGATGCGCCGGCACGACCAAATCGTCTCAAAGGCGGAGATTCTGCAAAACGTCTGGGACCCGGCTTTCGAAGGCGCGAACAACGTTGTGGAGGTCTATATCGGCTACCTTCGGCGGAAAATCGACGTCCCGTTTGGGCTCCACAGCCTGACCACCGTTCGTGGTATGGGCTATTTGCTCAGCGCCGACCCGATTCCTGAACCCCATGCCGCCGGGACTCGCGAGGCGTGAGGTCCGCCGGTTCTGCCGGTTCCGAACGGGGAAAGGCGATCTCAAACCGGCAGTGACCCGCTGGTCCGTCCGTCGGACGGATGCTCCCGTGATGGGCCGCCACAATTCCCGCCGCGATGGCCAGGCCCAGTCCGCTGCCGCCGCCTTCCCGGGAGCGGCTGCCGTCGAGCCGGACAAAGCGTTCGAAGATCCGCTCCCGATCCGCCTCAGGGATGGGGTCGCCGTCGTTGTCGACCGTGATGATGACCCGGTCCCCGACGGTGCGCAGGTCCACCGCGATCCGGGAAAGGGCGTGGCGGTCGGCATTGTCCAGGACATTACGCAGGACCTGGGTGAGCCGGCGAGCGTCGCCGCGGATCCGAGCCGGAACGAGTTCCACCGAAATCTCGTTCCGGCTGGTGGACCGCAGCCGGCGGATCTCCTGGTCCAACACGTCGTCAAGGTCGACGTCCTTCTGCTCCACCTTCAGGCCGCCGTCATTGGCCTTGGCCAGCGTCAGCAGGTCCTCGACGAGGAAGCTCATTCGGGTCGTCTCCTCGGTGAGGACATCCTTCATCTGCAGCCACATCGCCCCGGTTGGGTCCGCAGCCGCGATCTCGATTCCGGCCCGCAGCGTGGCCAGCGGGCTGCGCAGCTCGTGGCTGGCGTCCGAGACGAACCTGCGCTGTTCAGTGTCCGAGGCCTGCAGCCGGTCCAGCATCGTGTTCATGGTTAGCGCCAGGGCTTGGAGTTCATCGTTGGTGGGCGGCACATCGACGCGCCCGTCCAGCCGCTCGGCGTTGATCCGGGCCACCTGGCCACGGATCCGTTCCACCTGGCGCAGGGATCGCCCCACGAGGAGCCACACGGACCCGGCCACGGTAAGCAGCAGCAGCGGCGTGGCTCCCAGCATGAACCACGCAACCGTGGAAATGGTGTCCGCCTGTATCTGAGACGCCTGGGCCACAACCACCGTATAGCTCAGTGTGCCCGTCCGCGCTCCCACGGTGACGATGTGATAGTCGTCGTTGTCGCCGATGCTCGGAAGGCCTGAGACATCCTGCGTCATGGTCTGGCCCGGGCTGGGCCGCTGGGCTGACAGCGGCGTGCTGGCGACCTCGGCATCCGAGGCAGCCAATACGTACCCCCCGGTATCCAATACTTGGACGAACTGGCCCGCATGCGCCGTATCAATGATGTAGGCGCGGGCATCCGCGACGTCCATATCCTCCATTTCGGCGACCACATCGAGGGCCTTCTGCCGGGCTGCGCCGTCGCTGGACCTGGCCAGGGATGCCTGCAGCAGGATCAGGAGGAGCACGCCGCCAAGCAGCAGCGCCACGGCAACGACGCCGACGGCGACCGCCGTTGATTGCTTCCGCACGCCCCAGCGAATCTCGCCGCTGCCGGGACGGCCGGACGTGGCTCGTGTGCCCAGTGCCATGTTCCAAGAATGCGCCCATGCGCGGATCAGGACAACCACCGTGCCAGCATCGCCGCCACCTGGCGCCCGTCCCATAGCCGGAGGCACCCCGGATCGGCCCATCGGCGCACCGTCCACTCGGGGAGAGGCCGCTCTCAGTCTCTTCTCAGCGGTATGCGGGACAGTGGGAACAGGCCGCCGAAGACCGGCCAGCGGAGGCCACGGAGCCGTCCGTACCGAGTTTCCGGCCGCACGCTCTCCTCAACCAGCGTGCGGCCGGATACTACCGCGTCATAGCGGCGCAATTGGCGGCCACCACAGCCACTTTCCGGCCCGTCATGCCCATAAGCCGAGGGCGGACCGCTCATAGCCGGGGCATCACCCGGAGCCAGAGGAACTGCTGGGCGCGCAGGAGGAGTCCCGCGTCCAGGCGCAGGTGGGCGCCGGTCAGGATGTCAACGGCTTCGGCCGCGAAGCCGGAGAGCGTCACCCCTTGCACCTCCTGGGGGCCGTCGCTGAAGTTGGCCAGCACGAGGACCAGCGTTCCATCTCCCGGACGCTGGTACCCCAGAACGCCAGGGTTGTTCGTGGCGAACCCGACCAGCTTGGTGCCGGCTAGCTCCGGCGTCGCGGACCGCACGGAAATCATCCGGCGCAGCCCGGTGTAGACCGCGCCGGCGGGGGTTTCCTGATCCGCGCGTTGGGCATAGCGCGACGCGGGATAGTGGGGCCGGTGCACCCAGCGGCTGTCACTTCCGTGACCGTCCTCAACGGCGTAGTGGTAGTCGTTGGACTGTCCAACTTCGTCGCCAAGATACAGCAGCGGGATGCCCCCGGTGCTGAAGGCCACCGAATGGGCCAGCAGGATGCGGTTCACCGCCGCGGTTGCGCCACTTTCCAGCCCGCACAGCGACGCGGTGGTGCCGGAAATCCGGCAGTCGCCGGTGCGGGGGTTGTCCTGAAAGGGCACGCCACGGGCGAAGCTTCCGGGGAAACGGTTGACGTAGAAGGAGTTGAGGAACCGCCGGTGCTCGAAGGCATCGATGCCAAGCTCGGCGGCATCCTCATCCGCAAAGGTCCAGCCGATGTCGTCGTGGCTGCGGACGTAGTTCACCCAGGACGTGCCCTCCGGGACATTGTGGCGTCGCTCCAGGGCCTGGGTGAGCAGCGAAACGTCGCGGGTGGCCAACGCCTCCCAGATCAGGGCCATCTGCAGGGGGTTGTAGGAGAGCTGGCACTCGGCGGGGTCGATGTACCGGGCCACCTCATCGGGGTGGACGATCGCCTCGGATTTGAACAGCAGCGACGGCGCGGCCAGCCGGCATACGGCATTGAAGGCCTGCAGCAGCGTGTGGGCTTCGGGCAGGTTTTCACAGGGGGTGCCCAGCTCCTTCCAGATGAAGGCGACGGCGTCCATCCGAAGTATGTTCACGCCCTGGTTGGCCAGGAACAGCATCTCAGCGGCCATGGCCCGGAAGACGTCCGGGTTGGAGTAGTTCAGGTCCCATTGGTACGTGTGGAAGGAGGTCCAGACCCACCGTCCGTCGGGTATTTCAATGAAGGAGCCGGGGTGGTCGTCCGGAAAGATTTCGCGCACGGTTTGCTCGAACGCGTCCGGCATCGACCGGTCCGGGAAGATCCAGTAGTAGTCGCTGTACGCCGGGTTGCCCATGGCCGCTTTCCGGGCCCATTCGTGCTCATCGGAGGTGTGGTTGAAGATGAAATCGACGACGAGGCTGATGCCGTTCGCCCGCAGCTCGGCGGCAAGCTCACGCAGCTGCTGCATGGTGCCCAGCTGCGGGTTGACGTCCCGGTAACTGGAGACGGCGTAGCCGCCGTCGGAATGGGGTTCGGGGGCCAGGAACAGCGGCATCAGGTGCAGATAGGTGAGGCCCAGTTCCTTGAAATAGGGGATCCGGGCGTGGACCCCCGCCAGATCTTCGGCATACCGGTCGACATAGCAGACACCGCCGAGCATGGTGTTGGCCTGGAACCAGCCACTGTTGTGTTCCCGGTCGGCGTCGAGGCTCTTGAGCTCGGACGGCCTCTCGGCCCACGAGCGGGCCGACTGCATCACGAGGTCCGTGAGCTGATCCAGCCAATCGTGCCGTGCGCTGTAGAGATCGTGGAACAAACGGAACAAGGCCGGGAAGTGGCGGTCGAAGCGCTCTTCGAAGGCGGCCCGGTCCGGTCCGGCCCACCCGATGCCCGTGCCCGACGCCAGGGCCCGGAGCACATGCCGGCGGGCCTCGTTAGCTACCCCGTCAGTTACAAGGGCGGGTTCAACCATGGAGCGTCTCCTTCGATGAACTTCGGTCCTCGACGGCGCGACGACAGTTCACATCCTTGCAGACGCACGGATGGCTGCCCAGCACGGCCGGTGTGTTTCGGCGCGGAAAAGCAGTCGACAGCGGATGCTGCCGATTTTGTGGGTGGGAAGGTCTATAGGCTGGCGTGATGACCGGTTCCGTTGATCTCCTGCCCACGTTGCTGGGCGTCGGGCTCCTGATGCTGGTCACTGTGGTCCTGCTGGCGGTTTTCCGGATCCCGCACCGGACCGCGGCGGCGCTGGCCATCCTTCGCGGGGCTGCGCAACTGGCCGTCATTAGCCTGGTACTGGGCAGTGTCATCACCAGTCCGGTCTGGGTCAGCGCCGCACTTCTCGTGATGTTCTCGGTGGCAACCGTGACGGCCGCACGACGGCTGGGGTGGACTTGGGCCCGCCTGGCCACGGTGGGTGGCTCCATGGCGGCGGGCATCCTGGTGACCTTGGCGATCGTCTTCGGCACGGGCGCAATCGCGTTCACGCCCCGATACGCGCTGGCCATCGGAGGGATCGTGATCGGCAACGCGATGACCATTGCCACACTGGCCGGCCGGCACTTTGCCGAGTCCGTGAATGAACACTGGGATGAAGTTGAGGCGTGGCTTGCTCTAGGAGCGACGCGGCGCCAATCGACATTGGAGCTGGCACGGCGCGCTGTCTATTCAGCCCTCATCCCCTCGACCGACCAGACCAAGACTACGGGCCTTGTCACCCTTCCCGGCGCGTTCGTGGGTGCGATCTTCGGCGGGCTTTCACCCTTGGAAGCGGGCCGCTTCCAGATCGTCGTGCTCGCCTCGATCATGGCGGCAGGGTCCATCACCGCCGTCGTCCTGATCGAGATCATCGCACCGGTGAGGGTGCGTCCGGCCCGACCCCGCTAGGGTCCGCACCGTGGCCCGTCCTCTCTAGGCGGGCACCCGGATGACGAGGGGGTCCATGGCCTGGCCGTCGGCGTACTGGCCGTCGAACAATTCCGAACCGGCCTGGGATACGGCCACCTCGACGCGCTCCCAGACCAGAAACCCTTCCATGTTGCGGGGCGCGGCAGTACGCAGGGTGCCGACGTCCGAGCGGTCCTTCCCGCCGCCGTCGCCCGTGCTGATCGACAGGACCCCGTGCCCGGCCGTGAACTCGACCCATGGATCCAAGAGTCGGACGAACATCATTCCGTGGTGTCCGGCGACGCGGACGTCGCCGCGGAACCGGAGGACGCCGGTGCCGCTGGCGGGATCGTACTCGGAACCGGCTGGTGCGAAACAGAACTCGCCGGACGCGGTCACCGTGGCGCCGTCGGCCGCGGAAACCGCACCGTCAGGGAGTCCCGAAATGTAATCCATGAAGCTGCGCTTGATGCCCCAGGTCAGGCCCGGCAGGGGGAGCGGAGCGGGGGAAGCGGACGCTGATGTCACGTAGGTTCTCCTGGGCTGTCGGGCGGATCTACGTCCGAGCCTAGTCGGGGATCCGCGCGGGGCTGAACTGTTGCACCGTTGCCGCTTCATCCGGCGTATTTCACTGACGGCGTAGGCACTCCAGGACTACAGCCGGGGCGGCGGTGGTTGACTTGGATGAGTACCGGCAACCAGGAGGTGCACAGTGGCCGCGTCCATCAGTAGGGTATCCGGATCCGATGTGTCCGAAGACCCGCTGGATTCCTATTCCGCAACGGTCATCCGCGTGGCCGAGGCTGTCACACAGCACGTCGCAGCGCTGGAAATGACCGGCAACGGGCGCAACGGCAGGCTCCGGGTCGGCGCGGGTTCGGCCGTACTGTTCACCACCGACGGATATCTGCTCACCAACGCCCACGTGGTGGGCGGCGCCCAGTCCGGCCACGCGGTTTTCGCCGACGGCACCGCCACTGCTGTTGACGTGGTGGGCGCCGACCCGCTGTCCGATCTTGCGGTGGTCCATGGCAGGGCCCCTACGGCTGCACCGGCGGAAATGGGCGACGCCGAGTCCCTTCGGGTCGGCCAGTTGGTCATCGCCGTGGGCAATCCGCTCGGGCTCGCCGGCTCCGTCACCGCCGGGGTGGTAAGCGGGCTGGGCCGTTCCATCCCCGTTTGGTCCGGACGAAGCCGGCGCGTGATCGAGGACGTCATCCAGACCGACGCGGCCCTCAACCCCGGCAGTTCCGGCGGTGCGCTGGCGGACGCCCGCGGGCGGATCGTCGGTATCAACACAGCCGTGGCAGGAGTCGGCCTCGGACTGGCTGTTCCCATCAACGCCACGTCCAGGCGCATCATCGCTTCGCTGCTCAAGGACGGCCGTGTCCGCCGGGCCTACCTGGGTCTGGTGAACACTCCGATCCAGCTGCAGCCAAGCGCCGTCGTCCGGACAGGGCGCAGGGAGGGGCTGCTGGTGGTCGAAGTCCTCCCAGGTTCGCCCGCCGAACGCGCCGGGCTGCGGGCCGGTGACATCCTCCTGAAGGTCGGGCCGATGTACGTGTCCAACGCCGAGAGTCTTCAGAAACTGCTGTTCGCCGAAGCGATCGGGGAGCCTCTGGAGCTTGCCGTGCTCCGTGACGGCTCGGACCTGCGGCTGGTGGCGGTGCCCGCGGAGATGACCGACAACCAGTAGGGAATTCCAGCCCAGACATGGCGATTCCGCCCGCTGAATAACTCCAGCCAGGGCCGAATTCCTGCCCCGCTAAACTACTTGGATCCAAATTGCGGCGGCCTGCGGAATTACTCGTTTGGCGCCTCAAATACCTGCCCGCCGCTCCACGTCCTTACGCAACGGTACTGACCCCTGTACGCGTCTTTCTTTGGGCGAGAGATCGGGTACCGGCACGCCTTGTTGCGCCCAGCGGGGGCGTGCCACGGTGTCATTGGAAGCCGGAGGAAACCGGGTCTCAGTAAGGCCTTGTTTCATTGTTGCTCTGGCTCTTCGCAGACGATTGAGTTCGTTTTACCTGGGGAAATCGGAGAACATCGTGGGTAACCCAACGGAAATTACACCCTCCATTTCGGTCCGCCTATTCGGATCATTCGAAGTACGCCGTGACGGCGCGGCGCTTACCGCCGCTGACATGGGGGGCTGCAAACCCCGGCACATTCTGGAAATTCTGCTGCTGAACCTTGGTACGCCGGTGTCCAAGACCCGCCTCATCGATCTTCTTTGGGGCGCCGGCGCGAGTGACGGCTCCGTGGCGACGCTGGAAAGCTATATCAGCGGTATCCGGCGCGCCATCCAGCCAGGCCAGACCAAGACCGGTCCGCTCCGCACGGCCAATAGTGGCTACGTCCTGGACCCCACCCTCGTGGATCTTGATCTGTTCCGGTTCCGTGGACTGGTCCGCGACGCCAGTGAGCTGCTTCCGGATGAGGCGTATCCTCTGATGCTCGAGGCCCTCGAGATCTCTGCCGAGCCGCTGCTCGGGTTCGAACTTGCCTCTGACTGGGCAGAAGAGGCGCGCGCACGCCATGCCGCGGAGAAGGTGGCGCTGCAGATCCTCGCGGCCGAAACGGCGGCCCTGCTGAACAAACCGGACGAAGCCGTCAATCTGGTTCAGGCCGCCATTCGGGCGGAACCCCTGAACGAGCGGGCCTGGACAGTTCTGGTGACAGCCTATGAACAGGCCGGCCTGCCGGCGGAAGGCCTGGCGGCCTATGACCGGTGCCGCAGGCTCTTTGACCGCGACCTTGGCTGCACCCCCGGCCCGGCCCTGCAAGAGGCACATCTGCGGCTCCTGCGGCAGCGCGCGGAAGGTAACTCCGAACTCTCCGAGGTCTTGGCGGCGTTGCTTTATCTGGGGGAGCGGTTGAACGGTCCAAAGAGCCGACAGCTGCCGGCGGCGGAATCGCGGCGCATGCATGAGAACGCCGGGCGGGTGCTTGATTCCTTCCTCCAGCGCGTCCGGGCCGCGGTTTGACCCCCTGCATCCCGCGCTCCGGCGGGCCGGCCGCTCCAGTTTGAGGACCCGCGCCGCCGGCACCGCCTGAACGAGGAGTTAGCTTCGTCACGTGGCCGTGATTCTAGGGAAATTCCACTGGGTAGGGCCCCATACTGGGAATGACCCTGGCGGGCAGTCCCACCGCCGGACGTGAGGAGGGCCCATGGAAACCTTGAAGAAAGTCGTCACGAACGAGTATTTCCCCGCAGCTGCAGTGCTGTCCGGGGTCATCCTGTTCTGGATCCTAGGCTTCTTCGGCGGGCTGTCCCTCCTAAGCACCCGCCAGTCCCCGGTGACCACCCTGACCTGGATGATGTTCGTCTATGCCGCAGCGGTCCTGTCGCCCCTAGCGGGGCTTGTTGCCGCCATCGACCTCGTTCGTCGGTGGCTGCGGAACCGGCAGGCGAGCACGGCGGAAACCGCCTAGCCTGCCGCGCCTAGATTTCCGCGCTGCCCTGCGCGCCTAGCCGGCACCGGACGCAGCGCGAAGCGGACGCTGGGCCGCTGCCGGGTATCTCCGGCTACTCGAAGCGGGACGGATCGCCCATGCCCCGCCGCACGACTTCCGCGACGCCGCTGGAGAAGTCGATGACCGTGGTTGGCTCAGCACCGCAGTCGCCGGAATCGATCACGGCATCCACGACGTGGTCTAGGCGCTCCTTGATCTCCCAGCCCTGCGTAAGAGGTTCTTCCTCATCCGGAAGCAGCAGTGTGCTGGACAGCAGCGGTTCGCCGAGCTCAGCGAGAAGTGCCTGGACCACATGGTTGTCCGGGATGCGCACGCCGACTGTTTTCTTCTTTGGGTGCAGTAGCCGCTTGGGGACCTCCCGGGTGGCGGGCAGAATAAAGGTGTAGCTGCCCGGCGTGACGGCCTTGATGCTCCGGAAAACGTCGTTGTCGATCTGGACGAGCTGGCCCAACTGAGCGAAGTCCTTGCAGACCAGCGTGAAGTGGTGCTTGCTGTCGAGGTTTCGGATGCTCCTGATTCGGTCCAGTGCCTCCCGGCTTCCCAGCTGCGCGCCGAGCGCATAGCAGGAGTCGGTGGGGTAGGCGATCAGGCCACCTGAGCGAACGATTTCCACCGCCTGGTGGATGGAACGCGCCTGGGGGTTCTCGGGGTGCACATCGAAGTATCTCGCCATGGGTCGAGCTTACGCCCGGGGTGGCCCTCCCGCTGGCGGCCCCGTCCGACTTCACGGCCGCCTGTTCATTTCGGCGCGCTCACAGTTGCTCGTCGTGGTGGATCCGTTCGCCGAGTTGCCGCAGCGGCTCCCCGCTGCCGCTCCACTGCTGGGCGATGAATTCCGCGGCGATGGACACGGCCGTTTCCTCGGGCGTGCGGGCGCCCAAATCAAGGCCCACGGGACTGTGGAGCTTCGACAATTCGGCCTCGCCCAATCCCGCCTCGCGCAGCCGAGCCATCCTGTCCTCGTGCGTGCGCCTGGATCCCATGGCGCCGATGAAGGCTACTGGGCTGCCGCGCAGCGCCACCTCCAGGACGGGGATATCGAACTTCGGATCGTGGGTCAGGACGCACAGCACGGCCCGGGAATCCAGCAGTCCCTGGGCGAACTGGTCGCTCAGATACCGGTGTGGCCACGCGTTGACCACCTCGGCGGCGTCGGGGAACCTCACGGGGGTGGCGAAAACGGACCGCGCATCGCAGACGGTTACCCGGTACCCCAGGAAAGCGCCCAGCCGGGCCAGCGCCGCGGCGAAGTCAATGGCACCGAAGACGATCATGCGTGGCGGGGGCGCGTAGCTCGCGAAGAAGACGCGCATGCCGGTGTCGAGCCGCTCGCCGTCAACGCCGTAGTGCAGGATGCCCGTCCGCCCGGCCGCCAGGAGGCCCTGGGTGTCGTCGCCGACGGCGCGGTTAGTCCGGTCCGAGCCCAGGTCGCCTTCGCAGCCAACAGGTCTGACGATGAGGTGGCGCCCCACGCGGTCGGCATCTGGGTGTTCGATGACCGTGGCGACCCCCACGCGGCGCCCGGCGGCGATGTCCTGCGCGACGGCGGCGAGTTCGGCAAAGCGGCGCTGGGAGACGGGTTCAACGAAGATGTCGATGATTCCGCCGCAGGTCAGGCCCACGGCGTAGGCATCGTCGTCGCTGATCCCGTAGCGCACCAGGGCCGGCTCGCCGTCGTCCTTGACTTGGGTGGCCAGCTCATACACGGCACCTTCGACGCAGCCGCCGGAGACGGAGCCCACGGCCTCGCCGTCGGCCGTCACCAGCATGGCGGCGCCGGGGAGCCGGGGTGCCGACTTGAAAGTACTCACGACCGTGGCCAGGCCTGCGGTGGCACCCCTCCGCCAGTCAGGCAACATGGCCGCCAGGACATCGCGCATAGTCGCTCCTCAGAGCCTGCCGCACAGCCGGAGCATCCGGAACGCTGAACGCCGGCCGGCCCAGTAGGCGATGCACGCCACGACGGCGACGACACCGAGGACTTTCACCGGGCTGGACAGCTGCTCCGCCGCGATTCCCTTGGCCAGGCTCAGCGCATCCAGGCTGCCGCCCGGCGCGGCCGACGCCGGCATTGGCTCCGGGACAGCCGCCGGGACAGACGCCGGCACCGGCTCCGGGACAGCCGCCGGGACCGCTTCGGCTGGTGCTTCCGGGACTGGAGGTGTTCCCTCTGCCAGCATGGCCTGGAGGTTATTCGCGAAGAGGGACATCGTCTGTTCCGTGACGCTCCCGATCACCCCTTTGCCCATGGCCGCGGCCTTCCCGGACAGCGCGAGATCTGCGCTGACGGACCCCCGCGTGGCCGCGCCGTCTTCGGCCAGCGTCAGGGTGACGGTGGCCTCGGCGGTGCCCTGTCCGCGGGTTTCCTGGGCCTTGCCGCCAAGGACGGCGCGGTGTTCCGAGGCGTTTCTTTCAATGACGTTCAGCAGGCCCTTGTATTGCATCGTGACCGGGCCCAGCTTTACCGTCATGCCCACTTGGTAGGCGTCCTCCGAGAGCTTGTTCAGGATCTTGGCCCCGGGGAGGCATCCGGCCACCCTTTCAACGTCCATCAGTGTGTCCCACACCTGGCTTATCGGTGCGACCACCGAGAAGGTGCTGTCAATTTGCATGCGCTGGTTCCTTGCCTCTCGCTCGTCCGTGCCGCTGGCCCGGTTGCTTGCCGTCACCCCGAATTGCGGCTGTCAGCTCGGCCAACGCCTGGTAGCTGTGGCCGCTGACGAATGCGTCGCAGTAGGGCAGTGCTGCTGCCATGCCGCCCACCAAGGGCTGGTACTGCGGGGCCGCCTTCCGCGGATTTACCCAAATGATCCTGTGGGCGAGCCGGCGCAGGCGGGCCATTTGCGCCGCGACTTGTTCCGGATCTTCGGACGCCCAGCCGTCCGAAAACACCACCACCACGGCGCCCCGCGCCAGTCCGCGGCGGCCGTGCTCGTCGACGAAGCGCCGGAGGCATTCGGCGATCCGGGTTCCGCTGGCCCAGTCGGGCGCGGCGACGGCGGCGCGGGCCAGAGCCTGGTCCGCATCGCGCAGGGCCAGTTGCCGCGTAAGCCTGGTCAACCTCGTGGAGAAAACGAAGGCTTCGGCCCCTGCCCCGGTCACAGCGCCCTGCAACAGGGAGATGAAGACGCGCGCGTAGGGCTCCATCGATCCGGAAACATCGCACAGCAGCACCAGTTTGCGGCGTTGCTTGCGCCGGCGGGCGTACAGCAGCAGTGGGGCGTCGGTTCCGGAGCGCCGGGCAGTGCGAACCGTCGCCCGGACGTCCAGGCTCGCTGTGCTGTGTGCCGATGTGCGTGTGCGGCGGCTCAGGCGCAGCGGTGTCGCCAGCTGCAGCGCCGCAGCCAGCCGCCGCACCTCAGCCACTTCATCGGCAGAGAGCTCTGCAAAGGAAGTCACATTAAGGTGTTCGTCCCCGGAAACCATGGCCAGGACGGCATCCCGATCGGCGCGGAGGCCCTGGGCCGAGCTGTCCCGGCCGGGGAAGGCCACGCGCGGATGCCGGCGCGTCCCCTCGGCCGCGCCCCCCTCCCGGGTGCCAGGCGCCGCGGGCCGGGTCTGCGGCTGCGGCTGCGGTGTGGGCGGCGCCGGCAGTGCCGGGCGGGCCACCCGGCCCGGTTGAGCCGCGCTGGCATTTGGGCCGAACACGGCGGCGAAGACGGCATCAAACAAGGGCACCTGTCCGCGCGCGGACACGAGCACCACGCGGCAGGTCCAGTACAGCTGCTCAAGCTGGGCAGGGGGGATCAGGTGGAGCGCCTCGGCCAGCCGTGCGGCCCGGTCCGGCGACGTAGCAAGCCCAGCCCTCCGGATTGCTGTGACGAACGCGGCGGACAAGGCTGCTGCCTCGACTCGCGGCGGCCGATCGGTGGCGCTGCTGGTTTGGGCGGGCCCGTGGTCTTCAGCCATCGTTGCCCTCCACGAGCCAGGCCGCGCCGCGGGAGCCGACGAGTTCGAGGTCATCGCGGTTCTTGACGATGGAGCCCCACGTTTGCTCGGTAATGCCGGGCTCGATCCGTGCCACCCCAAGCACAGCCAGGGCCGAGACCCAGTCGATTGCCTCAGATATGCCCGGGGGCTTGGCGAGGTCCAGTGTGCGCAGCCGGGTGATGACGGACGCGGCCTGGAGCGCCAACGGGCCGCTGCTGGCGGGAACCCGACGGCGCACGATCTCGGCGATCCGTGCCGGTCCGGGGTAGTCGATCCAGTGGTATAGGCAGCGGCGGGTCAGGGCGTCATGAAGGTCCCGCGTCCGGTTGGAAGTGAGGATCACGATGGGCGGATGGGCGGCGCGGATTGTGCCCAGCTCCGGGATGGTGACGGCGGATTCCGCCAGCAGTTCAAACGTGAAGGCCTCGAATTCGGCGTCGGCGCGGTCGATCTCATCCAGGAGCAGCACGGCAGGCCGCGGGCCGGGATGCTCCAGCGCCTGCAGGAGCGGCCGCCGCAAAAGGTACTGGGGAGCGAAGAGGTCAGTTTCCGTGACCTCGGTATCGCGGACTTCGGCCAGCCGGATGCCGAGCAACTGGCGTTGGTGGTTCCATTCATAGAGGGCCTCACCGGCGTCGATTCCCTCGTAGCACTGCAGCCGGTACAGCGGGGTGTCGAGGAGTTCGGCCAGCGCCTTCGCGGCCTCCGTTTTCCCGACTCCCGCCTCGCCCTCGAGCAGGATGGGCTGCGGCAGGCGGACGGCCAGGAACAGGGCCGTTGCCAGCCCGGCATCGGCCAGGTAGTTGGTGCGGTCCAGCGCGGCCATCAGCGACCCCACATCCGGGACCCGGCGCCGGACGTCCTCCTCCGCGCCGGCCCGCGCCGCCGTCGTCATACGGCCCCCTGCAGCCCGTCAAGCAGGCGCCGGTAGTCTTCCTCGGTGTCCACGTCCAAGGGGATGGGACCGGGTGTGCGGACCTCGACGACGTCGTCCGTCCGCTGTTCGAGGAGCTTCCAGACTGCTTTGTCCCCGTGCAGGGCGGCCAGATCCGGCAGCAGGCGCCGGGCAAACGCAAGGGGGTGGCCCACGCCGTCGTCGTAGCGGCACACCGCGATGCCGCCTACGGCAGCAGGAGCGGCGCCGGCCGAAGGGGCGCCGTAACCGGGCTGGAGGGCGCCGAGCACGGCCCGGACACTCGCCGCCCGGACACCGGGCTGATCGCCGAGCAACAGGACCACGGCGTCGGTATCCGGATGCAGGGCCGCGAGCGCCGTCGCGATCGAGGACGCGCACCCGTCGCCGAAGTCCGGGTTGAGCACCACATCGCAGCCCCTGGTGTCGACGGTGCGCCCTACCTCGGCCGCCGCGCCGCCCAGGGCCAGCACCGTCTGGCCGAAGGGGCAGTCCCGGGCAGTCGCCAGGACGGCACCGAGCAGGACCCCCGTGCCGTAGGGCAGGAGCTGCTTGGGCTGGCCCAGGCGCCTGGACGCCCCAGCGGCCAGGATGATTCCCGCAATCCGGGGCTCGGGGCTTCCGGCCGGCCTCAGCGATTCAGGTCGCGAGTGCATAGCGCTCCGGATCCTTGCGGAAGGCGGCCCGGCAGCCGGGGGAGCAGAAGTAGACCGTGACCCCGTGGTGTTCCAGGTGCAGGGACGACTTGAGGGCCGGGACGGACATGCCGCATACCGGGTCGACCGCGCTCGCCGGCCCTGAGTCCGTGGGCCCTGACTCCGTGGGCGCCTCCATGCCTGCGGGCGTGGTGGCAGCGTCCGCCGCTAGGGGCGGGGACGCGCGCCTTGCCTTGGACCGTTCACCAACCAGCTGGGCCAGGATTGAAAGCGCGATCTCCCCGGGAGTCCGGGCACCGAGCTGCAACCCGGCCGGCGTGAAAACCCGCGCCCGCCGGGCGTCGTCGACGTCGAGCGATTCCAGGACGGCGGCGCCGCGGGTTTCGCTGGCCACGAGGGCAACGTAGGGGACACCCGCGCGCAGGGCCGCCTCCAGCGCACCCTCTTCCGCTTTTCCGTGCGAGGCGACGATCAGTGCCGCGTCATCGCCGCGCGGATCGGCGGATTCGCCGTCCGTCAGTTCAACTTCGAGGCCGACGCCGGAACCGAGCGTCGCCAGGGCCTGCGCCACCGGCGTCGTACCCACCACCAGGACCCGGGGCGCCGGAATCCGCGGCTGGAGGAAGATCTCGATCGCCCCGCCGCTGAGGCAGGGGTTGGAGACCTCGACGGCGCCCTCTTCCGCGGTGAGGGACGGTTCCCCGGGCAGCACGCGCAACAGGAGCGGTTCCTGGGAGGCGAGGACCTGCAGGCTGTATTCGCGCACCGATGCCTCGACGCAGTTCCCGCCCACAAAGCCCTGGATCTCCCCGGTGGGCAGCACCAGGGCCGTGTCCCCGGCGTGCGCGCTCGTCGGACGCTGGGCACGGACCACCGTGGCGTGGACAAACGGCTCGCGGCGGCTGGCGAGTTCATCGGCCCTGGCGGCCAGGGTCTCTGCGATGGTGGGCATCAGATCGGCGGCCTGGCCCGGCCCTGCATGGCGGCCCAGACGCGGGCCGGGGTGCAGGGCATGTCCATGTGGGTGACGCCGAACGGCGCCAGGGCATCGACGACGGCGTTGACGATCGCCGGCGGGGAGCCGACGGTGGCGGACTCGCCGATGCCCTTCGCCCCGATCGGGTGATGCGGGGACGGGGTGACCGTGAATCCGGTTTCCCAGTCCGGCACTTCCATGGCCGTGGGGATCAGGTAGTCCATGAAGGACCCGGCGAGGCAGTTGCCGGCCTCGTCGAACTCGATGATCTCCATCAGCGCCATGCCGACGCCGTCCGTCAGACCGCCGTGCACCTGGCCTTCGATGATCATCGGGTTGATCCTCGTGCCACAGTCATCCACCGCCACGAAGCGCCGCACCTTGACCTGACCCGTGCCGGGGTCGACATCTACGACGCAGATGTAGGCGCCGAACGGGAAAGTGAGGTTTGGCGGGTCGTAGGTGACTTCCGCGTCGAGGTTGCCGTCCACACCCTCGGGCAAGGCAACGGTGCCATGGGCGCCCATGGCGATCTCGGCGATGGTCTTGCCGACGCTGGGATCGCCCTTGACGAACCAGCGGCCCTTTTCCCACTCGAGGTCCTCGGGTCGGGTTTCAAGCATGGCCCCGGCGATCAGCTTCGCCTTCTCACGCACCTTCCGCGCGACGAGGGCCACGGCGCCGCCGCTGACCGGCGTCGAGCGGCTTCCGTAGGTGCCCAAGCCGAACGGGGTCTGGTCCGTATCCCCGTGGACCACCTCGATGTCCTCCGGCGGGATGCCGAGTTCCTCAGCCACGATCTGGGCGAAGGTGGTCTCGTGGCCCTGGCCCTGGCTCTGCACCGAGATGCGGACCACGGCCTTCCCGGTGGGGTGCACCCGCAGTTCGGCGCCGTCGGCCATGCCGAGGCCAACAATGTCGAAGTGCTTCCGCGGGCCGGCCCCCACCACTTCCGTGAAGAAGGCCACGCCGATGCCCATGAGTTCCCCGCGTTCGCGTTTTTCGGCCTGCTCGCGGCGGAGGTCCTCGTACCCGGCGAGCTGCATCGAGAGGCGCATGGCGGCCTCGTAGTCGCCTGAGTCGTAGACCCAGCCGGTCTTGTTGGCATAGGGGAACTGCTCCGGCTTGATGAAGTTCTTGAGCCGCAGCTCCGCCGGGTCCATGTCCAGCTTGCGGGCCAGGACGTCCACCATCCGCTCCACCAGGTAGACGGCCTCGGTGACGCGGAACGAGCACGCGTAGGCCACCCCGCCGGGTGCCTTGTTGGTGTAGACGCCGGTGACGGAGCAGTAGGCGGCCTTGAGGTCGTAACTGCCGGTGAAGATGGAGAAGAATCCGGCCGGGTTCTTGGTGGGCTGGGCGGTGGCGTTGAACGCGCCGTGGTCGGCCAGCACATGGGTGCGCAGGGCCAGGATCTTGCCCTCCTTGGTCGCCGCGATTTCGCCCTGCATGATGTAGTCCCGGGCGAACGAGGTCGACATCAGGTTCTCGGAGCGATCCTCCACCCATTTGACCGGACGCCCGGAAACGATCGAGCCGACGACGGCGAGGATGTAGCCGGGATAAATCCCGACCTTGTTGCCGAAACCCCCGCCGATATCGGGGGAGACGATCCGGATTTTGTGCTCGGGGATGCCGGCCACAATCGCGAACAAGGTCCGGTGCGCGTGCGGGGCCTGGGTGGTCTCGTAGAGGGTCAGCTTGCCGTTGACGGCGTCGAAATCCGCGACGGCGCCGCATGTCTCCATCGGTGCGGGGTGGACCCGGGGGTACACCACCTCCTGGCTGACCACGACGTCGGCGGCGGCGAACACCGCATCGGTTTCGGCTTTGTCGCCAATCTCCCAGTCGAAGATCCGGTTGTCCGTTCTGCCGTCGATCTCGTCGCGGATCACCGGCGCGTCCGGGTCAAGGGCCTTGCGGGCGTCCACCAGCGGGGGAAGCACATCGTATTCGACGTCGATCAGCTCCAGCGCGTCCCGGGCGGCGTAGCGGTCCTCGGCCACCACAAACGCTACTTCCTGGCCCTGGAACCGGACTTTGTCGGTGACCAGCACGGCCTGGACGTCCGCGGAGAGCGTCGGTGCCCACGCCAGCTTCAAGCCCAGGAGGTCCTTGCCGGTGATGACTGCCACGACTTTGGGATGCGCCAGGGCGTTAGTGGTGTCGATGGACACAAGCCGGGCGTGCGCCACCGGAGCGCGCAGGATGGCGCCGTGCAGCATCCCCGGCAGCACGATGTCATCCAGGTAGTGGCCCTTGCCGCGCACGAAGCGCGGGTCTTCCTTCCGCTGGATACGGCCGTAGCCGATCGGGCGGTCCTCGTCGCCGGCGGCCGGGTTTGACGGCCGGTCATGGATGACAGTCATGCCTTCACCTCCGTGCCTGTCTCCGCTGTCTCTGCCCCGACATCCGGGACGCCGGTGTCGGTGCCGTCCAGGCCGGTGGCGGCAGAACGGTCGGCGGCGGGTGCGTCGTCCAGGCCGGTGCCGACGGGATGGGCGGCCGCCCACTGCACCGAACGGACAATCGTGGCGTAGCCCGTGCACCGGCAGATCTGCCCGGAAATGGCCCGCCGGATCTCGGCGTCGTCCGGGTGCGGATTCTTATCAAGGAGCGCGCGTGCCGTGAGCATCATCCCCGGGGTGCAGAAGCCGCACTGCAACCCGTGCTCCTCCATGAAGCCCTGCTGGACGGGGTCGAGGGTGCCGCCCGTGGCCAGTCCCTCAACGGTCCGGATGTCGTGCCCCGCGGCCATGGCGGCCAGGACAGTGCAGGACTTCACGGGCTGTCCGTCCATCAGGACCACACACGTCCCGCAGTTGCTCGTGTCGCATCCCCAGTGCGTACCGGTGAGGCCCAGGACCTCGCGGATGTAATGGACCAGGAGCACCCGGGGCTCGATCTCGCTGGTGACGTCGTTGCCGTTGACGGTCATGCTGATCTGCATCGGCTTCAGCCTTCCTGCATCTGGGCGGCGCGGGCACAGGCCCGCCGCAGCACCCTTTGGGTGAGCTCATCGGCGAGGTGCCGCTTGTAGTCGATCGGGCCGCGCTGGTCCGCCACCGGATCGCAGGCCGCCGCGGCCAGCCTGCCGGCCTCTGCGAACAGTTCCTCGTCCGGACGCCTGCCGCGGAGCGCCGCGGCGGCATCGGACACCAGGTGGTCAAGGCCCAGCGCCGTGAGTCCGACGGCGGCGTCGTCGACGGTCCCGTCCGCGGCGAGGGTGACTGCGGCGCCGGCGGCACCGACTGCCCAGTCCCCGACCCGGCGTTCGACCTTTTCATAGGCGCTGCCCGTGCGGGGCCGGATGCCGAACCTGAGTTCGCAGAGCAGCTCATCCTGCCCGACCGCGGTTTCGTAAGGTCCGCGGTGGAACTCGGACATGGGCAGGATGCGCTCGCCGCGTGGCCCGCGGATCACCGCCTGGGCGGCAAGGACATCACAAACGGTGGAGAGGTCCTCGGCGGGGTCGGCCTGGCAGAGCGAGCCGCCTATGGTGCCGCGGTTGCGTACCACGGGGTCGGCGATCACCAGTTCGGCGTCCCGCACAATGGGGAACAGCGCGGCGACCTCCTCCGACTCAAGCAAAGTGGTGTGGCGCGTCAGGGCGCCGACCCGTAGCTTGTTGCCGTCACGGAGGATGAAATCGAGCTCGTAGAGGTCATTGATGTCGATCAGCCATTCGGGCCGGGAGAGGCGAAGCTTCATCATCGGCAGGAGGCTGTGGCCGCCGGCCACCACCCGGGATTCGGGGCCGTACCGGGCGAGAAGTTCCAGCGCGTTGTCCACGCTGGTGGCGCGGACGTAGTCAAATGGAGCCGGAATCTGCATAGTCCCTACCTCACTCCGAACGACCGGCGGCGTGGTGCAGCGGCAGCGTAGCGCCGGATTGAGGTCAGTCTTGCCCCGGCCTGAGTGGGCTGTCAATATCGTCATAAGCGAAAGGTTATGAAGCCGTGGCGATGACATTGGGACAGTTGCGGACGTTCGCCCTGGTGGCCAAGCTGGGCTCTCTCCACGCGGCCGCTGTCCACCTCGGAGTCAGCGAACCGGCCGTTTCGACAGCGCTTGCCGCCCTCAGGCAGGATCTGGGTGATCCGCTCTTCGTGCGCGCCCACGGCGGGATCGCGCTGACTCCCGGGGGCCGGGCCCTCGCCGAACACGCCCAGGACATCGTGGGACTGGCGGACCGGGCCCGGTGGGAGGTGGCCCACGCTCAGACCGAGACCGGTCGCCTGAAAATCGTGGCCACGGCGCCGTTTGCCGAGCACGCGGCTGGCCGCCTGCTGGACCTGTTCACCCGCCGGGTCCCCGGCGCCTCCGTCGATGTTGTGGTGGAGGAGGCCGAGGACATTGCCCCGCTGATGCTGGAACGCGTCTATGACATCGCCTTCGGAGCCAGGCCCCCCGTCCGCAATGGTTCTGCCAACGTCGGCATCGACTCCGTCCCGTTCCTGCGGTACCAGCGGATCGTCGTGGCGGCCGCCGGGCATCCGCTCGCCGCCCTGCACGGACCGGTGGCGCTGGCCGAACTGCTGCGCCGGCCGTGGTTTGCCGGTCCCGCCGGCATCCAGGCGGCCAGCGAGGAGGGCCGCTGGTTGGCGTCCCAGGCAGTGGCGCCGGAGATCGTCCGGCTGAGCAGCGAGACGGAGGCCCTCGCCGCCGTCAGGGCGGGCGAGGGAACCATGCTGGCGCTGGGCCATATTGTCCGGACTGAAATCCGCAGCGGATCCCTGGCCCGTGTCCCGGTGACCGGAACGCCGATTTCCGGGCTCTGGTGGGCCAGTACGCTGGACCGCCGCCGGGCCACCACCATGGCGCGGACCCTGCAGAGGTTTGCCGGCACCGCCGATGCCACCGCGGCCATGGTGGCCCCCGGCGGTTCACGGGGGCTGGAACGGCGGGGGTCCAAGTTCCACGTTGCACTCTGGAGCTGAGGCGCCTCCCGCTGTGTCGCCTGCCGCTGTGTCGCGTTGCGAAACGCCGGGCCGGGTGCTACCCCTTGAGGGTTAGGCGATCCATTCACCCCGCGAGAAGGAGTAGCAATGACGTTGTCCCGAGACGAAGACAGCTCGCTGCGGCATTGGAGCAGCCGTCTGATTCAGGCGCTGCAGATCCTCGACCTGGAAGTCGACCACGAAAAGATCGTCCAGGTCGCCGAAGAATCCGTCAAAGCCGTCGGTCCTCACGCAGACGCCATCAGCGCGTTCATCGTGGGCTACGCGGCGGGCACCGCGTCCACCAACGGCCGCAAGGGCACGCAGGAGGCCGTACACGCCGCGTCCAACAAAGTCATTGAGCTCTGCGAGCACGGCGAGTCCGGCGGCCCGGATGAGGAAGGCTGGGCCAAGAGGGCCCAATAACCAAGAGGGCACAGTAACGCGGCCACGCTGTAGGCCCGCCCCGCCAGCACGGGACATGCTCCACGGTTGGGTTCAGGGATGGACAGATTGGTGTTATGTCCAGTCGCCGGGGCCGGGGTTGGGCATGTCCCGTGGCCCCGCCCCGCGCCGGCGTGTGCCTAGAGTTGTGTGCCTGGTGTTGTGAGCCTAGGGTGAGGCCACCCCGGCGGGGACCGTTGCCGCGCCCTCGGGCGTCTGGTCCAGGCTCGGCTCAAACCGGACGATGACCGCCTTTGAGACCGGTGTGTTGCTGCCCTCGGCCGTATGGTTCAGCGGCACCAGCACGTTGGCCTCAGGGTAATAGGCAGCCGCGCAGCCGCGTGCGGTGGGAAACGACACCACGCGGAACTTGCGCAGCACGCGTTCCTCGCCGTCGTCGTGCACGCCGTGGACGTCCACGTCCTGCCCGTCGGCCAGACCGAGTTCGGCGATGTCGTCCGGGTTCACAAAGACCACATGGCGGCCCTTCTTGATGCCGCGGTAGCGGTCGTTGTGCGAGTAGATAGTGGTGTTGAACTGGTCGTGGGAGCGCATGCTCTGCAGGATCAGGGTTCCCTCCGGCCGTTGAACAAGTTCCAGATCGTTGACAGTCAGCACCGCCTTGCCGGTCGGCGTGGGGAAGGTGCGGGAATCGCGGGGACCATTGGCGAGGATAAACCCGCCTTCCTGCCGGATCCGCTGGTTGTAGTCCTTGCAGCCGCCCACGACCCGCGAAATGTGATCGCGGATGAGGTCGTAGTTCTTCTCATAGCCGTCCCAGTCGGCCTTGATTTTGTCGCCCACCAGGAGTTTGCCCATCCGGCTCACGATGGCGGGCTCCGAGAGCAGATGATGGGAAACGGGCTCAACGCTTCCCCAGGACGGGTGCACGGCGCAGACGGTGTCTTCCACGGAAACGAACTGGGGCCCGGATTCCTGGATGTCGATCTCGGTCCGGCCCATCGTAGGGAGGATTAGCGCCTCGCGGCCCGTCACAGTGTGCGAGAGGTTCAGCTTGGTCGAGATCTGGACTGTCATGTCCGTGTTCTGCATGGCAGCCACGGCGGCATTGGTGTCCGAGATGGCCCCCACCAGGTTGCCGCCCAGGGCGACGAAGACCTTGATCTCGCCCGCGCGCATTTTATTGATGGTCTCGACGGCGTCCGTGCCGTGCTCGCGGGGCGGTTCGAAGTCGAACTCCTTGCCGAGGGCGTCCATGAAGGACTGCGGCATCTGCTCCCAGATGCCCATGGTGCGGTCGCCCTGCACATTGCTGTGCCCGCGGATGGGGGAGGCGCCGGCGCCCGGCTTGCCGATGTTGCCGCGCAGCAGCAGGAGGTTGATGATCTCCTTGATGGTGGCGACACCCTTCTTCTGCTGCGTGATGCCCATGGCCCAGGTGATGATGACTTTCTCGGCCTTGAGGTAGCGGGCGGCGAGCTCATCGATGTCCTCGCTGCGCAGGCCCGTGGCTTCGAGCACCGTGCGCTCATCCAGCTGGGCGAGGTGCTCCTTAAGCTCTTCGAGTCCCTCGCAGTGTTCGGCCAGGAAGGCGTGGTCCAGGACGCTCCCGGGGTTCTTGGCTTCGGCGTCGAGCACCCGCTTGGACACAGCCTGCAGCAGGGCCATGTCGCCGCCGATCCGGATCTGGAGGAACTGGTCCGCGATCTGGGTGCCGTTGCCAATAACGCCCTTGACCTCCTGCGGGTTCTTGTAGCGGCGCAGGCCGGCCTCGGGAAGGGGATTGACGGCCACGATCTCGCCGCCGTTGTTCTTACACGCCTCGAGTTCGGTCATCATCCGGGGGTGGTTGGTGCCCGGGTTCTGGCCCATGACGATGATCAGGTCGGCTTGGGCGTAGTCGTCGAAACTGACTGTGGCCTTGCCGATGCCGATGGTCTGGCCCATTGCCCAGCCCGAGGATTCGTGGCACATGTTGGAGCAGTCCGGCAGGTTATTGGTGCCGTAGCCGCGGACCATCAGCTGGTAGAGGAAGGCGGCCTCGTTCGACGTCCGGCCGCTGGTATAGAACGCCGCCTGATCGGGGGAGTCCAGCCCCTTGAGCTTGTCGGTCACAAGCCGGAGCGCTTCGTCCCAGCTGACCGCCTTGTAGTGGTCCTCGCCGGCGGCTTTGTATACCGGTTCGGTAAGCCGGCCCTGCATTCCAAGCCAGTACTCGGACCGGCTGCGCAGTTCGCTGACGGAATTCTCGGCCCAGAAAGTTCCGGGGACCACCACCGGAGTCGCCTCCCAGGTCACAGCCTTGGCCCCGTTCTCGCAGAACTCGAACGCCTTGCGGTGGTGCGGATCCGGCCACGCGCAGCTCGGGCAGTCGAAGCCGTCCTTCTGGTTCATCGCCATGACGGTCTTGCGGGTCCGGTTCAGGCCCATCTGTTCGATGGCCGGCTTCATGGAGTGGTACACGCCTGGGACACCGGCGGCCCAGCTCTTGGGCCCGTCCGCTACAACGAGGTCTTTCTCGGACGGTTCCTCGATCTGAGGAGTCTTGCGAGTCACGTGAACTTCCCTTCTGCAAGCACCGTCCGGAGGGGACGGCGTGCTGATCTGCTGCCACTATGCACAATACCGTCAGGCCTATCAGCTTGATCGGACCGCCGCAAGCAATTGGCTGGCCCGCTCAGGTACCACGCCCCACCCGTACGCACCCCTCCCGAGTATCGTCCTCGCGCTTTTCAGGTAGCCGTTACTCGTGTTCCCGCTGCTGAAGCCGTGTGTTCTAGGGGTGGAAGGTCTCAGTGGGGAAAACCAAGCGGAGTCAAGGGGCGTTAGCCCTGCGGCATACGGGTTCTTCGTTGCGTTCGGCCGCCTTCAGGCGGAGCCGAAGGGATCCGTCCTGACTTCAATGGGCTCGATCAACAGCTGAAAAATCATGTGAATACTGGGGGAAGCGTCATGAAAAAAATTTGTGCCGACCGACTGCTTGGTAGAGAGTCGATCCACGTTTACGGGGCTGCAGCGAAAGCCTTGTTCCAAGGCCGAACCATCCTGGTCACGGGCGCCGGGGGTTCCATCGGTTCGGAGATTGTCCGTCAGATGCTCATGCTGGAAGTAGCGAAGGTCTACTGCATAGATAACGACGAGTTCGCGCTCTACAACCTGCAAATGGACCTGGAAGGCATGGCATTGCTGGACGATGACGTCTACCGGCTGGCCGACATACGCGATGAGCAGTTGATGCGGCGCATCATGCAGGAGGTCCGTCCAGACGCGGTGTTCCACGCCGCAGCGCACAAGCACCTGCCGCTCTTGGAGCGGGCACCCGAAGCGGCCGTCAAGACAAATGTCTTTGGGACCCAGTCCGTAGTGCGTGCCGCAATAGCCGCAGGCGTGGACAGGGTTGTCAACATAAGCACGGACAAGGCGGCGAATCCGACATCGGCGTTGGGATGGTCCAAGCGTCTCGCGGAGCACGTCGCCGACAAGTACGCCGACACCTCGGCGACCAAAGTGGCAAGTGTCCGCTTTGGAAATGTATTGGGCAGCCGAGGCTCATTTCTGCCCACGCTCATGACGCAAATTGAAACAGGACAGACGATCCGGATCACCGATCCCGCTGTCGCACGCTACTTCATGACCATCCCAGAGGCGGCCGGCCTGGTGATCGAAGCCGCCTGCCTGGCCGCCGGCGGGGAAACGTACGTGTTGGACATGGGTGCGCCGGTGCGGATCGAGTCGCTGCTGCGCCGGTATGTCGAATTGGTTGACTGCCCGATGCCTGAAATTGAGTACACCGGGCTCCGCCCCGGCGAAAAGATGTCCGAGGAACTTTTCGACCAGCGCGAGACCCACCATGCCACGCCTCATCCGCGCATTTTGAAGGTCGACGTCGGAGCGTATCCGATTGACCATGCACTGGCACTCCTTCGCGAGCTCGTCGACCACGGCGCCCACCCTGCACTCGTTCGCGAGGCGCTCGAATTCAATACTGCCGGAAAGGTAAACGATGGACTGGACAGCTTCGCTTCTAGCGCTCTTGGCACTGCCCCTTCTGGCAGTCTTAGTTGACGCTGTCGGAGCGGCCCGCAGCAGCCGCTTCGGAACTGGGCATCGGGAAGCTGGCAGCGCCTCACTTGAGGGTCTGTCCTTCGATGTACTTGTTCCCATTTACGGTGATATCCGGTATTTGACCAACGTCGACTTTCTCGACAGTTACGGGCGTCAAGTCATCCTCTGCACGACCTCCGGCGAAACCGACGATTTCCGGCAATCGCTGGAGGAAATAGCGGCGAACCACGGTTTCCGGGTATTTCACAGCGATTACGTTCCTCCGTCGGCCGGCACCAGGCGCCGGACCGGCGGAACAGTCCGCGACCGCGTCATCAGGGACGCGCTGGGATCTGCCGTGGAAGCTGACTATGTGGTGTGTCTGGATGCGGACTCGACGTCGGTCCGGCCGCTGTCTGAACTGGTGGGTGAGCTTCGAAGGCGCGGCGACGATGTCGCTTCAATTGAGCTGGTGCCGCAGGAGGAGGGCTCCGCCCTGGTCCAGTTGCAGCGGCATGAGTACCGGCTGGCAATGCGCCTCCGGTTCGTCATGCCATGGCTTCTAAGTGGCGCATGCCACGCCGGAACAGCATCTGCGATGCGGGCCATCATGGCGCAGCATTCACTCTTCTTCCAGGGCAATGATGTTGAGACAGGTTTGCTCGGCGAGCGTCTCGGATACCGCATGACCCACATTCCTTTCGCCGTGAACACGGACGTTCCCGCATCGTTGCGGGCCTGGTGGCGGCAACGCCTTGCCTGGGCGGGCGGGGAATTCCGTTTGTATATTGTGAACATCCGTTTCTGCTTCTGGCATCCATTCTTCTGGGCATACGGGAGTGTTGTGCTCTTTGCATTTCTCGTTCTTCGGTGGGAAGCGCTCGTTCATCCCGGGCTGTCGCTGCTGGCCGCGGCCACTCTCTATTTCGGCATGGTCTATGCCATTCATTGGAAAGGGCGCAATCGCTGGCTTTTGCTGATGCCCTTCTACACGCTTGCCACCAGTCTGATCATCCTTCCGCTCGGTGTGGTCTGGTACTTTGCCATGGCAATTCCAGAGAGGAACTTCGGACTCATCAGGTTCCATCGCGGCGCCGTGGGTTCCCATGCGCCAGGTCAGCCCCGCAAAGCCGTGGGCGTGGCCGGCGCATAGCCAGGGCGCCGCTGCCGCGGGCGCTCACAGGAGGTTCGTGGCACAATCCACGAGCCTCCTGTGAGCGTCATCCGGCCAGCGCTTGCACCCGTGCGCACCCCTTATACCAACACCGTCTTGGCGCTCGCTGAGAGCCTGCTGTACTCCGGCTGTAGGTAGCAGGGGTCAAAAATTCGAGTCCTCGAGGGGTAGCGGTTACCCGTCTGTTATCCGCCGCCGGCCCTTGCGGTCAGTACCCCCCGCGCGGGCTGCCTCGCCGCCGTCGGCCGCCGGGCGGGTATCCCAACGCGTCGGAGCGGGTACCCGCAGCGCGTGAGCCAAGTGGTCGGAACCCCCGGAAATCAACGGACCGCGGTCCGGAACGCAAGGTGCCGGCTGCTCCCAGTTTTCTCCAAGGAATCACCAAGCACTGTTGCACCATCACTCACTCTAAGAGGCAGGTGTGCAATGAATTTGTTTGCAAGCAGGAAGGTCGGCGGCCAAAGACGAGTCTTTAGCCGCCCAACCCGCGCAGTAGCCGCAGGAACAGCGATGACGCTGCTCACTTTCGTCGGGCTCACTACAACGGCGCTGGGCGCCAGCGCCGCGCCGGCGCCCGTCGGCGCAGGCTTCACCGTCACCGCAGCCGACTTGGCCTTCATCCTCAAGCAGATCAAGATCGCCGAGGCACACGTCGCGAATACGACGTCGGCCACCGGCCCTTGCGGGGCGCTTATCGGAAGAGGCCCTAACCAGATCCCCGATGCCCTTACCTCGTACGGACTCCGCACGGTTGACGGCTCCTGCAACAACCTGATCAAGGGCCGCGAAACATTCGGGGCCGCCGACCAGCTTTTCCCGCGTCACACGACGCCGTCGTTCAACACAGCGGATGGTGTCCCTGCCGGGTTCGGCCCCGCCGGTACGTCCTCGTACGCCCAGAAGTCGGGCAATGTGTTCGACTCCCAGCCCCGCCAAATCAGTAACCTGATCGTGGACCAGACGTCCACTAATCCGGCCGCCGTGGCCGCTGCCGGGTTCCCGGTCCGGACCCAAGGCAACCCAGGGTTGTTCCCCTGCACCACCGATCCTGACCCCCTGGCGGCTCCGCCGGTCGAGGCTGTGCCGGCCGGCTGCGTCCCCACGGGCCACACACTGTTCATCCCCAACGTCACCACCGACGTTGGACTCTCCCCGCCCTACAACTCCTTGTTCACGCTGTTCGGCCAGTTCTTCGACCACGGTGTGGACCAGACGGTCAAGGGCGGCGGAACGGTGTTCGTTCCGCTCAAGGCCGACGATCCGCTGATTACAGTCGGACCCGACGGCAAGGCCGGAACCGGCGATGAAGTGGCTCCCAACAGCCCGAACGCGTTCATGGTCCTTACCCGGGCCCAGAACCAGCCGGGCGCGGATGGCGTCCTCGGTACCGCAGATGACGTCCAGGAAGCCGCCAACACGGACTCGCCGTACGTGGACCAGTCCCAGACGTACACGTCCCACCCCTCGCACCAGGTGTTCCTGCGGGAATACATCAACAACACCGCCGGCAGGCCGGTCGCAACCGGCAAGCTGCTCGGCGGTCCTGCCGGTCCCACCGCCGGCGGCATGGCCACGTGGGCGGGCGTCAAGGCGCAGGCAGCGATCTTCCTGGGCCTCAAGCTCGAGGACAAGGATGTCACCAACATTCCGATGATCGCCGCGGATCCGTACGGCAAGTTCATCCCGGGCCCCGCGCGCGGTCTGCCGCAGTACGTCACCCTGACCGGCTTGGTTGAGGGCGACACGGCTAACCCCGTTCCGGTACCGGCGAACGTGCGGTACTTCGATACCCCGTTCCTGACCGACATCGCGCACAACGCCGATCCGTCGCCGCAGGACACGGACCACAACCCTGCCACGCCGCCTGTCGCGCCCACTCCGGACGCTGACACCACGGCCTCGGCGGATTTTGCGAACCAGCCCGCCGGGACTTACGACGACGAAATGCTCAATGCGCACTTCTGTGCCGGTGACGGCCGCGTCAACGAGAACATCGGCCTGACCACCATCCACCAGGTGTTCCACTCGGAGCACGACCGCCTGGTGGCGGATATCGAGAACACCCTCACCAACGACACCTCAGCCACCGGCGTTGCCGCGCTTGCGGAGTGGAAGCTGACTGCGGGTGCTAACGGTTGGAACGGCGAACGCCTGTTCCAGGCGGCCCGGTTCGTCACGGAGATGGAATACCAGCACCTGGTCTTCGAGGAGTTCGGCCGCAAGGTCCAACCCGCGATCCAGCCCTTCCACGTCTACCACACGGACATCAACCCGGCCATCAGGGCGGAGTTCGCCCACGCGGTCTACCGCTTCGGCCACTCCATGCTGACCGAGACCATCTCCCGCACCAACGCGGACGGCAGCGACAACTCCATCTCCCTGCTTAAAGGATTCCTGAACCCGCCCGAGTACACCAACGGCGGATCGGCGGGGTCCCTGACCTCGGAAGAAGCCGCGGGCAGCATCGTCATGGGCATGAGCGACCAGGTCGGCAACGAACTCGATGAGTTCGTGACCGGCACGCTGCGCAACAACCTGCTGGGTCTTCCCCTGGACCTGGCGACGATCAACATGACCCGTGCACGTTCCGAAGGCGTCCCGCCGCTCAATGAGCTGCGCCGCCAGATCAACGAGTCCACGGGCGACGCCCAACTGGCTCCCTACACGAGCTGGGCCGACTTCGGGCAGAACCTCAAGCACCCCGAATCGCTGATCAACTTTGTTGCCGCCTACGGCACCTACCCGACCATCACCAGCGAAACCACGCTGGCGGGCAAGCGGGCAGCAGCCAAGGCAATCGTTGATCCCGGCACCTTGGCATCTCCTCCCACGGCTGACATGTCCGACTTCATGAACAGTGCCGGTCCGTGGGCCACCCAGGAGACCGGGCTGAACAAGGTCGACCTCTGGGTCGGCGGGCTGGCGGAGAAGACTAACCTCTTCGGCGGCCTCCTGGGCAGCACTTTCAACTACGTGTTCGAGAACCAGATGACCGACCTGCAGAACGGTGACCGCCTTTACTACCTGGCGCGCACACCCGGCATGAACCTGCGGTCTCAGCTGGAGAGCAACTCCTTCGCGGAGATGATCATGCGCAACACCGACGCGCACTCGCTCAAGGCAGATGCTTTCGGCACAGCCGACTGCAAGTTCCAGCTCGGCAACCTGGCTGGTACGCCGGCGGGGTATACGACATCGGGGGCCACGGTCGCCGATGACCCAGCCAGCGAGTGCAAGGAGAACCTGCTGCTCCTGCGCAAGCCGGACGGCACCATCCAGTACATGGAGAAGAACACGGTAGATCCCAGCGGCATTAACGGCCAGTCCGTATACAACGGCACGGCCAACGCTGACCGGGTCACCGGCGGCAACGACAACGACACGTTCCTCGGCAACGAGGGCAACGACGTCATTGAGGGCAACGGTGGCGACGACATCGCACTCGGCGGCGACGGCAACGACCGGATCACGGATCTGTCCGGCGCCGACGTCCTCAAGGGCGGTCCGGGCAACGACTACCTCAACTCCGGTATCGGTGATGACATCATGATGGGCGGCGACGGCCAGGACTTCACCAACGGCGGCGCCAACGACAACGAAACCTTTGCCGGCGAAGGAAACGACTTCGTGCAGTCCGGTGACGGTGCCGATGCGACGTTCGGTGACGGCGGCGATGACTGGATCCAGGGCGGTTCCGGCCAGGACCTGCTGATCGGCGACCACGGCGCACCGTTCTTCGACGACCCGGCCCAGACGAAGCCCGGAAACGACATCTTCGTCGGACAGGTTGGCGAGAATGACTACGACGCCGAAGGCGGCGACGACATCATGACGTCCAACGCGGCGATCGACCGCTACGCCGGTGCTGCCGGTTTCGACTGGGCCACGCACCAGTACGACACTGTCGCCGCCGACGACGACATGAAGATCAACAACAACCTGGTCGGACTCCCGCTTCCTGTCGTGGTCAACCGCGACCGCTGGCAGGAAGTGGAGGCCAACTCCGGTTCCAAGTTCGACGATGTCATCCGAGGCGACGACGCAGTGCCCAGCACCGTAGGTGGTGCAGGCTTCAGTGGCTGCGACGTCCTCGACCAGACGGGCATCAACCGGATCGCCGGCCTGGGGGCCATTCTCCCCGCGCCGACCACCCCGCTTGCACCCGTGGCTGCACTCTCACCGATGGGCGTCTGCCCGCTAACCGGTCCGGTCTGGGGTGACGGCAACATCATCATCGGCGGCCTTGGCAGCGACAAGCTCGAGGGCCGCGGCGGCAACGACGTGCTCGACGGTGACCGGTACCTGAAGATCCGCATCAGCGTGCGGGACGACGCAGGCACGGAGATCGGTACCACCGACCTCATGGAACGCCCGTACCAGACGGGTAACCCGCAGACCCTGGCGGCTGCAGTAGCAGCCGGCGTCGTCAACCCGGGGAACCTGGTGGCTGTCCGCGAAATCGTGACCCCCACCGCCCTCGAAACCACGGGCAACCGGGACGTCGCGATCTTCTCCGGACCCCGGGCCAACTACACCATCACCACGACTGGCGGCACCGGCACCATTGGTTCGGCTGGCTCGACTACCACGGTGGTGGACAACGTCGGAATTGACGGCACGGACACGATCCGCAACATCGAGTTCCTGCAGTTCTCCGATACCGTTCTGCCCAACGCCCCGGTTATCGGGACGGCAGCCGCCGGCCCCGGGCAGGCAACGGTGCGCTGGACGGCCCCGACCGTCGGCATTGCCGACACCTTCTCCGTGAAGGTGCTCGACGTGACGACAGACCCGGCCGGCGTCCAGGTCGGTGCGCTGCGCACCGCTCCGGCGGGCGCCACCAGCCTGGTGGTGACGGGTCTGACGAACGGATCCCAGTACCGGTTCCAGGTGCTGGCCAGCAACGCCCTCGGTGACAGCCCGTTCTCGGCACTCTCCAACACAGTGAGCCCGACGACGGCGACCGCACCGGGAGCGCCCACCATCGGGACGGCCACGGCCGGGAACGCCTCGGCGACCCTGACCTGGACCGCACCGGCATCCAACGGCGGATCCGCCATCACCGGTTACACCGTGCGGGCCTTCGCCGGGACCGTCCTGGCACGCACGCAGGCGGTCACCGGAAACGTCGGAACCGTCGTCGTGACAGGCCTTACCAACGGGACGGCGTACACGTTCGACGTCGCCGCCATCAACACGGTGGGTACGGGCGGATTCTCGGCCCGCACCGCAGCGGTGACACCACGTACCGAATTCGTGGCTCCCACCCTCACCGCGCGGTCCCCTGCGCCGGGGGCATTGTCGGTCAGCCAGGGCGCCAACGTGACGGCAACGTTTAGTGAACCGGTGACGGGAGTTACGGGAACGAACTTCCAACTGCGGCAGGGCACCACGGCGATCGCCGCCGTCGTCTCCTACGATTCGCTGACCCGCGTCGCGACGCTCAACCCGGTGGCAACGCTGCCGGCAGACCGCGTCTACACCGTGACCGTCTCCGGCGTCCGTGACCTTGCGGGCAACACGATGGCGACGAGCACGTGGACGTTCACGTCGGGGCCTCTTCCTGTCATCACCTCATCGACCCCCGCTGCGGGAGCCACAGGGGTGCTGCGGAACAGCAACACGACGGTGACGTTCAGTGAGTCCATCACCGGGTTCGCCGCTGCAGGCAGTGTCCGGATCGTCCGGGCCTCGACGGGAGTCGACATCGCGGTCGCGGTGACTTACAACGCCACGACCAGGGTGCTGACAATCAACCCGAGTGCCACGCTCCTTGCCGGCACGCAGTACAGGGTCATCATCACCGGTGGCACCACCCGGATCCGCGATCTGGCAGGCAACCCGTTGCCCAGCCGTTCGTGGACGTTCACCACGGGATCAGCACTGTAGCAGCAGTGTGAGAACGCCGGCTGGCGGACCCTCAGCGGCCCGCCAGCCGGCTTCCTCAAGTCTTCGAAATTCATTTTGGACACTGTATTCAGCTCTATTGCCCACTTGGAGGGGCCATGACTACACGACGAGAGATCTTCAAACTGGGCGCTGTCGGCGCCCTCGGCCTTGCCGGCTTCAAAGGCGGCGACGACGACGTCCCGACGACGGGCACTGCCGCGCCGGCCGGGACACCGGTCACGGCCAGCCTTCTTGCACCCCAGAACATGCCTGTTCCCTATGCCGGAGTGTTTCGCCGCCCGCCGGAGCTGGTCCCTTTTCAGACGGGCTTCGACGACGGCGACCCGGCCCGTCCGTTCGCCCGGTATGCCCTCACCCAGAAACTCGGCCAGGCCCAGTTCGTGCCCGGCCTGAACACCACCGTCGCGGGCTACAACGGCATCTTCCCGGGCCCCACCATCCGGGCCACCCAGGGCACCCGGATCGAGGTGCGGATCCGCAACGCGCTGCCGGCCGCAGGGCTCCTGCAACCCGCCCGCTTTGATACCGTCACCCACCTGCACGGCTCGGCGTCGCTGCCGCAGTACGACGGATACGCCAACGACATCACCGTCCCGGGAAACGTCAAGAACTACCATTACCCAAACTTTCAGACGGCACGGACCCTCTGGTACCACGACCATAAGCACCACATCACCGCCCAGAACGTGTATTCGGGGCTCGCGGCCTTCTATCCGCTATCCGACAAATTTGAGCGTGCGCAACTGCCTCAGGGGGAATTCGACGTACCGCTCATGATTTCGGACGCCATGTTTAACGCCGATGGCTCCCTGGCATACAACGACAACGACGTGAAGGGCCTGTGGGGCGATGTCATCATGGTCAACGGCGTGCCGTGGCCCACCATGAAGGTCAAGCCCCGGATCTACCGCTTCCGGGTGCTCGACGCCTCGATTTCGCGGTCCTATCGGCCCACGCTCTCCACCGGAGACCCCGTCTACGTGGTGGGCACCGACGCCGGTATGACGCCCAAAGTGGAAGCCGTGAAATCGTGGCGGCAGGGCACGGCGGAACGCTATGAAGTACTAATCGACTTTCGGAAATACCGGACAGGCCAGCTGATAGAACTGCGCAACCTCAGCAACAAGAACAACATCGACTTCGCCAACACCAACAAAATCATGCGCTTCCAGGTAGTGGCCGATTCCGGGTCCGGGGCCGGCTCCATTTCCAGTATTCCGGCAACTCTGGACGACGGCGGCTCCGTCAACGCGTCCAAGGGCGGCATCCCCACTATGAGCCTCACTCCGGCAATGGCGAAGGCGAAGCGCGAACTGAGATTTTTCCGGGACCACGGACAGTGGACCGTCAACGGCGTCACGTGGGCCGATGTGGAGAAGTCCGGGTTTACCAAGCTGTTTGGCAACCCCCAACCATTCGACATTGAGCAATGGACCATCATCAACGCATCCGGCGGCTGGTTCCATCCGGTGCACATCCACCTCATTGACGCCAAAATTATCGCCAGGAACACCAACGGCGGCCAGCCGTTTGCCTGGGAGAAGGGCCCCAAGGATGTCTTCTACGCTGGCGAGAACGAGTCCGTCACCGCCCTCATGCAGTTCGACACGGGTACCGGCGGGGGTGGTCGCTACATGATCCACTGCCACAACCTGGTCCACGAGGACCACGACATGATGGTGCAGTTCTCCGTCGGCGACCTGCGGACCAACGACCCCATCACTTCGGATCCACCGGTCCTGGACACCGCTGCTCCGGACGCCTTCCCGCCGGTGTACCGGCCCGGGCTGCCGGCGGGGACCTGAGATGGGCCGCGTTGGGACGCTGGGCGCGGCGGCCCTGCTCGTGCTGGCGCTGAGCGCCTGCACGGGCGGAACACCGTCGCCGGCACCGCCCGTGCCTAACGCCGCGGCCGTTCAGAGCGCGGCGCCCGTCTCGCTGGAGACCGGGACAGACGTAGGCAACGGCCGCCCCGCCGTGAGCAACGACGGGCTGATGGTGCGGCGCCGCGCGGTCATTGCCATCCACCCCACCGCGGGCGGAAAGCCGGGCGCACCGCGCGCACGGCTCGAGCAGACCGCGGCTGCCAGCCGCATCGTCCTTTCCGACATCCCCCCGGACGTGCTCGAACCAGCGATCCTGGAGCATCTCGCACCGGAATTGATCCTGGCGCTTCCGGCCGGAAGCACGGGCGAGGACGCGGAGAAGCTGGCCGAGCTCGCCTTCGGCCCGGAGGGCAGCTACCCCGGCGTGGAGCATGTCCACGTCGCGTCAGTCCTGGTCCACGACCTCCAGTTCAGCGTCGCTGCCGCCGATCCGGCAGCCGTGGCCAGGTCCGTTGCCGCGGAGGGCATCCTCTCGGACGCGCTCGGGAACTACGGCACCATCCTGGACAAGGCGGCCTTGAAGGTTACCTATACGGGACCGCTGCTCAGCGACTTGCTGGTGGAATCCGTGCGGATCGGCATGGCCCGCGGCGCCGGCGTCAAGCCAGCGGACGTGACCTTGGCTCCCCGTTCGGCCACGGGCGAGGGAGTGGACATGTCCCTCGAGCCGGAACCGGCACCCGAGCCTGAACCGTCGGCGGAGGATGGCGGAACGCACTCGCACGACGCCGGCAGCGGCAGCGGCGACGCCACAGCAACGACCCCGGGTTCTGCGGAATCCGGGCACTGACCGCACCAGTGGCCGGCCGGAGCAAGGGGAACGCTACCGGCCGGCCACGAGTGTGTCCCGGATCTCGCGGCGCAGAATCTTGCCGATCAGCGAACGCGGCAGCTCGTCCATCACGGCAACGCGGCGCGGCACCTTGTAGGCGGCCAAGCTCTCCCGGGCGAACGCCAGTAGCGCCTCCGGGTCGATGCCGGCACCCGCGGACGCCACGACGGCGGCCACCACGTCTTCGCCGCCGCCGGGGCGGGGCAGACCCACCACGCACACGTCCTTGACGCCGGGGAATTCGGAGAGGACGTCCTCGACTTCCGTGGGGGAGACGTTGAAACCTCCCGTGATGATGAGTTCCTTGAGCCGGTCCCGGACAGTCACAAAACCATCCTTGTCCACCGTGACAATGTCCCCCGTGCGGAACCAGCCGCCTTCCAGCAGCGCTTCCTCTGTCTCCTGCGGCCGGTTCCAGTAACCGGCAAAAACCTGCGGACCCCGGATCAGGAGCTCCCCCTCCGCGCCGGGGGCACAGCCCAGGAGAACGTTCCGCGGGTCCACCACGCGGATGTCGGTCAGGGGAAACGGGACCCCCACAGTTCCCGGTTTCCGGCTGGGCCCGAAGGGGTTGCCCAGGGCGATGGGCGAGGTTTCCGTCAGTCCGTAGCCCTCGATCAGGAAGCCCCCGGTCGCGTTCTCCCACCTCTCCACTGTCGCCGTTGGCAGGTTCATCGCCCCCGAGATGGAAAACCGGATGCTGTCCAGCGCGATACCGCGCTCGGCGGCGGCTGCGGCGATCCGGTCGTAGATCGGCGGCACCGCCGGCAGAAACGTTGCAGGGGACTTCTTGTGCGCCTTCAGTACGAGGTCGACGTCGAACTTGGGGAACAGCACCAGCCTGGCACCAATGCTCAAGGCAAACGTCATGCACAGCGTCAGACCGTACGCGTGGAACATGGGCAGCACCGCGTACACAGTTTCCCGGCCGTCCTTGAGCCCGGGCACCCACGCGCGGCCCTGCGCGGCATTGGCCTGCAGATTGGCATGGGTCAGCATGGCGCCTTTCGGCTGGCCCGTGGTGCCGCTGGTGTATTGGATGACGGCCAGGTCGCCGGCGGCCGGACGCGGATGCCGTTTTTTCAGCGCGCCGGCGGCAAGGAGTTCTTTCCAGGCCAGCACGGTCCGGCGCGCCGGCTGCGCCACGGGCCTCGGCGGGTGCTTGCCGGCTGCCAAGGCGGCCCGGGCGGCGCGGGCTGCCGGCACGGGGAGTCGCAACGCCATCCGTTGCAGAAACGGCATCGCCGGGATCAGCTCAACTGAGACGATGCTGTGCAGCCCGACGTCGGCCGGCAGCTGACGAACCTTGTCAACGGCCTTGTCCCAGACTATGGCGACGGTAGCGCCGTGGTCCTCGAATTGATGGCGTAGTTCACGGTCTGTATATAAGGGATTGTGTTCGACGACGACGGCGCCCAGGCGCAGCGCCGCGTGGAAGGCGATGATGTGCTGCGGGCAGTTCGGCAGGACCAGCGCCACCCGGTCACCGGCCCGGACGCCGAGCGCCTTCAGGCCCGCGGCCGCCCTGCTGATGGCGGTCCCCAGTTCTCGGTAGCTGGTGCACGCGCCGAAGAATTCCAGCGCGGTCTTGTTCCCGTAGCGCCGGACGGACGAGTCCAAGAGGTCGACAAGGGACCCTTCGGGGAGCTTGAGGTCGGCCGGAACTCCGGGGCTGTAGTGGCGGATCCAGGGGCGGCCGGGACGCAGAGGCCCCGCGGATCTGGTGCTCATGGTGTGTCCTTGCCACTGGGCTGGGTTGGGCTGGGCTGGGTGGGCTGGGTTGGGCTGGCTGGGTCCGGCTCCCGGCCCCGGGCCCCGCAGGGCCCGCCAAGAAATCCTACCGGCGAAATCCCACCGGCGCGGCCCCACACGGACGAGCGTCGCCGGCGAGGGCCGCAGTGGTGGCGCGCCGTGAGTACGGGGAGGTGACTTTCGGCCCTTGGCACCCGGCAGGCCCGGGCGGAGGCTGGGGCGTACACCGCGAGCCGCAGGTCCGCACACTTCAGGGCCGCGCTGTTCCACATGCTTGCGCAATTCCACATGCTACGCAATGTAAGAGGTCCTCGGGAGCGCCATGAAGTACCAGCAGCCGACCCTGAAGTTCCGGGGTCCCTCCGACTCCGGGACGATCGACACAGGAAGTATCGACACAGGAAGTATCGACACAGGGGACCTGCGATGAACTCCGACGGCGTCACCCGGACCACCCTGTTGAAGGAGATCCACGATCTGGCCCGGCCGCTGAAAACCGACCGTGATCTTAACGGCCTCGTTCGGCGCGCTGCCGAGTGCCGTTTCGTAGCCATCGGCGAAGCGTCCCACGGCACCCACGAGTTCTACACCTGGCGCGACACCCTCAGCAGGAGGCTGATCGCGGAGGAAGGCTATAACTGGATCGGGGTGGAAGGGGACTGGCCCGACTGCTGGCGCATCAACCGCTGGGTCCGCGGCCAGGAGGGGAAGGACCAGGGCGTCCACGCGCTGCTGGCCGGTTTCGAACGCTGGCCGACCTGGATGTGGGCCAACGAGGAAGTCGCGGCGTTCCTGGACTGGCTGCGCGGCTGGAACGCAGGCCGGCCCCTGGATAAGCGTGTCGGCTTCTACGGACTGGATGTCTACTCGCTCTGGGATTCGCTCCGCGAAATCATCGGCTGGCTGCAGGAGAACGATCCCGACGCCGTGCCCACAGCCGAGCGGGCCTGGCAGTGCTTCCTGCCCCACCACGAGGACCCGCACCAGTACGCCTGGAGCACGCGGCTGGTGCCGCAGTCCTGCGAGCCCGACGTCGTGGCCCTCCTGACCGAGGTCAGGAACCGGGCCTTCAGCCCCGGACCCCATGAGGAGGACGCCTTCGACGCCGTCCAGAACGCCGAAGTGGCGGCCAACGCGGAGCACTACTACCGCATCATGGTCCGGGGTGACCGGCAGTCCTGGAATGTCCGCGACCACCACATGGCGGACACCATCGACCGGGTCAGCAGGCATCTCGGAGCGGCGTCGAAAGGCCTGGTCTGGGAACACAACACGCACATCGGTGATGCCCGGGCCACCGACATGGCGCAGGACGGCCTGGTCAACGTCGGGCAGCTGCTGCGCGAACGCCACGCGGGCGAAGGGGTGCTGCTTGTTGGCTTCGCAGCCCACCGCGGCTCCGTGCTCGCCTCTGACGGGTGGGGCCGCCCGGAGCGCATCCTTACGGTGCCGGCGGCACATCCGGGCAGCCACGAAGACTTCCTGCATCAGGCCCTCGGCGTGCCGTCCGTGCTGGAGTTCGGCGACGACCGGACCGGGCCATGGCTGTCGACATGGCTCGGGCACCGGGCGATCGGCGTCGTCTATCACCCCGAGAGGGAAGCCGGGAACTACGTTCCGACCCGGATGGGGGAGCGCTACGATGCCCTCATCTGGCTTGAACGCACCAATGCACTGCGTCCGGTGCACCACGAGGGGCCGCCCAAGGAACCGGAGTTCGAGACCGAGCCCACCGGATTCTAGTCCGGTGTCGATTCCAAGAAGGCAGGAGCCAGGATGGGCAAGCCAATCGTCGTCGGTTTCAACGGGTCTGCGGGCAGCGAGGCCGCGGTGGCCTGGCACGGACCGACCCCGGACTGGCGGGAAGCCCCTGTCCGCAGAGGGGGCTTTTCCCGGCTGCCCAACGGATGGGAGGATGATGCCGTGGACCCCTTCTTCAATTTCGTCACTCACTTCTGGTGGCTCGTCTTTCCCCTGAGCGGACTGGCCGGCGGATGGGCGCGCTCTTGGTCCAAAGCAGCCGAACGCCGGCACCGGCGCCGTGTGGAGCTCTACACGCTCAAGAACCAAGCGGCGCAGGCCGAGCAGGCAAGCAAGGACGATGTGCTTGCCCTCATGAAGGCGCACGACGCCGTCAACCGGCGTTGGCTGGACTACGAACTCGACGTGGGAAAGCTGATCGACTTTCCGGTCATGACGGATGTCCGGGAGCCCCTCACGGTGGCTTTCCTGCGGGCCAAGCGTGAGGCCGACGGTCTGCGCCCCGCCGCCCCCGGAGAAGTCAGGACCGCCGCAAGGCTCGCGGAGTACCGGGCAGCCGTGACCAGTTTTGAACTGGCATTCGACGTCGCCGAGCGGGAAGCCAAGCGGATCAGGGACAGCAAGTTCACCGGGCCGGAACGCCAGCGGCTGGAGACTGCCCGGAAGCTCCTGCGGATCGCCTCAGACGCGGCCGCGACTCCTGCCGAGCGCCAGACGGCGTACAGGCGCGCCCGCCGGGAACTCGACGGGCTCATCGTGTTGCCGGAGGCCACGCTCGCTGCGCTTGAGGAAAAAATCGCTTCGATGCTCGACGCCGGCCCGGCACCGGAGGTCCGCCGGACCGTCTAGGGCCGCCGTGAGTCGGGGCGAAGCCCGCCACGCCCGCTGTGAAACGCGTCGCACCGCCACCATGAATGTTGCGTGCCGTACCGGGGACCGGAATTTAGGGTCTTCTGGCATGTTTTGCCCTGCCGTCTTTCCCACGTACCATCGATAAGGTTTCAAGCTGCTTAAGTGACCACTGCGAGTCCGGAGAGTCATCGGAGAAACGCGGTGTTCATCCGGCATGGGGGATGTGGAACTGCTGACCATGGACACTGCAGATTGGGCAACAGGTGGAAATCACCGTAATGGTGGCGCTAGTGATATCGCTGGCGCTGTTCTTCGACTTCACGAACGGATTTCATGACACCGCGAACGCCATGGCTACGCCCATCGCGACCGGCGCCATCAAACCGAAAACAGCGGTTGCCCTCGCGGCGGTGCTAAACCTCGTGGGAGCGTTCCTCTCCACGGAAGTCGCCAAGACCGTTTCCGGCGGCATCATCAAGGAAGGCGCGGACGGTGTCCAGATAACCCCGGACATCATCTTCGCCGGCCTGATGGGCGCCATTCTCTGGAACATGGTCACCTGGCTCAAGGGCCTGCCGTCCAGTTCCTCGCACGCGCTCTTCGGCGGCCTGATTGGGGCTGCGATCGCCGGCATTGGCATCCACTCGATCAATTTCGAGTCGCTCATGCAGAAGGTCATTCTTCCCGCGATTTTTGCGCCTGTCATCGCCGGCGCCGTGGCGTACCTGTGCACGAGGCTGGCCTACGCGCTTACCTCCCGGCACGACCCGGAAACCGGGGACAAGCTCACGCAGAAGCGCGGCGGATTCAGGACCGGCCAGATCTTCACGTCCAGCCTCGTTGCACTCGCGCACGGGACCAACGACGCCCAGAAAACCATGGGGATCATCACCCTGGTCCTGATCTCTGCCGGCACCCAGCCCGCCGGCTCCGGACCGCAGTTCTGGGTCATCGCCTGCTGTGCCTTCGCCATCGCGATCGGCACCTACTCCGGCGGCTGGCGGATCATTCGCACCATGGGCTCCGGCCTTACCGAAGTCAAGCCTGCCCAGGGGTTCGCGGCCGAAGCCAGCACCGCCAGTGCCATTCTGGCCTCGTCGCACCTGGGCTTCGCCCTCTCCACCACGCAGGTGGCCTCCGGTTCGGTCATCGGCTCCGGAATGGGACGCCGCGGCACCACCGTGCGGTGGGGCACCGCGGGCAAGATTGCGCTCGGCTGGCTATTCACACTCCCCGCAGCCGGCATCGTGGGTGCACTGACTGCAATGCTCGTTCAGACCGGAGTCATTGGTGTGATCATCGCGGCCGTGGCCGGCACCGCCGCAGTGGCCTATATGTTCGTGCATGCACGCAAATCCCACGTTGGCCACCACAATGCCGTCCAAATCGAGGAAGTCGGCCAGGCCGTGCAGTTCCGTAAGAAGAAGTCCACCGCCAAGGCCATCAAGAATTCCGCCGTCAACGCGATCAAGAACGGGAGCGCCAAGCGATGAAGTGGTTGGAACTGTTCACCGTGGCCGGTGCCACGCTTCTGTCCGCGGTGACCGTCGTCGTCCTCTATGCCCTGGGTGTCCGGCTGACGGCCATCGCGGGCGACATCCGGAACTCTCCGGCGTCGTGGACCCGACCGCTCGCTTACGCCTGCTTCGCCGTGTGTGGGGTTGCCGTCCTCTTCGGGCTCTACTTGATCATTCCTTACTTCCACAAGTAAGCCGCCGCCTGCAGGCCGGTCGGGTCGTCCGCGCTGTTCGGCTGTCCCTTGCAGGGGTGAGGCCGTGCGTCGGGGGATGGGAACCGGGCACGGCATTGGCTAGGCTGGGGCCATGGTGAGCTTCCAGTACTTTGTGGCCTCCTCCCTCGACGGGTATATCGCCACCGATAAGGATGATCTGGCCTGGTTGCTCCAGTTCGACGGATTTGACGGCGGGCAGGAGAGCTACGACGCCTTCATCGCCGACGTCGGCTGTATCGTTATGGGCGGCGAGACCTACGCCTGGCTTCGGGAACACGAACCCGGCACTTGGCCCTATCCGGGCACGCCCTGCTGGGTCTTCACCCACCACGAACACTCAGCCCCCACGGGCGCCAATGTCACGTTCGTGCGCGGGGCCGTCGGCGAGTTCGTGGACGACCTCAAGGGCGACGCCGGCGGCCGAAACATCTGGGTTGTGGGCGGAGGCGCCCTGGCAGCGCAGTTCGCGGACGCCCGGCTGCTGGACGAACTGATTGTCTCGGTCATCCCCGTGGTTTTGGGCAGCGGCAAGCCGTTACTGCCGATGAGAGGGCCGACGCCGCCGCTGGAGCTGACGTCGTCGCGCACCTTGGGCCGGGGCATCGTGGAACTGCGGTACCGCTTCCCGGACCGGACCTAGCCGGGTCCGGAACCCCAAGCCGTGCGAGCCCCTAGGGCGCGATGTCGCGGATAAGGTTCGTGATCCGGGCGGTAGAGAGCCGGCGGCCGTGCTCGTCGGTCATCACGATCTCGTGAGTGGCGAGGGTCCGGCCGAGGTGGATGGCCGTGCAGGTGCCGGTGACGGTGCCCTCGGAGATCGCCCGGTGGTGTGTCGCCCCGACCTCAATCCCCAGAGCCTGCCGGTTGGGACCCGCGTGCATTCCCGCAGCGAAGGAACCCAGGGTTTCGGCGAGGACCACGTGGGCCCCGCCGTGCAGGATGCCGGCCACTTGGGTGTTCCCCTCCACCGGCATGGTGGCCACAGTGCGTTCCGGACTCATTTCAAGGAAGTGGATCCCCATCTTCACCACGAGGGCCCCGACGCCGTATTGGCCCAGCCAATCGTGCATTTCCTCGGGAACCCCGGCCGCCGCGAGCTCGGCCGCGTAAGGGCCGGGCGTGAAATTGTCCATCATGGGAACTAGGCTGGCACCTGTGAGCGAAACTACCAAACCGGCCCTTGCCCCCTTTGCAGCAGCTGCCCCCCTTTCTGCGGACACTGCCGCAGTCCTTCTCCCGGCAACTGAGCCGGAATCAACGCTTGCGGCCAAGCCCGCCCGAAAATCCGGCCGGGCCGCGGCATCGGTTTCCGCCACCGAGGCTCCCGTAATTCCCATCACGAACCAGCCGCGCCTACTCGTGCTGGACGGACATTCCATGGCGTTCCGGGCGTTCTTCGCCCTGCCCGCAGACAAGTTTTCCACCGCCACGGGGCAGCACACGAACGCGATCCACGGCTTCACCTCCATGCTGATCAACCTGATCAAGGAGCAAAAGCCCACCCACGTGGCCGTGGCGTTCGACGTCTCCGACGACACGACCCACCGCAAGGCCGAGTACAGCGAGTACAAGGGCGGCCGCAATGAGACGCCCCGGGAAATGAGCGGCCAGATCGACCTGATCGACAAGGTCATGGGCGCGTGGGGCATCAAGACCATCAAGATGCCCGGCTGGGAAGCTGACGACATCCTGGCTACCCTCGCCGCCATGGGGGAAAAGGCAGGTTACGAGGTGCTGCTGGTCTCCGGTGACCGCGATGCCTTCCAGCTCATTACTGACAACGTTTTTGTGCTGTACCCCAGGAAAGGCGTCAGCGATATTCCCCGGATGGACGCGGACGCCATCCAGGAGAAGTATTTCGTCAGCCCCGCCCAGTACTCGGACCTCGCCGCCCTGGTGGGGGAGTCCGCGGACAACCTCCCCGGCGTGCCCGGCGTCGGTCCCAAGACGGCAGCCAAATGGATCAACCTCTACGGCGGTCTTGAGGGGGTCCTGGAGAACCTCGACGCGATCGGCGGCAAGGTGGGGGACTCCCTCCGCGAATACGTTGAGGACGTCAAGCGCAACCGCCGGCTCAACAGGCTTCACACCGATCTCGACCTGCCCGTCACACTGGACGAGCTCGCGGACCCACGGCCGGACCAGGCCGCCCTTGAGGAGCTGTTCGACACCCTCGAATTCAAGACCATCCGTACCCGGCTCTTTGCCCTCTACGGCAGTGAAGTTACGGAGGCCGAGCGGGAAAGCCTCGACATCCCGGACTTCGTGATCCCGGCGGACGCAGCCGAGCTCGGCGCCTTCCTCGCGGCCGGTGCCGGCCAGCGCTCCGCCGTGGCGGTCGACCTTGTGCCTGGCCGGATCGGCGACGACGCCGCCGCGGTGGCGATCGTCCGCGATCACGCCGGCGTTTACATCGACCTGGCCAGCCAGGACGCCGAAGCCGAAAACGTCCTGGCCGCCTGGCTGCGTGACGCCCAAGCGCCGAAGGTCGTGCACGGGTTCAAGGCTGCCCTGAAGGCACTGACCGCCCGCGGCCTGGAACTGGAGGGCGTGGTGGATGACACCTCCATCTCCGGCTACCTCATCCAGCCCGACCGCCGCAGCTACGAGCTCGCGGAGCTGGCGCAGCATCACCTCAACATCGCCGTTTCCACCGAGGCCGCCAAGGAAGGCCAGCTTGAGCTGGCGTTCGACGGCGACGACGCCGCCGCCGCCGGCGCGCTGGTCCACGTCGCCGCCGTCGTCCAGGCCCTGAGCCGTTACTTCGAAGCAGAACTGAAGGAACGCAAAGCCCAGGACCTGCTGACCACCCTTGAACTTCCCGTCAGCCGGGTGCTGGCCGACATGGAACTCGCGGGAATCGCCATCGACATGCCACGCATGGATGAGCAGCTCTCGGACCTTGCCAAGGTGATCGAGAACGCCCAGGAGCTTGCCTTCGCCGCGATCGGCCACGAGGTCAACCTCGGATCGCCGAAGCAGCTCCAGACCGTGCTGTTCGACGAGCTCCAGTTGCCGAAAACCAAGAAAATCAAGTCCGGCTACACCACCGATGCCGCCTCGCTCAAGAACCTGCTGGAAAAGACCGGGCACGAATTCCTGGTCCAGCTGATGGCACACCGCGAGTCGTCGAAGCTGCGCCAGATGCTGGAGTCGCTGAAGAAGTCCGTCACGGAAGACGGCCGAATCCACACCACCTACGCGCAGAACGTCGCTGCTACCGGCCGGATCTCCTCCAACAACCCCAACCTGCAGAACATCCCCATCCGCAGCGAGGAAGGCCGGCGGGTCCGCGGCATCTTTGTGGTCAGCGAGGGCTACGAGTGCCTGCTTTCCGCGGACTACTCGCAGATCGAAATGCGCATCATGGCCCACCTCTCGGGCGACGCCGGGTTGATCCAGGCCTACAAGGACGGCGAGGACCTGCACCGCTTCGTGGGCTCGAACATCTTCCATGTGCCCACAGACCAGGTGACCAGTGCCATGCGTTCCAAGGTCAAGGCGATGTCCTATGGCCTTGCATACGGCCTGACGTCGTTCGGCTTGTCCAAGCAGCTGGAGATCTCTGTTGACGAGGCACGGAACCTCATGAAGGAGTACTTCGACCGGTTCGGCGCCGTCCGGGACTACCTCCGCGGCGTGGTGGACCAGGCCCGGATCGACGGCTACACCGCCACCATCGAGGGGCGCCGGCGTTACCTCCCGGATCTGACCAGCACCGACCGGCAGCTGCGGGAGAACGCGGAGCGCATTGCGCTGAACTCGCCAATCCAGGGGTCGGCCGCTGACATCATCAAGCGCGCCATGCTGGGAGTGCACGCCGAACTGGCGGCCCGGGGCCTCAAGTCGCGCATGCTGCTGCAGGTCCATGATGAACTCGTCCTCGAAGTCGCCACGGGCGAGCGTGAGGCCGTCGAGAAGCTCGTGACGGAGCAGATGGGCTTGGCCGCGGATCTCAGCGTTCCGCTGGACGTCCAGATCGGCCTCGGCTCAAGCTGGTACGAGGCGGGGCACTAACGTTTACCGGTTCCGGCGCCGCCGGGACCTCAGGATTCGTAGGATTCTCAGGGGGAGAAGCACGTGGCAGAAAAGTACGAGCTCAGGCGGTTCCGCGCGGTCGAAAAAGACTTGGCGGATTACGCGCAGGGCACCGCGTGGCTGCGGGGAGTCGGGATCGGCTTCTATGACGAGCCGCGCAAGGACGACTTCGTGGACAAGATCATGGCCATGTATCTCGTGGACAACCGTGAGATGACCGGCGTCTACCAGGCCGCCGGCGTCGCTGCCCACTCGCTGGCGGCCGAGGTCCCGGTGGCGACTTTCGCCACCCTGCGCAAGGACCTGAACCTCGGCTACGGCCGGCAGTTGGAAGCCCACCTCGTCACGGCCGTCACTGTCCGCGGGACCCACCGCCGCCAGGGGCTGCTCCGGCGGATGATGACCGAGGACCTTGCCGCGGCGAAGGCGGACGGCGTCGCACTTGCGGCACTCACTGCCTCGGAGGCCTCGATCTACGGGCGGTTCGGTTACGGTGTGGCCACCTTCGAGCGCAGCGTGAAAGTTGATACCGGGCCGCGCTTCCGCCTGCGCCATGTGCCGGTCGGTTCCGTGGAGATTGCCGACCGCAAAGTCCTCCTGGAGCTTGCCCCGGAGGTCTTCGGGCGGGCCCACGGTTCTATGCCCGGATCGATCTCGCGGCAGGAAGCGTACCGGCTGCGGTCCTCGGGCATGCTCGGGCGCGACGGCGGGGAGGACGAGGCCATCCGATGCGCCCTGCACTACGACGCGGCGGGCACCGTGGACGGTTACGTCTCCTATAAGTTCGCCGGCTGGGACACCAAGCCGTACACCATGGAGATCGTTGACCTCGTGGCGGCGACCGACGCCGCGTACCTGGAACTGTGGCAGTTCCTCGGCAGCATCGACCTCGTAGATCGGATCAGCTGGCAGGAAGCGCCGGTGGACGACCCCCTGACCTGGGCGCTGGAGGACCCGCGCTGCGTCGAGTCCTCGGACCACCGGGACATGCTGTGGCTGCGCGTCCTGGACGCGGCCCGGGTGCTGGGGGCCCGCCGCTACTCCGCCGACGGGACCGTCGTTCTTGCCGTACGCGACAGCCTCGGCTTCGCGGCCGGCACCTTCGCCCTCACGGTCTCGGGGGGAGAGGCCACTGTGACGCCGGCTCCGGAGGCTGAGCCGGACCTGTCGCTGGACGTTGCGGATCTCGGCTCCATCTACCTGGGCGCCGTCTGTCCCGTGACCCTGGAAGCCGCCGGCCGGATCACCGAGCACACTGCGGGGGCGGCGCTGACAGCGCGGCTCATGTTCGCCGTCGAACGCTCACCGCACTGCCCCACGCACTTCTAGGCCTCCGGCCCGACTCCAACCGGCACCGGCGGCGGCGGTCGGGGCGCCGGTCGGGGCGCGAACTGCCCCGGGCGCTTTGACCGGCCTTCGCGGAAACGACTAGACTAAACGGGCGTGCACTACGTGCGCGCATCTATAATCCACAAAATCAGGATGACCCGGCGGAACACTTGCTGTGACGCCGTGTGCTTGGCCTGCATTCCATAATGCCGGCGAAGCGGTTTGCCTGACCGACTAACTATCCACAACGGAGCCCCTACTACATGACCATCACCTCCACCGAGAAGCCCGGTACCCCCGTAGTCGCCATTAACGACATCGGTACCGCTGAGGACTTCCTCGCAGCTGTCGACGCCACCATCAAGTACTTCAACGACGGAGACCTCGTCGAAGGTACCGTCGTCAAGGTCGACCGCGACGAAGTTCTGCTCGACATCGGTTACAAGACCGAAGGTGTCATTCCCTCCCGCGAGCTTTCCATCAAGCACGACGTTGACCCCGGAGACGTCGTCTCCGTTGGCGATCAGGTCGAAGCCCTGGTGCTCACCAAGGAAGACAAAGAAGGCCGCCTGATCCTCTCCAAGAAGCGTGCTCAGTACGAGCGTGCCTGGGGCGACATCGAGAAGGTCAAGGAAGAAGACGGTGTTGTCACCGGTACCGTCATCGAGGTTGTCAAGGGTGGTCTTATCCTCGACATCGGTCTGCGCGGCTTCCTGCCCGCATCCCTCGTCGAGATGCGCCGTGTGCGCGACCTCGCTCCGTACATCGGTCAGCAGATCGAAGCCAAGATCATCGAGCTGGACAAGAACCGCAACAACGTTGTTCTTTCCCGCCGTGCATGGCTCGAGCAGACCCAGTCCGAGGTCCGCTCCACGTTCCTCAACAAGCTGGAAAAGGGCCAGGTTCGTCCCGGCGTCGTTTCCTCCATCGTCAACTTCGGTGCCTTCGTGGACCTGGGCGGCGTAGACGGCCTGGTTCACGTTTCCGAGCTGTCCTGGAAGCACATCGACCACCCGTCCGAGGTTGTCGAAGTTGGCCAGGAAGTCACCGTCGAGGTTCTCGAGGTCGACCTGGACCGCGAGCGCGTCTCCCTGTCGCTCAAGGCTACGCAGGAAGATCCGTGGCAGACCTTCGCCCGCACCCACGCCCTCGGCCAGGTTGTTCCGGGTAAGGTCACCAAGCTGGTTCCGTTCGGCGCGTTCGTTCGCGTTGAAGACGGCATCGAAGGCCTGGTCCACATCTCCGAGCTCGCCGTGCGCCACGTTGAGCTGGCCGAGCAGGTTGTCTCCGTTGGCGACGAGCTGTTCGTCAAGGTCATCGACATCGACCTCGAGCGCCGCCGCATCTCGCTCTCCCTCAAGCAGGCCAACGAGGGCGTCGACGCCGACAGCACCGAATTCGATCCGGCACTCTACGGCATGGCCGCAGAGTACGACGAAGAGGGCAACTACAAGTACCCGGAGGGCTTCGACCCGGAGTCCAACGAGTGGCTTGAAGGCTACGAGAACCAGCGCTCCGCCTGGGAGCAGCAGTACGCTGACGCCCAGACCCGCTGGGAAGCACACAAGAAGCAGGTTGCCCAGCACGCTGCCGACGACGCTGCAGCTGCAACGTCCGGCGAGAGCGATTCCGGCACCACCAGCTACTCCTCCGAACCGGCTGCAACCGAGACCGGTGCAGGCACGCTTGCTTCGGACGAGGCTCTTGCCGCTCTGCGCGAGAAGCTGACCGGCAACTAATTGCCCAAGTTTCTCACGGAGTCCGCTCCCTGAGGCCAGGCAGTTTGTAGCTTGAAGGTGGCCGTCCCCTCGGGGGCGGCCACCTTTTTTTGTGTGGATCGTGTCTTTGTGGGGATCGGGGTGCGGACATGCGCCGCGGCTGGCCTCACCACCGTACATGCTCATTCTTGAGGCCCACGCCCGGGGGACATACCCATTTTTGGAGCCCGTCCGTGGGCACAGGTGCATTACGCTCAGTCATCGCCCCGGGCGCGGGACATGTCCACTGATCGGCGGCCCGCACTATGCCCTGGCGCAGGACATGCCCCGCAGCCGCCCTGACCTCCGGACATGCGCCGCGGCTGCCCTCACCACCGGACATGCTCATTCTTGAGGCCCCCTCCCGGGGGACATGCCCATTTTTGGAGCCCGCCCGTGGGCATAGTTGGATTGGGCCCGGTACTGGCCCCGGGCGCGGGACATGTCCAGTGCTGGGAGGCCTGCGGCGAGGCGGGGTGCGGGCTCCTTGACGGCAGCCCGGCGTTGAGCGCAAACTCGGGAGGTTGAGATATTCGCCAACGATGATGAGGGGACTTCCATGGCTGATACTTCAGAGGCTGTTGAATCACAAAACACAGTCAGAGCTGCGGGTCCGTGGCCGCGGGGCATCGGTGCCGTCACCTTGTTTGTCGAAGACTTGGCCACCACGAAGGGCTTCTATGAGGCCGTCTTCGGGTTGCCGCTCGTTTTCGAGGACGACGCCTCTGCTGTCTTCAAGTTCGAGAACACGTTGATAAACCTGCTCGACGTCTCCGAAGCTCCCGAGCTCATCCGACCAGCCGCAGTGGCCAGCGCAGATTCCGGTGCCCGAATGCAGTTCACCATCGCAGTGGACGATGTCGACGCCATGTGTGCCGAGTTGGCGCGCCGCGGCGTCGAACTGCTCAACGGCCCAATGGACCGGCCCTGGGGTATCCGCACCGCTTGGTTCCGCGACCCTGCCGGATTCATCTGGGAAATTGCCCACTAGAAGTTGGCCCAGACTGACCGCTTAGGTTCGCGCGACGGGCATGTCCATTGCTGGGTGGCTTGGGACGGACATAAGAGGAATGGGCGCAGTGCGAGCAGCTACCGGTGGCATGTCCAGTCCTCGATCTGAGCCCGGGACTCGCTCTGGGGCTTGGGACTGGGCGCGGGAGGGCATGTCCACTGCTGGGTGCGTGGGATGGGCATAGGGGAAACGGGCGCAGTGCTCGCAGTCACCGGAGGGCATGTCCAGTGGAGAGAGGCGAGTCCGGCCCCCGGATGCCATGCCGTCAGCGCAGCGGGATCGTGCCTTTGACCGGCACCGTATCCGTCTCGGAGGCCGCACCGGTCACTAGTTCGGCGCCTGCGGATTTCAGCAGTGCGAGGGCACCCACATTGCCGGCCGTGGTTTCGGCCACCAGGACGGCTGCCCCTGCGGCCGCGGCCCGATCCTTCACAAGGCGCAGCGACTCGCGGCCCACGCCACGGCCACGGAAGCTCCGCGCGAGCCAGATGCCGGTTTCCAGCGCCCCGCCGCGAGCCCCACCAGCACCAACCCGGGCCCCACCAGCACCAACCCCAGCCCCGCCGCCAGCCCCACCAGCACCAATCCCAGCCACCCCAGCCCCGCCGGCAACCGCCCCTGGTGGCTCCGCGTCCGTCCGCCTCAGCCGGATGGACCCTGCCAGTTGCCCGTCGCAGCTGATGGCCCAGCTCTTCTGACCCGCGGGACCGTCCAGTCCGGCTGCGGCGGCGCGGTGGAATTCGCGGAACCAACTGATCCGGTCGGTGTTCCAGCCGGGGGTCGTACCCAGCGGCGGGGTGACCTCGTCGGCGTCGGCGTCCCGCAGCGCAAGTTCTAGAAGCTGCTCAAGAAGGGCTTCGCTGACGTCAAGCAGGGCGACCGCGGGCACGGGCTCAGCTGATGGGGACATCGATCCACTCCGTTTCTCCGGGCACCAGCGATGCGCTGCCGGCTGACATCGCGGCCACGCGGTCCGCGGCCCGGGCCAGTTCTTCCGGATCATCCGGCAGCGCCAGCCTCAGGACAGTAGTCTGCGCCTCGTAACGGGTTTCGGCCATGACATACCCCGCGGCGCGCAGATCATTCTCCAGCCGCCCGGCCACGGCGTGCTGCACCGGCACCGAACAGATTCGCAGCCGGCGGCGCCGCACGAGAGGCGCGAGCTCCAGCGCCCCAGAAACGGATTCGGAATAAGCGCGCACCAGGCCGCCGGCGCCCAAAAGAATGCCGCCGAAATAGCGCACCACGATCGCGGCGGCGTCGCTGAGGTCGGCGACGCCGGGCGCGGTCTCCCGCTTCAGCAGCGCTTCGAGCATGGGGAGGCCAGCGGTACCGGACGGCTCGCCGTCGTCGTTGGACCGCTGCACGTCCCGGTCGGGACCGAGCACGAAGGCGAAGCAGTGGTGCCGTGCGTCATGGAATTCCCGGCGCAGGCGGGCAAGGGCGGCTCGGGCGGCGTCCTCGTCCGGAGTGCGGGCCAGGACGGTGATGAACCGGGACCGCTTGACCTCGATTTCGTGGCGGAATTCGGACCCCGCGGCGAGGGTGGTGTAAATGGCCGTCCTGCTCTCGGGGGTTTCCGCCGCATCTGCCACCGGTTCAGTTTAGTCTGGTGAGGTGTTGAAGATCGGGTTGACCGGCGGAATCGCCTCGGGGAAGTCCATGGTGGCTTCGCGCCTGAGGGAGCTGGGCGCAGTGCTTGTCGACGCCGACGCACTGGCCCGTGAGGTGGTGGAGCCAGGCACGCCCGGGCTGGCAAGCGTGGCCGCCGCCTTTGGCGCTGCCACACTGACGCCGGACGGCCGGCTCGACCGCCCCCGGCTGGGTGCCCTGGTCTTCGGCGATCCGGAGCGTCTGGCCGTGCTCAATGGGATCATCCACCCCTTGGTGCGGGAGCGCGCCGCAGCGATCGTTGCCGCCGCCCCGGCCGGCGCCGTCGTAGTCCAGGACATCCCGCTGCTGGTCGAAACCGGACAAGGGAGGAACTTCCACCTGGTGGTCGTGGTGGATGCCCCGGACGACGTCCGGATCCAACGCATGGCCGAACACCGCAACATGAGCATCGAGGAGGCGCGCGCCCGGATGAGCGCCCAGGCGGCCCGCGAGGACAGGCTCGCCGCGGCGGACGTCGTGCTGGAGAACTGCGGCACCCCCGAGGAACTCAGGCACGCGGTCGACGCGCTGTGGGGGCAGCGGCTGACGCCGTTCGCGGTGAACCTCAAGGAACTGAGGATTGCCCCGCGGACGGAAGGGCCGGTCCTCGCCCCTGCCGATCCCGCCTGGGCCGCACAGGCCGGCCGGCTGATAGCCCGGCTGCAGACAGTGGTTCCGCGTGATGTCCTGGCCGTGGACCACATCGGGTCCACGGCCGTCCCGGGCCTGGACGCCAAAGATGTGATCGACCTCCAGCTGAGCGTCCGCGACCTCGACGCCGCGGACCGGATCGCGCCGCTGCTGGCCAACGCAGGCTTCCCGCGCTGGCCCGGCATCATCGCCGACAACCCCAAGCCAGCTCACCCGGACCCCGCCGACTGGGGCAAACGGCTGCACGGCAACGCCGATCCCGGCCGGCCCGTGAATCTTCACCTCCGCGCGGCCGGCTCCCCGGGCTGGCGGTACGCCCTGTGCTTCCGCGACTGGCTCCGCGCCGATGCCGCGGCCCGGGCGGACTATGTCGCCGAGAAGAGGCGGGTGGCGGGGCTGCACGAGACGGACAGGTCCACTGCCGGCTACGCGGCCGACAAGGAGGGCTGGTTCACGGGCTACGCCGCGCCCCGGATGGAGGCGTGGGTGCAGCGCACGGGATGGGAGCCGCCGTCGTACCCGGATGATGAGCGGGCGGCCGACGACGAGCGGGCGGACGGCAGCGGTGCCACCGGCGGCGCTGTCAGCCCAGGTACTGCCCAAAGCTGAATCAGGACATCCTGTCGCAGCCCGGCGGTAGATTAGGTACATGAGTCTTGCCCAGGAAATCAACCGTGTCGTGGCGCCCTTTGAGGTCATCAGCGAGTTCCAACCGGCGGGTGACCAGCCGGCCGCCATCGCCGAACTGACCGAGCGCATCAAGAACGGCGAAAAAGACGTCGTGCTGCTCGGCGCCACCGGTACCGGTAAGAGCGCGACGACGGCCTGGCTGATCGAGCAGGTCCAGCGTCCCACCTTGGTGATGGTGCAGAACAAGACGCTCGCCGCGCAGCTGGCCAACGAATTCCGGGAACTGCTGCCGAACAACGCGGTGGAGTACTTCGTCTCCTACTACGACTACTACCAGCCCGAGGCCTACGTCGCCCAGACGGACACCTTCATCGAGAAGGACTCCTCCGTCAACGAGGAAGTCGAACGGCTCCGGCACTCCGCCACCAACGCGCTGCTGACCCGCCGCGACGTGATCGTGGTGGCTACCGTCTCCTGCATCTACGGTCTGGGCACCCCGGAAGAATACATCGCCGGCATGGTGACCCTCCGCAGGGGCGCGGAGATGAACCGCGACGACCTGCTCCGCAAATTCGTCTCCATGCAGTACACCCGCAACGACATGGACTTCCACCGCGGCACGTTCCGGGTGCGCGGCGACACCGTGGAAATCATCCCGATGTATGAAGAACTGGCAATCCGGATCGAGTTCTTCGGGGATGAGATCGAGAACATCCAGACTCTTCACCCATTGACCGGCGAAGTGCTCCGGGACGAGACCGAAATGTACGTCTTCCCCGCCTCCCACTACGTCGCCGGGCCGGAGCGGATGGGCCGGGCCATCAAGAGGATCGAAGACGAACTGGCCGAGCGCCTCGCGGTGCTGGAAAGCCAGAACAAGCTGGTCGAGGCCCAACGGCTCCGGATGCGTACCACCTATGACCTGGAAATGATGCAGCAGATGGGGTTCTGCAACGGCATCGAGAACTATTCCTCGCACATTGACGGCCGCGCCCGCGGGACAGCGCCGCACTGCCTCATCGATTACTTCCCGGACGACTTCCTCCTGGTGATTGACGAATCCCACGTCACCGTCCCGCAGATCGGCGCCATGTACGAGGGCGACATGTCCCGCAAGCGCAACCTCGTGGACCACGGCTTCCGGTTGCCCTCGGCGATGGACAACCGCCCGCTCAAGTGGGACGAGTTCCAGGACCGGGTGGGCCAGACGGTCTACCTCTCAGCCACTCCGGGCAAGTACGAACTCGGCAAGTCCGACGGCTTCGTCCAGCAGATCATTCGCCCCACCGGCCTGATCGACCCCGAGGTCGTCGTGAAGCCCACGAAAGGCCAGATCGATGACCTCTTGGGGGAGATCCGGACCCGCACCGCGAAGAACGAACGAGTCCTGGTCACCACCTTGACCAAGCGGATGGCCGAGGACCTCACGGACTACCTGCTGGGCCATGGCGTGAAGGTGGAGTACCTGCACTCCGACGTCGACACCCTGCGCCGCGTGGAACTCCTGCGCGAACTACGCATGGGCGTCTTCGACGTCCTGGTCGGCATCAACCTGCTCCGTGAAGGCCTCGACCTCCCGGAGGTGTCGCTGGTCAGCATCCTGGACGCGGACAAGGAAGGCTTCCTGCGCTCCTCGACGTCCCTGATCCAGACCATCGGCCGTGCCGCCCGCAACGTGTCCGGCCAGGTGCACATGTACGCGGACCGGATCACCGACTCGATGGCCCATGCCATCGACGAGACGAACCGCCGCCGCGCCATCCAGGTTGCCTACAACACGGAGAAGGGGATCGATCCCCAGCCGCTTCGGAAGAAAATCGCGGACATCACCGACCAGCTGGCCAAGGAAGATGCCGACACCCGCGAGCTGCTGGCCGCGGCCGGCAAGAACCGCGGCAAGGGCAAGGGCGCCGCGCACATCCGCGCGGATGGCCTTGCGGCCGCGCCGGCGGAGGACCTCGTTGGCCTAATCGAGCAGCTGACCGAACAGATGCACGCCGCGGCCGGGGAGCTGCAGTTTGAGCTCGCCGCCCGGCTCCGCGACGAGGTGGGGGAATTGAAGAAGGAACTGCGGCAAATGCAATCCGCTGGGCACGCCTAGGGTAAACTCGGACAAACGTAGGGGAGTATCCCAAGCGCTACGATCGTCAACACGCACGGCTACGATGCCGCGCCGGGCGTAGCGGGCAGCCAGGCGGCGTCATGCGCCAGCGGTCGGAGAGACTTACACCGCTGAGCTGTACCCTACGAAAGGTATTTCCTCGTGCCCGAGCTTCCCCTATGGTTTGAGATCGGCTCGTTTGTCGTCCTCGGCGTCATCCTTGCCATCGACCTGCTGATGGTCCTCAAACGCCCGCATGAGCCCTCCATGAAAGAAGCCGGGTTGTGGGTTGCGTTCTACGTGGCCTTGGCCTTGGTCTTCGCCGGGGCCATGTTCGCCTTTACCGGCCCGGAATTCGGCGGCCAGTTCATCGCCGGCTGGGTGACGGAATACAGCCTGAGCATCGATAACCTGTTCGTCTTCATCATCATCATGGCGCGCTTCTCGGTACCGCGTAAGTACCAGCAGGAGGTGCTCATGGTGGGCATCATCATCGCCCTCATCCTCCGCGGCATATTCATCATGCTCGGCGCCATCGTGATCGAGCAGTTCAGCTGGGTCTTCTACATCTTCGGCGCCTTCCTGCTCTGGACCGCCTGGAAGCAGGCCCAGGACGAGGGCGAGGACGAGGAAGACAAGGAAAACCCGCTGATCGCCCGGATCCGAAGGGTCCTGCCGATGTCCGAGAAGTTCGACGGCGGCAAGCTCCGCACCGTCGTCGACGGCAAGAAGGTCTTCACCCCGATGCTGATCGTCTTCGTGACCATCGGCATGACCGACCTGCTCTTCGCCGTCGATTCCATTCCGGCCATCTTCGGCCTCACCCAGAGCGCCTTCATCGTGTTCACCGCGAACATCTTCGCCCTGATGGGGCTGCGGCAGCTGTACTTCCTGCTCGGCGGCCTCATGAACCGGCTCATCTACCTCAAGCACGCCCTGTCCGTCATCCTGGCGTTCATCGGCGTGAAGCTGGTCCTGCACGCCATGCACGTCAACGAGCTGCCCTTCATCAACGGCGGCCAGCACATTGAATGGGCGCCGGAGATCCCCACATACGTCTCGCTCGGGGTGATCATCGGCACCATCGTCATCGCGGTGGTCGCCAGCCTGATCAGCTCCAAAGCGTCCAAGTCCAAGTTGGACGCCCGGCTGGAAGAAGACTCCCGCAAGAGCCTGAGCGACGTCGACTAGCACCGCCACGTCGATTCTCAGCCGGGGTTCCCGGCAGCGCACAGCAAGCCCCAAACAAGTACGGCGCTGGACCCTCGCGGGTCCAGCGCCGTACTTGTTTGGGCTGGCCGCCCTTAGTTCAGAGGAGTCGTGGCCAGGTCAGCGGCGGGCGGAACGGGCCATGCCCAGCAGCCGCCCGAAGATCGCCTCGCCGTCGTCCGCGATGCCGTCATGGTGGAATTCGCCGGTCTCCCACACGTGCAGGCCCCGGACGGCGGCTGCTGTTTCCAGGGAGAGCTCGCGGTCCACGTAGATGTCGTCCGTATAGACGGCCGCGGCGACGGGAACGGAATTCAGCGCCAGTCGCTCCGGATCGTACAGCGGAGCCCAGTCGTCCTTTTCCGCGAGGAGCCGGGCCACATCCTTTAGCGGGCGCAAGGCGGGGTCCTGCTCGAAGTACCAGGGGTAGACCATTTCCCCGGTCAGGAGCGGCTCAGCGGCGTCGGGATGGAACTCCGGGAACTCCTCCAGCACGCGCCAGGCGGCCCAGTTGGTGGCCTCCGCCTGGCCATAGATGGACTCGTGCATGAGCGCGTACAAGGGGTTCGCGGCCCGGGATGCGAGGCCCCGAACCTGTTCCAGGAAGGCGTCCGAGAGGCGGTCGCCGTCGGGGGTGGCCACGAAGGCGTCTTCGAGCAGGTGGTGCAGCGCGTCCACCCGGGTGTTGCCGCCCAGGAACGAACCCACCATCTGGAACCGTTCCACGGTGAGCCGGCCGCCGTCGGGCAGGAACTCCTCCGTGTCCCGCAGGTGCCTGGCGATCCGGGTAATGGCATCCCGGTCCTCGGGGTACCAGCCAAAATACTCGGCGTTCCTGGCCGCGACACGCCGAAACGTCGCGCGGTACACACGCTCCGCGGCGCCGCCCAGCGGGGCCAGGCCGCCCGTCACGAGCACCTCGCGCAGCCCCTCGGGGGCGAACGACAGGTAGCTGAGCGCGCAGAACCCGCCGTAGCTCTGGCCGTAGATGGTCCAAGGGGCGGACCCCAGGGCGGCCCTGATGGCCTCGGCGTCGGCGACGATCGAGTCGGCGCGGAAGTGCGTCAAGTAGCGGGCCTGGTCCGCGTCGGTGCCGCGCAGGGGCAACGTGTTGCGGTCCACGGCCGAGGACAGGCCGGTGCCGCGCTGGTCCAGCATGAGGATCCTGAAGTCCCTCGCGGCGGCCTTGCTCCAGCCGCCCAGGGACGGGAACCGGTTGCCACGGCCGCCGGGACCACCCTGCAGGAAGAGCAGCCAGGGAAGCTCGGCGGCGTCTTCCTCGCTGTGTTCCGTGGAGACATACTCACGGGCGAACACCGAAATGGTCTCGCCGCGGCGCCCCGCCTCGCTGAAGTGGTCCAAGGGGACCTGGAAGTAGTGTTCAGCGGTCCGCATTCCACGGTAGGTGTGGCGTGCTCGGACGCTGTGACGGGCGCTGCGCGGGGCGTCGGACGCAGCCTCCAGGAGGGAGGCTCCCATGAGCCCTGTCAGCGGAAGATCAGCCACGGTTGGCCGCCTCGCGGGAACCGGCGGGGGAGGCTGTGCCGGAAACTGGGCGGCCGCCGCCGAATGCTGCCAGCGCCGGTCCGGCCAGTCGGAACGTGGACCATTCCTCCATGGGGGCGGCGCCAAGCTTCTTGTAGAACTGGATGGAGGGCTCGTTCCAGTCCAGGACACTCCATTCGACGCGCGCATAACCGCGGTCGACGGCGGTCGCGGCCAGATACTGCAGGAGGGCCTTCCCGTGGCCCTCGCCGCGGGCCTCCGGCCTGACGTAGAGGTCCTCCAGGTAGATCCCGTGGACGCCTTCCCACGTGGAGTAGTTCAGGAACCAGAGAGCGAATCCCCGCACCTCGCCGGCCGCGTTCTCCGCCATGGTGGCGAAGACCCTCGGATTCTCGCCGAAGAGGGCCTCGGTGAGCAGCTCCGGGGTGTTCCGGACGGCCTCCGGTTCCTTCTCGTAGAGGGCGAGGTCGTGGATCATCTGCAAGATGGCAGGGACGTCAAGAGGCGCGGCAGGCCGGATTACACTCATTATTCGAGTTTACTCGCGGCGCGAACCGTCCCCGGGCCGCCACCCCCCGTCTAGAGGCGGTTAACGTCCGTGACGCGGACGACGGCGGTCCCGGACTCGTCCGAGGCTGCCAAGTCCACCTCGGCGGAGATGCCCCAGTCGTGGTTCCGGGCCGGATCGTCAAAGATTTGCCGGACCTTCCACACACCGGGTTCCTCGGTGATGATCAGCAGCCCGGGGCCGCGGGCGTCCGGTCCGGTGCCGATGTCGTTGTGTTCGTCGAAGTAGTCATCCAGGACGTCCTCCCAGCGCTCCGCGTCCCAGCCGGAACCGGCGTCGAGCTCGCCCAGGGCGGTGGCGGCCTCATCGGCGAACAGTTCCACGCGGCGGAACATCTCGTTGCGCACCATCACCCGGAAGGCCCGGATGTTGGAGGTCAGCGACGGCGGCGGGGGCGGGGGAGCGTCGTGCGGTGTGGGCGCCGCGCCGGACGTCAGTTCTTCCCATTCGTCGAGCAGGCTGGAGTCCACCTGGCGGACCAATTCGCCCAGCCAGGCGATAAGGTCCTCGAGGTCCTCCCGGAGGGCGTCCTGCGGGACAGTCTGGCGGAGCGCCTTGAAACCGTCGGCGAGGTAGCGCAGCACGATCCCCTCCGAGCGGGCCAGGCCGTAGAACTGGACGAATTCGCCGAAATTCATGGCGCGCTCGTACATGTCCCGGACCACGGACTTGGGCGCGAGCTCGAAGTCGCCGACCCAAGGCGCGGCCTTGCGGTAGACATCGAAGGCCTCGCCGAGGATCTCCGCGAGCGGCTGCGGGTAGGTGACCTCCTCGAGCATCGCCATCCTCTGGTCGTACTCGATGCCGTCGGCCTTCATCGCCGCGATGGCTTCGCCGCGTGCCTTCTTCTGCTGTGCGGTCAGGATCTGGCGCGGCTTCTCCAGGGTCGCCTCGATCACGGACACAACGTCCAGGGCGTACGACGGCGACTCCGGGTCCAGCAGTTCCAGTGCGGCGAGGGCGAACGGGGACAGGGGCTGGTTGAGGGCAAAGTTGGCCTGCAGGTGGACGGTGAGCCGGACCGTGCGGCCGTCCGGCCCCTGCTCCTGCGGCGGGATTCGCTCCACGACGCCGGCGGCGAGCAGCTCGCGGTAGATGCCCAGGGCCTTCTTCATAAGGCGCAGCTGGGCCGGGCGGGTTTCGTGGTTTTCGGTGAGCAGGCGGCGGGCTGCCTGGAAGGGGTCGCCGGGGCGTTCCATGAGGTTCATGAGCATCGCGTGCGTCACGGTGAAACTCGACGTGAGCGGATCGGGAACAGACTCGACCAGCCGCTTGTAGGTCGGCTCGCCCCAGGACACGAAACCTTCCGGTGGCTTCTTCTTGACCACCTGGCGCAGCTTCTTCTGGTCGTCGCCGAACTTGGCGGTGGCCTTGGCCATCGCCTTTACGTTCTCCGTCACGTGCTCCGGGGCCTGGACCACCACGGTCCCGGAGGTGTCGTAGCCGGCGCGTCCGGCCCGGCCGGCGATCTGGTGGAATTCGCGGGAGTTCAGCAGCCGGGTGCGGACGCCGTCGTACTTGCTCAGGGCCGTGAGCAGCACGGTGCGGATGGGCACGTTGATGCCGACCCCCAGGGTGTCCGTGCCACAGATGACCTTCAGCAGGCCGGCCTGGGCAAGCTGTTCGACCAGCCGGCGGTACTTCGGCAGCATGCCGGCGTGGTGGACGCCGATGCCGTGCCGGACCAGCCGGTTGAGGGTTTTGCCGAAGCCCGCGGCGAAGCGGAACCCGGCGATGAGCTCGGCAATCTTGTCCTTTTCCTCGCGGGTGCAGACGTTGATGCTCATCAGGTTCTGGGCCCGGTCGATCGCTTCGACCTGGCTGAAATGGACCACGTAGACCGGGACCTGCTTGGTGGCGAGCAGTTCCTCAAGGGTCTCGTGGACCGGGGTCTGCTCGTAGTAGTAGTGCAGCGGAATGGGTCGTTCTGCGGAACTGACCGTGGTGGTCGCGCGGCCGGTCAGGTTGCGGAGGCCGTCCTCGAAACGGCTGACATCGCCGAGGGTCGCTGACATCAGCAGGAACTGCGCCTGGGGCAGTTCCAGCAGCGGCACTTGCCACGCCCAGCCGCGCTGCGGGTCCGAGTAGAAGTGGAATTCGTCCATGATGACGGCCCCGAGTTGGGCCGCCGCACCTTCGCGCAGGGCGATGTTGGCAAGGATTTCAGCGGTGCAGCAGATGATCGGGGCGTCCTGGTTGACGCCGGAGTCGCCGGTGATCATGCCGACGTTGTCCGCACCGAAGATCTCGCAGAGGGCGAAGAACTTTTCCGAGACGAGGGCCTTGATCGGGGCGGTGTAGTAACTGCGTTGCCCGCGGGCCATGGCCTGGAAGTGCGCGGCGATGGCCACGAGGGATTTTCCGGATCCGGTCGGCGTGGCCAGGATGACGTTGGAACCGGCGGCCAGCTCCATCACGGCCTCGTCCTGGGCGGTGTAGAGGGCAAGGCCGCGGGTCTCGGTCCACTCGACAAACCGGGTGTAGAGCTCGTCCGGGTCCAGGGCCGTCCTGCCGGGGACTCGGGCGGCCGGGGCGGGGAGCTGATCAACGAGTTTCATTGCTGTCCAGCTTAGTGCCCGCGGTGTGCCCGCGGCACCGGCGGGAGCCTGCGCCACACGCAGCGACTGTAGGCCTCCTTGGCTGGCCTACGGGGCGGGGCTAGGCTTCGGGTAGGACGACTTTGCCCGGAACTGGAGGCGCCATGAAGTGGGATCCCGAGAAATATGTGCAGTTCGGGGATTACCGGGACAGGCCATTTTTTGACCTGACGGGGCGGATTCACGCCGAAGCCCCGCGGCACGTCGTGGACCTCGGCTGCGGTCCCGGCAACCTGACCGCGACGCTCGCGGACCGGTGGCCGGGCGCCCAGGTGGTGGGCCTGGATTCTTCGCCGGAAATGCTGGCCACTTCGAAGGATTACGCCGCCGCGGCGGCCAATCTGTCGTACGAACTGGCCGACATCGCGCACTGGCTGCCGTCCGGAGACACGGACGTGGTGGTCACCAACGCCGCCTTGCAGTGGGTGCCCGGGCACCGGAAGATGTTGCCCGCATGGCTCGATGCCCTCAAGCCGGGCGCCTGGTTCGCACTTCAGGTGCCGGGGAACTTCAACGCCCCGTCCCACACCCTGATGCGGGAACTGGCCGAGTCCCCGGCCTGGGCGGGGCGGCTCGCCGGGGTTCTGCGCCACGAAGACGTGGTGGGGGAAGCGGCGGAATACCTGGAGATCATGCTGGACGCTGGTTGCGCCGCCGACGCCTGGGAGACCACCTACCTGCAGCTGCTCCCGGGCGCCCACCCCGTTTTGGACTGGGTCCGCGGCACTGGACTCAGGCCGGTCCTCGCGGCCCTCCCCGAGGACGAGGCCAGGGAGTTCGAGGCCGAATATTCGGCGCGGCTGGACGAGGCGTATCCAGCGGGCCGGCACGGGACCGTCTTCCCGTTCCGGCGCACGTTCGCGGTGGCGCAAAAAACCGGGTGAGCGGCGTGTCTGTAGCATGACACGAAGCACTCCGGAATGGGGCTTACAATGACGTGGCGGTATGGGGGCAGCCGTTAGGCTGATTCCATTCCGGGCCCTGGGCTAGTTATGGAGGTTCGGTGCTTATAGGCCTGATGTCGCGGCTGCTGTCCGCGCACAAGGGGAGCGTGCTGGCCATCGCTGTGCTGCAGCTCGTCCAAGCCACTGCCAACCTGCTCCTGCCCACCCTGAACGCCGCGATCATCGACGACGGCATCATCGGCGGGGACCACGGGGAAATCCTCCATCTCGGCGGCTGGATGGCCGGAATCGCCGCCGTTCAGGTGATCACGGCCATCGCGGCCGGTTATTTGGGCGCCGTCGTCGCCATGGAGATCGGCGGCCAACTGCGGCAGGAACTTTTCGCGAAGGTGCAGTCCTTCTCCTCCCAGGAGGTCAGCGCCTTCGGTGCGCCCAGCCTCGTCACCCGGGCCACCAACGACGTCGCCCAGATCCAAAACCTGGCCATCTTGGTTTTCATCATGCTGATTGCCGCACCAGCGATCTTCGTCGGCGGCATCGTGCTGGCCGTGCACCAGGATGTTGTGCTGTCCTGGATCGTGGTGGTGGTGATCCCGGTCCTCACGGTGATCATGACAGTGATCGTGCGCCGCCTGATTCCCCTGTACCGGCAAGGCCAGGGGCTCCTTGACCGGATCGGCCGGGTGCTGCGCGAACAGATCATCGGCGCCAATGTCATCCGCGGCTTCGTCCGGCAGGACCACGAAATCCGCCGCTTCGATGAAGCGAACAAGGACCTCACCCGGAACAACCTGAAATCCGCCCTCCTGGTCGCCGCCATGATGCCGATGATCATGTTCGTGGTCAACCTGTCTTCCGTGTTCGTGGTGTGGTTTGGCGGCCACCGGATCGACGCCGGCGAAATGCGGCTCGGGGCGCTCACGGCGTTTATCGCCTACATCCTGCAGATCCTGATTGCCATCATGATGGCGATGTACGTCTTCATGACCGCCCCCCGGGCGGCGGCGTGCGCCGAGCGGATCCGCGAGGTGCTGGACACGCAACCGGCCATCGCGGATCCGGTCGCCCCCGCTGGCAGCGCCCCTGCCGGCCAGATACCTCCTTCCGGCGGCACTGTCGAATTCCGGAACGTGTCCTTCGCCTATCCCGGCGCCGAAGCGCCCGTGCTGGACGGCGTCTCGTTCACCGCCAGGGCCGGGACCACGACGGCGATCATCGGGGCGACCGGCAGCGGCAAGACGACGCTCCTGAACCTGCTTCCCCGCTTCCTTGACGCGACCGCCGGCGGGATCAGCATCGGCGGGCGCAACGTGCGGGCCATGCCGCTGGAGGCCCTGCGGGACCTCATCGCGATGGTCCCGCAGCAGTCCTATCTCTTCACTGGCACGGTCGCGGATAACCTCCGGCTCGGCTCGCCCGCCGCGGACGAGCCCGAATTGTTGCAGGCGCTCGAGGCTGCCCAGGCCGCCGACTTTGTCCGCGCCCTGCCATTAGGTCTCGAAGCGCCCGTGAGCCAGGGCGGCACCAACTTCTCCGGCGGCGAACGGCAACGCCTGTGCATCGCGCGGGCACTGCTCAAGAAGGCCCCCGTCTACCTGTTCGACGACAGCTTCTCAGCCCTGGACTACGGAACCGACGTCAGGCTCCGCGCGGCCATCGAGCCTCTGTTGCGCTCGGCCACCGTGCTGATCGTGGCCGAACGGGTGTCAACCATTGTGGACGCCGGGCTGATCCTCGTTCTGGAGGACGGCCGAGTCGTCGCTCAGGGGACGCACAGCGAGCTCATGGAGTCCTCGCCCAGCTACCAGGAAATTGCCGATTCCCAGCTGGTCCTGGAGGAAACCCCGTGAGCCGCGGCGGGGCACACCGCGCCGGGACCGCTGCTGGGCCCGGCGTCCCGGAACGCATCAAGTGGCCCACCGCCGCACGGCTGCTGCGCCTGCTCCTGCCGCTGAGATGGCGGATGGCCGGTGTCATCGCCGCCACCTGTGCGTTCGTGACACTCAACGTTGCGGCCCCGAAAGTCCTGGGCGACGCCACCGACGTCGTCGTCGCGGGCTTCCTGGGCGGCTCCCTCGACGAGCAAGCCCTGGCCGAGCGTCTACTGGCGGTCTCTGCCATGTACGTTGGGGCGTCGCTGTTCAGCTGGATCCAGGGCAGCCTGACCGCCACGGCGGTGCAGCGCCTCAGCTACGGGCTCCGCGGCTCCGTGGAGCAAAAACTCCACCTGCTGCCGTCCAGCCATTTCGAGGAGCAGCGCCGCGGCGACGTGCTCAGCCGGGCCACGAACGACGTCGACAATATCTCCCAGGCGCTCAACCAGCTCCTGAATCAGCTGATCATGTCCATCCTCATGCTCTCCGCCGCACTCGCCATGATGCTGTGGCTCTCGCCCCTGCTGGCATTGATCGCTGTCCTGTCGGTACCGGTGTCCACGGCCATCACCGTGCTCGTGGCCCGGCACTCCCAGGCCCACTTCAAGGAGCAGTGGAGCAGCACGGGGGCACTGAACGCCCAGCTCGAAGAGTTCTTCACCGGGCACGAAGTGGTCAAGGCGTTCGGCCGGAAGGAGGCCTCGGCGGAGAGCTTCCGGGAGTGCAATGACAAGCTCACGCGATCGAGCACCCGCGCCCAGTACTTGTCCGGCATCGTGCAGCCGCTGTTGATGTTTGTCGCCAACCTCAACTACATTGCGGTGGCCGTTGTGGGGGCGCTCCAGGTCACCGCGGGGGCGATGACCATCGGCGGCATCCAGGCCTTCGTCCAGTTCTCCCGCCTCTTCAGCCAGCCCGTGGGCCAGATCGGCGGAATGCTGAACCTCATGCAATCCTGCCTGGCCTCGGCCGAGCGCGTGTTTGAGCTGCTCGATGCTCCGGAAATCCCGCCGGACAGTGCCGTGCCGGCCGTTTCGGCCAACGGCGCCGGGAAGCTTCACCGCGCCGCCGCCCCGCGAAAACTCCACGTCCCGCGCAAATCCACCAATGGGCGCAAAACCCGTGCCCCGGGCAGGTCCCAAATCCCAACGAACTGGGGCGCTGTGGCGGGCCGGGTCACGTTCGAGCACGTCAGCTTCGGTTACAGCCCCGGCACCCCCGTAGTGAAGGACCTCTCCTTCACAGTGGAGCCGGGACAGACTGTGGCAATCGTGGGACACACCGGGGCCGGCAAAACCACCGTGGTCAACCTCCTGATGCGGTTCTACGAACTCGACTCCGGGCGGATCATGGTGGACTCGACCGACATCGCCACCATCCCGCGGGACGAGCTCCGCAGCGCCTTCGGCACCGTCCTGCAGGATGCCTGGCTGTTCACTGGCAGCATCCGGGAGAACATCGAATACGGCCGGCCCGGTGCCACCGAGGCCGACATCGTGGCGGCGGCCCGCGCCAGCCACGTGGACCAGTTCGTCAGGTCCCTTCCGGCCGGCTACGGCACGATGCTCGGCAACGACGGCGACTCGCTGAGCCGGGGCCAGCGCCAGCTCGTCTCGATCGCGCGGGCGCAGATCGCCGGGCGCAGCATCCTGGTCCTGGACGAGGCGACGAGTTCCGTTGACAGCCGCACCGAGGTGCAGATCCGGCATGCGATGGAGCGGCTGCGGGAAGGTCACACGAGCTTCGTGATCGCGCACCGTTTGTCCACGGTGCGGGACGCTGATCTAATTCTCGTCATGGACCACGGACGAATCGTTGAACACGGGACTCATCAGCAGTTGATGGCCAGGCTCGGACTCTACAAGGATCTGTACGAGGCGCAGTTCGCCGGTCGCGAACAGGTCCCGGCCGTCCAGGAGGCGGAACAGTGAGTCCCGCGGATACCGCGGGGGAGCGTTTTCCCGGTGCCTGGCGGCCCAATCCTGCCAGCTCCGTGCCCCTCTTCGAACAGCTCCGGCTATACGTGATTGAACGCGCCGACAACGGCACCCTCGCGCCGGGCACCAGGCTTCCGGCGGTGCGGAGCCTCGCCGGCGAACTTGGCGTGGCACCCCACACCGTGGCGCGGGCCTACAAGGAGCTCGAGGCCGCCGGCGTCGTGGTGACGCGGGGCCGGAACGGCACAGTTGTGTGTGCCCGCGATGCGGCCTGGAGCTCGCTGTCCGCCGCAGCCGCCGAGTTCGCCGCGGCTGCCAAAGCCCAGGGCGCGAGTTTCGCCGAGGCTGTGCAATTGCTGGCCGCCGCTTACGACCGCCAGTAGCACATCCGGCGCTGCCCCTGACGCGCGGAATAGTTTTTCGAAGAAGTTTTCGATTAGCATTAGATTCGTGCCTAAAGCTGTAGCTGAAGATCCAGCCGTTGAAGTCCATTCCGCCGTCGAGTCGCTGGCAGCCCGGGATGCCGCCCTGTCCCGCCCCGTCGTGAAGCGTCCAGACATGACGCGACTGGTGGTCAAGGGCGCCCGCGAGCACAACCTGCGCAACGTGGACCTGGACCTGCCGCGCGATGCCATGATCGTGTTCACCGGCCTGTCCGGCTCCGGCAAGTCCTCCCTCGCCTTCGACACCATCTTCGCCGAGGGCCAACGCCGCTACGTCGAGTCGCTCTCCGCCTATGCCCGGCAGTTCCTGGGCCAGGTGGACAAGCCCGACGTCGACTTCATCGAGGGCCTTTCGCCGGCGGTCTCCATCGACCAGAAGTCCACGAGCAAGAACCCGCGCTCCACTGTGGGCACCATCACCGAGATCTACGACTACATGCGCCTGCTGTGGGCCCGCGTGGGCCGGCCGTATTGCCCCGTCTGCGGGGAGCTGGTGACCAAGCAGACTCCGCAGCAGATCGTGGACCAGCTGCTCGAACTCCCGGACGGCACACGCTTCCAGGTGCTGGCCCCCGTGGTCCGCGGCCGCAAGGGCGAATTCGTGGACCTCTTCAAGGAACTCACCGCCAAGGGCTACTCGCGGGCCCGTGTGGACGGCGAGCTGGTGCACCTGAGCGATCCGCCGAAGCTGGGCAAGCAGTTCAAGCACACCATCGAAGTGGTGGTAGACCGCCTGGTGGTCAAGGACGGCATCAGCCAGCGCCTGACCGACTCCGTCGAAACCGCCCTCGGCCTGGCGGAGGGCCGCATTTTGGCCGAATTCGTTGACCTCGACGCGGACGACCCCGAGCGGATCCGGGCGTTCTCCGAACACCTCGCCTGCCCCAACGAGCACCCCCTGGCGATCGACGAGATCGAGCCCCGCTCCTTCTCGTTCAACAACCCTTTCGGCGCCTGCAGCGCGTGCAGCGGCATCGGCACCAAGCTGGAAGTCGATGAGGAACTCCTGATCCCCAACCCGGAGCTCTCGCTCTCCGAGGGCGCCATCGCGCCGTGGTCCCTGGGCACCGCCACCACGGAGTACTGGAACCGGCTGCTGGCCGGCCTCGCGGACGAGCTCGGGTTCTCCATGACGACTCCGTGGGAGAAGCTCGACGCCGACGTCCGGCAGACAGTCCTGCACGGCAAGGACCACAAGGTGGTGGTGCAGTACCGCAACCGCTTCGGCCGGGAACGCAAGTACAGCACCGGTTTTGAGGGCGTCGTCCAGTACGTCCACCGCAAGCATGGCGAGACCGATTCGGACTCTGCGCGCGACCGCTACGAGGAGTACATGCGCCAGGTCCCATGCCCGGCCTGCAACGGCGCACGGCTAAACCCGGCCTCCCTCTCGGTGCTGATCAACGGCAAGTCAATCGCCGAGGTCGCCGCGCTGCCGATGCGAGACTGCGCAGACTTCCTCGACAACCTCGTCCTCACCGGCCGCGAAGCCCAGATCGCCCACCAGGTCCTCAAGGAAATCCAGGCCCGGCTGACCTTCCTCCTCGACGTCGGACTTGAATACCTGAACCTGGAACGACCCTCCGGCACCCTGTCCGGCGGCGAGGCCCAGCGCATCCGGCTGGCCACCCAGATCGGCTCCGGCCTCGTGGGCGTGCTCTACGTCCTCGACGAGCCCTCAATCGGCCTGCACCAGCGGGACAACCGCCGCCTGATCGAGACCCTGACCCGGCTCCGGGACCTCGGCAACACCCTGATCGTGGTGGAGCATGACGAGGACACCATCCAGGAGGCCGACTGGGTAGTGGACATCGGGCCGGGCGCCGGCGAGCACGGCGGCATGGTGGTCCATTCCGGCTCCTACCAAGACCTGCTAAAAAATACGGCCTCGCTGACCGGTGACTACCTCTCGGGCCGGAAGAAAATCGAGATCCCCAAAAAGCGGCGCAAGTACGACAAGAAGCGCGAGCTCAAGGTGGTCGGGGCCAAGGAAAACAACCTCCTGAACATCGATGCCAGCTTCCCGCTGGGCCTCTTCACCGCCGTCACCGGCGTCAGCGGCTCAGGCAAGTCCACCCTGGTGAACGAGATCCTGTACAAAGTGCTCGCCAACAAGCTCAACGGCGCCAAGCAGGTGGCCGGCCGGCACAAGTCCGTTCAGGGCCTCGAGCACCTGGACAAGGTGGTGCACGTCGACCAGAGCCCCATCGGACGAACCCCGCGCTCGAACCCGGCCACCTACACCGGCGTGTTCGACCACATCCGGAAGCTCTTCGCCGAGACCACCGAGGCCAAGGTCCGCGGCTACCTGCCGGGCCGGTTCTCCTTCAACGTCAAGGGCGGCCGCTGCGAGGCGTGCTCCGGCGATGGCACGCTGAAGATCGAGATGAACTTCCTGCCGGACGTCTACGTCCCTTGTGAGGTCTGCCACGGCGCCCGGTACAACCGAGAAACCCTGGAGGTGCACTACAAGGGCAAGACCATCGCGGACGTGCTGAACATGCCCATCGAGGAAGGGGCCGAGTTCTTCGCGGCCTTCTCACCGATCGCGCGGCACCTCAACACGCTCGTCGACGTCGGCCTTGGCTACGTCCGGCTGGGCCAGCCCGCCACCACGCTCTCCGGCGGCGAGGCGCAGCGCGTGAAGCTCGCGGCCGAGCTCCAGAAACGCTCCAACGGCCGCAGCGTCTACGTCTTGGATGAGCCCACCACAGGCCTGCACTTCGAAGACATCCGCAAGCTCCTCATGGTGCTGCAGGGCCTCGTGGAGAAGGGCAACACGGTGATCACGATCGAACACAACCTCGATGTCATCAAGAGCGCGGACTGGATCGTGGACCTGGGCCCCGACGGCGGCTCGGGCGGCGGCCGGGTGATCGCCTCCGGAACGCCGGAGCAGGTGGCCAAGTCGAGCGAAAGCTACACGGCAACGTTCCTCGCCGAGCTCCTCGCCTGACCACCCGCCGGGGACCGTGCGGGCGGGAGAGAGAACATGCTTTCGCCCGCACGCGTCCCGCCCGCACGGGAATGCCTTCCCCCGACGAACCCGCCTGATGTATTCCTGAACGAGTATGCGAATTTCTGGCATCTCCACACTCGTGAGAAACTAAGCCGGTGACGCATACAACAGTGCCCGTGATCTTCGACCTTGACGGCACTCTTGTCGATCCCGCCGGGGGGATTACGGGCGGAATCGCCGCGGCCCTCACCGAGCTTGGCCTGCCGGTTCCGGACCCGTCCCGGATGGACGCCATGATCGGGCCCAAGCTCAGCCACTCCCTCACGGAAATCGCCGGCGTCCCGGCCGCACTGCTGGCAGACGCAATCCGGATCTATCGCGCGCACTACGTTTCCACCGGCATCGCGCAGAGCCGGCTGTACCCGGGCATCCGCGACCTCCTCGAGGACCTCGTGGCCGCGGGACGCCCCATTGCCGTTGCCACGCAGAAGCCGGAAGGCCTCGCCCGCACCGTCCTGGCGCACCACGGGATCGCCGGGCTCTTCCACAGCATCCGGGGCTCCGCCGCCGACGAGGCCGGCCCGGGGGCGGGCCCTGCTACCGAAGGCTCTGGCCCCGAAGGCGCTGTACCTGAAGGCAAAGCCGATATCGTCGCTGCCGCCCTTTCTGACCTGGCTTCGGGGAACCCTGAGGCCGCCGGCCGTGCCGTCATGGTGGGGGACCGGGCGCAGGACGTGGCCGGGGCCGCTGCGAACGGACTGGACTGCATCGGCGTAGGCTGGGGTTTTGCGCCCGACGGCGAACTGCACACGGCTGGTGCCATCGAGGTCGTGCACAACACCACGGCGCTTCACGCGACGATCAACAGACTCTCCGAACGCCCGGGGACCCCAGCCCTGAACGAGGTGCACACCGATGGCAATGTTTGACGCAATCCGCTGGACCACGCGCGGGCTCATATCCTCCACGTGCCGTCCCACGGTCATCGGCCTGGAAAACGTGCCCACGGACGGACCGTTCATCGTGGCCCCGAACCATCTCTCCTTCCTGGACAGCGTGATCGTCCAGGCACTCATGCCGCGGCCCGTGGCCTTCTTCGCGAAGGCCGAATACTTCACCACCGGCGGCGTCAAGGGCAAGGCCATGAAGTCCTTCTTCGAGGCCGTGGGTTCCATTCCGGTGGAACGCGGCGAGCAGGCTGCGAGCGTGCAGGCACTGAAGACGCTGCTGGACATCCTTGACTCCGGCAGGGGCGTGGGCATTTATCCCGAGGGTACGCGCTCCCGCGACGGCATCCTGTACCGCGGCCGCACCGGCGTCGGCTGGCTGGCCCTCACCACGGGCGCGCCCGTGATCCCGGTGGGCCTGATCGGCACCGAACACCTGCAGCCTGCGGACAGCAAGTCCGTCAAACCGCAGCACTTCACCATGAAGGTGGGCGAGCCGCTGTATTTCGAGAAGACCGGACCGGACCACTCCCTGCCGGCCCGCCGCCAGGTCACGGACCGCATCATGGACGCGATCGCGGAGCTGAGCGGCCAGGAACGCTCCACGAGCTACAACCAGAGCAAATCGGCCGAATAGCGCACCACTCTGCTCTCCGCAGGGCGGGTGCCACGGCACCTCCGGCGGCTCAGTAGACTTGATGTGTGGCAGATCCAGCGAGTTACCGACCCCAGACGGGTGAAATTCCGACCAATCCGGGCGTGTACCGCTTCCGCGATCCGCACGGCCGGGTCATCTACGTCGGCAAGGCCAAGAACCTCCGTTCCCGGCTGAATACGTACTTCGCCAACCCCGCCGGGCTTCTGCCCAAAACCTACGCGATGGTGCACACGGCCAGCAGCGTCGAATGGACTGTGGTGGGCAGCGAGCTCGAATCGCTGCAGCTGGAATATACCTGGATCAAGGAATTCACGCCCCGCTTCAACGTGATGTTCCGGGACGACAAGACCTACCCGTACCTGGCCGTCACGATGGGGGAGAAGTATCCGCGCGTCCAGGTGCTGCGTGGCGAGCGGCGCAAGGGGACCCGGTATTTCGGCCCGTACACCGCCGGCGCGATCCGGGACACCATGGACACCCTGCTGCGCGTATTCCCGGTGCGCAGCTGCAGCCCCGGGGTGCTGAAGCGCGCCCAAGCCAGCGGCCGGCCCTGCCTGCTCGGCTACATCGACAAATGTTCCGCGCCCTGCGTCGGCCGGATCTCCGCCGAGGACCACCGCGCCCTTGCCGAGGACTTCTGCACCTTCATGGGCGGCGAAGCCAAACCCTTCGTCAACCGGCTGGAACGGGAGATGGCCGCGGCAGTTGCCGAGCTCGACTACGAACGCGCGGCCCGGATTCGGGATGACATCGTGGCGCTGAAGAAAGTCTTCGAACGTAACGCCGTGGTCCTCGCCGAGGGCACGGACGCCGACGTCTTCGCCCTGCACGAAGACGAGCTCGAGGCGGCCGTCCAGGTCTTCCACGTCCGCGGAGGCCGGATCCGCGGCCAGCGCGGCTGGGTGGTGGAAAAAGTCGAGGACTCCACCACCCCGGAACTGGTCGAACATCTGCTCCAGCAGGTCTACGGTGAGGAAGCCGGGCTCCAGGGCAGGCTGCCCCGGGAAGTCCTGGTGCCCACCGAACCCAGCAACGCCCCGGAGCTCGCGCAATGGCTCAGCGGCCTGCGCGGGGCCCGGGTGGACGTCCGGGTACCCCAGCGCGGCGACAAGGCGGCCCTCATGTCCACAGTCCGTGAGAACGCCGAGCACGCGCTCAAGCTCCACAAGTCCCGGCGCGCCGGCGACCTCACCATGCGCTCCCAGGCCCTGCAGGAAATCCAGGAAGCCCTCGAGCTGCCCGTGGCGCTGCTGCGGATCGAGTGCTTCGACATCTCGCACGTCCAAGGCACCAACGTGGTCGGCTCCATGGTGGTGGTGGAGGACGGCCTGCCGAAGAAGTCCGAGTACCGGAAGTTCGCCGTAACCGGAGCCGCCGCCACCGATGACACTGCGGCCATGCATGATGTGCTGACCCGCCGGTTCCGGCACTATCTCCAAGAGAAAGACGAGCAGGCTGCAGCCGCGGCCAAACCGGCACACCAGGCCGCGCTGGACGCGGCAGCCGCCGCGGCGATCGCAGACTCCACCACGCCCGCGCCGCGGAGCAAGTTCGCCTACCCGCCCAACCTCGTCGTCGTCGACGGCGGCAAACCGCAGGTCAATGCGGCGGCCCGGGCGCTGGCAGAGCTCGGCATCGAGGACGTCTATGTGGTCGGCCTGGCCAAACGGCTCGAAGAAGTGTGGCTGCCGGAGAGCGATTTCCCGGTGATCCTGCCGCGCGCCTCCGCCGGCCTGTATCTGCTGCAGCGGATCCGCGACGAGGCCCACCGCTTCGCCATCACCTTCCACCGGCAAAAGCGTGGCAAGGCCATGACGGCCTCGGCGCTGGACAGCGTGCCCGGGCTGGGGGAGTCGAAACGCAAGGCCCTCCTGGCCGAGTTCGGCTCCGTGAAGAGCATCAAGGCTGCCACGGAGGAAGAACTCACCGGCGCCAAGGGGATCGGTCCGTCCCTGGCCGCCGCAATCGTCCGGCACTTCAATGCCGACGACGGCGACGCCGCCACAGTTCCCGCCATCAACATGACCACCGGTGAAATCCTCGACGCTTAGCTAGCGCCGCCAAACTTAGCTAGGGTAAAGACTTGGGAAACGTCCTGGCCGCGGCATCACCGCGGCCCGGGCGCAAACCTGATCGGAACAGCAAATCGCACAGGCAGAGATGGGGCTTCACTGATGGCAGAGTCGACGGCAGGATCCGAGACGGATGCGGACGGCATGACGCCCGTTAAACCCGTCGAGGCGGAACTGCTCGTAGTGACCGGAATGTCGGGAGCCGGCCGGAGCACTGCCTCGGACGCCCTTGAGGACCATGGCTGGTACGTCGTGGAAAACCTGCCGCCGCAGATGCTCGGCACGCTCGCCGAACTCGTCTCGCGGACACCGCACTCGATGTCCAAGCTCGCCGTCGTGATGGACGTCAGGAGCAAGGAACTGTTCGTGGACATGCGCGCGGCCCTCCGCGCCCTGGAAGCCACCGGCGTGACCTTCCGCGTGCTCTTCCTCGACGCTAGCGACGACGTCCTCGTGCGCCGCTTCGAGCAGGGCCGCAGGCCCCACCCGCTGCAGGGCGGCGGCCGGATCCTCGATGGCATCGCGGCGGAACGCGAACTTGTCCGGGAACTGAAGGACACCGCGGACATCGTCCTGGATACCTCCTCCCTCAACGTCCACGGTCTCGCAACCGCGATCACCGAGCTTTTCAGCGAGACCGGGCCGGTGGCGCTGCGGCTGAATGTCATGAGCTTCGGCTTCAAGTACGGGCTGCCGGTGGACGCCAACTTCGTGGCCGATGCACGCTTCATCCCCAACCCGCACTGGGTGCCCCAGCTGCGCCCGCACACCGGGCTGGACAAGGACGTCAGCGACTACGTGCTGGAAGCCGCGGGCGTCAGCGACTTCGTGGAACGCTACGTCCTGGCCCTGGAACCGGTTCTGGACGGGTACCGGCGGGAGAACAAGCACTACGCGACCATCGCCGTCGGCTGCACCGGCGGCAAGCACCGCTCCGTCGCGGTCGCCGTCGAGCTCTCACGGAGGCTGGCGCAATATCCGCGCGTCACCGTGACGACGACGCACCGGGACCTGGGCCGCGAGTAATGGCGCTGCTGACCGGCCCGCTGCCCCTTGTCCCGCCCGCCAGCGCGGCATTCGCCAGCCAGCAGGACAAGGGCCCCTCCGTCGTCGCGCTCGGCGGCGGCCACGGCCTCTCCGCCTCCCTGTCTGCCCTGCGGCTGCTGACTTCCGAGCTCACCGCGATCGTCACGGTCGCGGACGACGGAGGATCCTCCGGCCGGCTCCGTGAAGAGTACGGCGTCCTGCCGCCGGGCGATCTCCGCATGGCCTTGTCCGCGCTGTGCGATGACACCGACTGGGGCCGCACGTGGCGCGACGTCATGCAGCACCGTTTCGCCCCCGGTGCGGGCCGGGGCGGGTCCCTCGATGAGCATGCCATGGGCAACCTCCTGATTGTCACGCTCTGGGAGCTCCTGGGCGACACCGTTGCGGGCCTGAAATGGGCCGGCGCCCTGCTCGGCGCGCGCGGCGAGGTCCTGCCGATGTCCAGCGTGCCGCTGACCATCGAGGGCCAGATCCGGGTTACCGCCCCGGACGGCACCACAGCACTGCAGACGCTCAGCGGCCAGGCCAAGTGCGCGGTGGCAGGGTCCCTGGAACACGTCCGGCTCCTGCCGGAGAACGCTCCGGCATGCACGGAGGCGCTGACGGCGATCGAGCTGGCCGACTGGGTGATCCTCGGGCCGGGTTCCTGGTACACGTCCGTGCTGCCGCACCTGCTGCTGCCCGAAATGCGAGAGGCCCTCTGCCACACAGCCGCCCGCCGCTGCCTGACGATGAACCTCGCCACGGACACCAAAGAGACCGCCGGCATGACCGCCGCCGATCACCTCCGGGTGCTGCGCGAGTACGCGCCGGAGTTCACAATCGACGTCATCCTGGCCGACCCGGCGTCGGTCCAGGACCTGCCCGACTTCAAGGCGGCGGCAGGAATGCTCGGTGCCGAGGTGGTCTTGGGTAAAGTGGGGGCGTCTGGTCGCCGTCCGGTCCACGATCCGTTGCGGCTGGCGACGGCGTACCACGATATTTTCGGGAACAGTTAGGAAAGGTGCCATGGCACTGACAGCATCAGTCAAGGAAGAACTTTCCCGTCTGGATATTAAGAAGTCCTCGGTCCGCAAGGCCGAGGTATCGGCCATGCTCCGCTTCGCCGGCGGGCTGCACATCATCTCGGGCCGGATTGTGATCGAGGCTGAAGTCGACCTCGCCTCGACCGCCCGGCGGCTGCGCGCGGCAATCGCCGAGGTGTACGGCCACCAGAGCGAGATCATCGTCGTCTCCGGCGGCGGCCTGCGCCGCGGCAGCCGCTACGTGGTGCGCGTGGTCCGCGACGGTGAGGCCCTGGCCCGCCAGACCGGACTCCTGGACGCCCGCGGACGTCCCGTGCGGGGCCTTCCGTCAGTAGTGGTGAACGGCTCCGCCTCGGACGCCGAGGCCGTCTGGCGCGGCGCCTTCCTGGCGCACGGCTCGCTCACCGAGCCAGGCCGCTCCTCGGCCATGGAAGTCACGTGCCCCGGCCCCGAATCGGCCCTTGCCCTCGTCGGCGCCGCCCGCCGCCTCGGTATCCAGGCCAAGGCCCGCGAGGTCAGGGGAGTGGACCGTGTGGTGATCCGGGACGGCGACACGATCGCCGCGCTGCTGACCCGGATGGGCGCCCACGACGCGCTCATGGTCTGGGAGGAACGCCGCATGCGCAAGGAAGTCCGCGCCACGGCGAACCGGCTCGCCAACTTCGACGACGCCAACCTGCGCCGTTCCGCGCAGGCCGCCGTCGCCGCCGGTGCCCGCGTGGACCGTGCCTTGGAGATCCTTGGCGACGATGTCCCGGACCACCTCAAGTACGCAGGCGAGCTCCGGGTCGCGCATAAGCAGGCCAGCCTGGACGAACTTGGCCGCCTGGCCGACCCCGTCATGACCAAGGACGCCATCGCCGGCCGGATCCGCAGGCTCCTGGCCATGGCGGACAAGCGGGCCCAGGACCTCGGCATCCCGGGCACGGAAGCCAATGTGACGCCGGAGATGCTCGACGACTAGCCCGCCCCTAGAATCAACCCCGACCCTGAAATCACCACAGATAAATGCCGGGAATGGAAATACCCGGGAGCCGCGGCGGGTTGTTGCCGTTGGATCCCACCGTAAACTTCCGGATGCCCCGCATCCGGATGCACAATCCGAGAGTTACCGAACCGGACAACCCGTCCACGACATTGGAGGATTTTGTGACCGAGTACGTACTGCCACAGCTCGACTATGACTACGCAGCGCTGGAACCGCACATCTCCGCGAAAATCATGGAGCTGCACCACAGCAAGCACCACGCCGCCTATGTGACCGGCGCCAACAACGCCCTCGCCCAGCTGGCCGAGGCGCGCGAAAAGGGCGACTTCGCCAACATCAACCGCCTCTCCAAGGACCTCGCGTTCCACACCGGCGGCCACATCAACCACTCCGTCTTCTGGAAGAACCTCTCGCCGGACGGTGGCGCCAAGCCCGAAGGCGAGCTCGCTGCGGCCATCGACGACGCGTTCGGCTCGTTCGACGCGTTCCGTGCCCAGTTCAGCGCCGCGGCGCTGGGCCTGCAGGGCTCCGGCTGGGGCTTCCTGGCGTACGAGCCCATCGGCGGCAACCTGGTCATCGAGCAGCTCTATGATCAGCAGGGCAACGTCGCACTCGGCACCACCCCGCTGCTGATGCTGGACATGTGGGAGCACGCCTTCTACCTGGACTACGTCAACGTCAAGGCCGACTACGTCAAGGCCTTCTGGAACATCGTGAACTGGGCCGACGTCGCCAAGCGCTTCGACGCCGCCCGCAAGAACGCGACGGGTCTCATTACCCTCTAAGCGGTGACGGAAGCGACTTCCGTTTGTAACAAACCTCACATTACGGGCGCTTTGGCCCGAAATGTGGACGGACTGCCCCTGCACTTGCGGGGGCAGTCCCGGTTAAACGTAAGATGGATCACGGAAGGCGGTTAGCCTTCAGCAATGTGGCTGGTCGCCCTCCGATCTGGTAATTATCTCTGCCCAATGGCGTGCGGGATCTGTTAGTTGGCTTGAACGCCTTCTCAACTAGTCGTGCTCGCAGGAGCACCAAGGAGACTGAAAACGTGACGACCCGTATTGGCATCAACGGCTTTGGCCGTATCGGCCGCAACTACTTCCGCGCCGCCCTCGCACAGGGCGCAGATCTTGAGATCGTTGCGGTCAACGACCTCACCAGCCCTGAAGCCCTCGCTCACCTCCTCAAGTACGACTCCGTGGGCGGCCGCCTGGCCGAAACCATTGAGGTCAAGGACGGCAACATCGTCGTCGACGGCAACATCATCAAGGTCCTCGCCGAGCGCGATCCGGCGAAGCTGCCTTGGGGCGAGCTCGGCGTCGACATCGTCATCGAGTCCACCGGCTTCTTCACGAAGGCCGCCGATGCGCAGAAGCACATCGACGCCGGCGCCAAGAAGGTCCTGATCTCCGCCCCCGCGTCGGATGAGGACATCACGATCGTGATGGGCGTCAACGACGGCCTGTACGACAGCGCGACGCACCACATCATCTCCAACGCCTCCTGCACCACCAACTGCCTCGGCCCGCTGGCCAAGGTCATCAACGAGGCCTTCGGCATCGAGCGTGGCCTGATGACCACTATCCACGCCTACACGGCCGACCAGAACCTGCAGGACGGCCCGCACAAGGATCTCCGCCGCGCCCGCGCCGCCGCCATCAACATGGTGCCCACCTCCACGGGTGCCGCCAAGGCAATCGGCCTGGTCCTGCCGGAGCTCAAGGGCAAGCTCGACGGCTACGCCATCCGCGTGCCCGTGCCCACCGGCTCCGCCACGGACCTGACCGTCACGGTCTCCCGCGAGACTACCGTCGCTGAAGTCAACGCCGCCCTCAAGGCAGCGTCCGAGACCGACGAACTCCGGGGCCTGCTGACCTACACCGACGAGCCGATTGTCTCCTCGGACATCGTCGGCGACCCGGCGTCGTCCATCTTCGATTCGGGCCTGACCAAGGTGATCGGCGACCAGGTCAAGGTTGTGTCCTGGTATGACAATGAATGGGGCTACTCCAACCGCCTCGTGGACCTCACGGAGCTTGTCGCGTCCAAGCTGGGCTAGGGTAAGACTCATGACATTCCACACCCTCAACGAACTGATCGCTGATGGTGTCCGCGGGCGGTACGTTCTGGTCAGAAGCGACCTGAACGTGCCGCTCGACGGCTCTACAGTGACTGACGACGGCCGCATCAAGGCCTCCCTGCCAGTGCTGGCGAAGCTCACGGACGCCGGTGCCCGCGTGCTGGTCACAGCACACCTGGGCCGCCCCAAGGGCGCCCCGGAGGAGAAGTACTCGCTCAAGCCCGCGGCCGCCCGGCTGGCCGAGCTCGCCGGTTTCAAGGTCTCGCTTGCCGGCGACACCGTCGGCGAGTCGGCCAAGGAACTGTCCGCCGCGCTGCAGGACGGCGAAGCGCTGGTCCTGGAGAACGTGCGCTTCGACGCGCGCGAGACCTCCAAGGCCGACGCCGAACGCGGCGCCCTCGCGGACGAGCTCGTCGCCCTCACCGGTGACAACGGCGCCTTCGTCGATGACGCCTTCGGTGCCGTGCACCGCAAGCACGCCAGCGTGTACGACGTCGCGACGCGGCTGCCGTCCTACCAGGGCGACCTGGTCCGCACGGAGGTCGAGGTGCTGCGCAAGCTCACCACCGACACCCAGCGGCCCTACGTCGTGGTCCTCGGCGGTTCCAAGGTCTCCGATAAGCTCGCTGTCATCGATAACCTCCTGGGTAAGGCGGACACGATCCTGGTGGGCGGCGGCATGCTGTTCACGTTCCTCGCCGCCGCGGGCCACAAGGTCGCGGCCAGCCTGCTCGAAGAAGACCAGATCCCGGTGGTCCAGGACTACCTGAAGCGGGCCGCGGACGCCGGTACCGAGTTCGTCGTGCCCACCGACGTTGTGGTGGCGGCCAAGTTCGCGGCCGACGCCGAGCACGAGACCGTCGCAGCTGACGCCATCGAGTCGAGCAGCTTCGGGCCCCAGGGCATCGGGCTGGACATCGGGCCGGTATCGGCAGCGGCTTTCGCGAAACGGATCAAAGGCGCCAAGACGGTGTTCTGGAACGGTCCCATGGGCGTGTTCGAATTCGCGGCCTTCGCCGCTGGTACCCGGGCCATCGCACAGGCGCTGACGGAGACGGACGCGTTCACGGTGGTTGGCGGCGGCGACTCCGCGGCTGCGGTCCGGACCCTCGGCTTCGCCGATGACCAGTTCGGCCACATTTCCACCGGCGGCGGCGCCAGCCTGGAGTACCTTGAAGGCAAGGAACTCCCCGGCCTGAGCGTCCTGGACCGTTAGAAGCACAGGTCGTTAGAAGCGCCGGCCGTTAGAAGCACAGGCAGTTAGCAGCAGCGGCCGCCAGTAGCGGCCGCCAGGCCATCGAGCCGGCAGGGTGCCCTCCGCAAGGAACCGGGTACCCTGCCGGCTGCTCTCATACAACAAGAACTTTTGGAGATCACGTGACCACGTCAACCAACGGTAAATTCGACCGCAAGCCCTTCATCGCCGGGAACTGGAAGATGAACATGGACCACGTCCAGGGCATCACCCTCCTGCAGAAGCTCGCGTGGACCCTGTCCGACGCCAAGCACGACTACAGCCGGGTGGAGGTCGCCGTCTTCCCGCCGTTCACGGGTCTCCGCGGCGTGCAGACTCTGGTCCAGGGCGACGAGCTCGCCGTCGTCTATGGCGGCCAGGACCTCTCCCAGTTCGACTCCGGCGCCTACACGGGCGATATCTCCGGGCAGTTCCTGGCCAAGCTCGGCTGCACTTACGCACTGGTTGGCCACAGCGAACGCCGCACCATCCACAACGAGTCCGACACCGTGCTCAACGCCAAGACCCAAGCCGCCTTCCGGCACGGCCTCACCCCCGTCCTCTGCGTCGGCGAAGGCCTCGAGATCCGGCAGGCCGGCACCCACGTGGACCACACGCTCGCCGAGCTCCGCGCCGGCGTCGAAGGCCTCACCCCGGAGCAGGCTGCCGAGCTCGTTGTCGCCTACGAGCCCGTCTGGGCCATCGGCACCGGCGAAGTTGCCGGCCCGGAAGACGCGCAGGAAATGTGTGCTGCCATCCGTGCGGAACTGTCCACCCTCTTCGGAGCCGACGTCGCTGCCAAGACCCGCCTGCTCTACGGCGGCTCGGTCAAGGCGAACAACGCCGCCTCGATCCTGAAGGAACGCGACGTCGACGGCTTGCTGGTCGGCGGTGCCAGCCTGGACGCTGCCGAGTTTGCTAATATTGTCAGGTTCGAGAGTCACCTGTTGACGGATTAGTCCGGACACAGCCTGACCCCCGTAATCCAATTCTTCTGAAAGGCCGTCGTGGACGTTCTTCATGTCATTCTGCAGGTCCTCCTGGGCATCACCAGCCTCCTGCTGACGTTGCTCATCCTGCTCCATAAGGGACGCGGAGGCGGCCTGTCCGACATGTTCGGCGGCGGCATGAGCTCGGGGCTGAGTTCCTCCGGTGTTGCCGAGCGGAACCTCAACCGGTTCACGGTCATCCTGGGCATCACCTGGGCGGTCGTGATCATCGCCCTCGGCCTGCTCATGCGGTTCAGCACGGGCGCCGATTCGTAGGACGCCCGTCCGAAAAACTCCACAAGGGGTCCTTAAGGCCCTCCCGGCATCGGGAACTCCCAACCTAAACTGGCGTCTTGCACACGTCCGCCAGCCAAGTAGCCAGGAGTTCCCGATGCTGCATTCTGCTTCCGGATTCAAAGGAATCCGTGTGGGCGCCACCGAAGGGGCGACTCCCCGCCATGAGCCACTGAACGGGGCCGGCGTACGCCAGCCCCGTATTCGTGTCTCCTTCCGGTGCGCCAAGGGCCATGAAACCACGCTTGTTTTCGCGCAACTGCCGGAGGAGCAGATCCCGGGAGTCTGGGACTGCCGGCGCTGCGGCGGGACCGCAACCCGCGACGAAACCAAGTTTGCGCTCGAGGATGCGCCGATGGAGGGCTTCAAGACCCACCTGGAATACGTTAAAGAACGGCGCTCCAGCCAGGACGCCGAAGACGTGCTAGCTGGAGCGCTGGAACGGCTACGCGCCCGACGGTCCCTTCCGGACTAGCTGTTCCGGGACCCGTGACGCCGCGTTCTCGTCAATCAGCCACAGGGTTTGCCGGCGGCCGCGCGGGCCAGCCGCGGGAACCTGCACGGGATTGGCGCCGGCCAGCGCCAGCCCCACGGCGCCGGCCTTGTCGTCACCGGCCACCACCATCCACACCTCTAATGCCGTATTGATCGCCGGCAACGTCAGGGACACCCGCGCCGGCGGCGGCTTGGGGGAGTTGTGGACCCCGACGACGGTCAACTCCTTCTCCCGGATACCAGCATGTTCAGGGAACAGCGACGCGACGTGCGCGTCCGGCCCCACGCCGAGGAGGACGATGTCCAGGCGGGGGAGCCGCGCCGGATTTTCCGGCCTGTCATCGGACATGTCCGCGGCGTGTTCGGCGGCCGCAGCCTCAGCGAGGCGGCGCGCATAGTCCGCTGCAGCTTCATCCGGGCTGTCGAAGTCATCGGTGGAACCAGGCACGTGGACGCGCTCCGGATCAACATTGATGTGGGCCAAGAGAGCGTCATGGGCCTGGCGGGCGTTGCGTTCGGCGTCGTCGGACGCTACGAAGCGCTCGTCACCCCACCAGAAGTTCACCTTTGACCAGTCGACGGCCGGCGCCGCCGGCGATTCAGCGACTGCCTTGAGCGAGCCGATGCCCATTGTGCCCCCGGTAAGCACCACCGTGGCCTCGCCGTGCCGGTCCTGGATATCCACAAGCTTGGTGATAAGGCGGGCAGCGATCGCAGCCATCAGGACGGTCGAGTCAGGATGGATGCTTACTCTCGGGTCAGCGCTCACTGGGACGGACACTCCTTAGATTGGTACGTGGGAGTCCCATAGTAATCACTTCGCCGAAGACTTCGTCCGGATCCAGGCGGCGTAGTTCTTCGGCCAGACAGTCCTTGAGGCTGCGACGCGGCAGTGAGATCCGCTGCGCCGGCTGGCCGGGCTGCGTCAGTTCCGCAATGGTGAGCCCGGGCCGGAAGAGCTGGATGTCGCCGCCAGGCCGGGTCAGCCGGACGCGGCGGATCCCGGTTCCGGCCGGATCCGCCACGATCGTGACGGGGACGTCCAGGGCCAGGGTGAGCCAGGCCGCGAGCAGCACCGTGCTGGGGGAGTCCGAGGCACCCTCGACGGCGACGGCCGTCACCGGCGAGTCGTCCACCTGGTCCAGGACCGCGGCCAGCTGGATGCGCCAGTTGGTCAGGCGGGTCCAGGCGAGGTCCGTGTCGCCGGCCTTGTAGGTGCGGCGGATGTTTTCCAGCGCCGCGACCGGGTCTGATTCGTTGGCCGAATCGGTGATCCGGCGGTGCGCGATGCTCCCGACCGAAGTCTGGCACGCATTCCTGGGGGCGCCATGCGGCCACCAGGCCACGATCGGTGCGTCCGGGAGCAGCAGGGCCGCCACAAGGGATTCGCTTTCCTCGGCGAGTTCGCCGTAGCCGCGCAGCAGGATGACCTCGGAAGCCCCGGCGTCGCCGCCGACGCGGATCTGGGCGTCCAGCCGGGTCGGGGCCGAGGCCCCGGCGTCGGCGAGGACGATTATCCGGCACGGGTGTTCCCGGCTGGCCTCGTTGGCGGCCTCAATGGCCTCCTCCTCGAGCCCGGAGCGGGTGACCACCACAAGGGTCAGCACCCGGCCCAGGGCAATCACGCCGCCCTGCTCGCGCAGGGCCATGATCTTCTTGGAAATCTTGGAGGTGGTGGTGTCGGGAAGATCTACGATCATGGCCTTCTCCAGGTTCGTCCGTCGCGGGCAAGGAGCTCGTCGGCGGAGGCGGGGCCCCAGCTGCCGGGAGCATAGGGCTGGGGCTGTTCGTCGAGGCCGGCCCAGTATTCCTCGAACGGGTCCAGGATCTTCCAGGACAGCTCAACTTCCTGGTGCCGGGGGAACAGCGGCGGCTCTCCCAGGAGCACATCCAGGATCAGGCGTTCGTAGGCTTCGGGACTGGACTCGGTGAAGGAGTGGCCGTAGCCGAAGTCCATGGTGACATCGCGGACCTCCATCTGGGTGCCCGGGACCTTGGACCCGAACCGGATCGTGGCGCCTTCATCGGGCTGGACCCGGATTACTACGGCGTTCTGGCCGAAGTCGTCCTCGCCGTGGTCGGTGAAGAGCAGGTTCGGCGCGCGCTTGAACACGACGGCGATCTCCGTCACCCGGCGGCCGAGCCGCTTCCCCGCGCGCAGGTAGAACGGCGCTCCGGACCAGCGCCGGGTGTTGATGTCCACCCGGATCGCGGCGAACGTCTCGGTCTTGGAATCGGCCGGGATGCCCTCTTCCTCCAGGTACCCCAGGACTTTCTCGCCGCCCTGCCAGCCGCCGGTGAACTGCCCGCGGGCGGAGTGGGTGGAGAGGTCATCGGGGAGCCGGACGGCGGCGAGGACCTTTTCCTTCTCGGCCCGCAGGTCGTCGGCGTTGAAGGAGATCGGCTCCTCCATGGCCGTCAGCGCCAGGAGCTGGAGCAGGTGGTTCTGGATGACGTCGCGAGCCGCGCCCACGCCGTCGTAGTAGCCTGCCCGGCCGCCGGTGCCGATGTCCTCGGCCATGGTGATCTGGACGTGGTCCACATAGTTGGCGTTCCAGAGCGGCTCGAAGAGCTGGTTCGCGAAACGCAGTGCCAGGATATTCTGCACCGTCTCCTTGCCCAGATAGTGGTCGATCCGGAAGACAGCGTCCGGCGGGAACACCGATTCGACGATGTCGTTCAGCTGCCGGGCCGACTCGAGGTCGTGCCCGAACGGCTTTTCAATAACGACGCGGCGCCAGTTATCGCCCGATGCCTGGGCCAACCCGTGCTTGGAGAGCTGGCGGCAGACCTGCTCGAACGCCTTCGGGGGAATCGAGAGGTAGAACGCGTGGTTGCCCCGCGTCCCACGGTGTTCGTCGAGCTCATCGATCGTCTCGCCGAGCCGCTTGAACGCGTCGTCGTCGTCGAACTCGCCCTGCACGAAGCGGATGCCCTCGGAGAGCTGCTTCCAGACCGTCTCATCGAACGGCGTGCGCGCGTAGGCCTTGACCGACTTCAGGACCTCCGCGGCGAAGTCCTCGTTCTCCCACTGCCGGCGGGCAAAGCCCACCAGGGCAAAGCTCGGCGGCAACAGCCCGCGGTTGGCGAGGTCGTACACGGCCGGCATCAGCTTCTTGCGGGCGAGGTCACCGGTTACCCCGAACAGGACCAGCGACGACGGCCCGGCAATACGGTTTAGACGGCGGTCACGGGGGTCCCGGAGCGGATTGCGCCTCCGGCCGGCCGTGTTCCTGCCGCCGTTGTTGGTTTCTGGCATGGTTGCGTGGGTGCCTTAGCTTTCAGTGGTGGATGCTGCCTGGCCGGCAAGGGACGTGACGAGCTCCTGGAGCTGCTTCACACCCGCAGGGCGGTCGGTCAGGTGCAACCGGAGGACCGGGCGGCCGTGTTCGGACAGGACCTGGGCGTCGCCTGCGGCCTGCGCCGAGATCAGCTTGCCGAACGTGAAGGGCCGGTCCGGGATGGCGAGGTCCGTCGCGGAGGCGGCCGTGACCTGCAGGAAGACGCCGATTGCGGGGCCACCCTTGTGGAACTGGCCGGTGGAGTGCAGGAACCGGGGACCCCAGCCGAACGTGACCGGGCGCCCGGTGACAGCAGCCAGTTCGTCGCGGACACCTTCGAGGCTGGCGTAGGCGAGCCGGTCGAAATAGGCCTGGACGCTGAGGTAGCTGTCCGGGCCGAGTTCGGCGAGCAGGGCGCTGACGGCTTCTGCCGCCGTGGCGGCGCCGCCGAGCCATTCCCCGCCGCGGACCTCGATGGCGCCGTCGGTGAAGTTCGCCGGCGTCGGCTCGGGCTGAGCGTCCAGTAGGCCGCGTGCGGCGATCTTGGCTGCCTCGACGTCAGGCTGGTCGTACGGGTTGATGCCCAGCAGCCGGCCGGCCACGACGGTGGCGAACTCCCACACCATCATCTGGGTGGCCAGGCCGCCCGCAATGGCGACCTCGTTCTCGCCGAGCTCCACGTCGGCATCTGCCGCGACGAGCCGGACGACGAGGACATCGGGAGCGCCAAGGGTGGCCTCCGGGGAGGCAGGGCCCGCGACGACCGGCAGCACTCCGGTGCCGAGCTTGCCGGTGGATTCGGCGATGAGCTGTTCGGCCCAGTCGGCGAAGCCCACGATCCCGGACCCGTCCTCCGCGATGACGATCTTGTTGCGCAAAGGGTTGGTGCCGCCCAGGGCGGTGCCCAGGGCGAGGCCGATGTTGTCCTGCGAGTCTTCATTGAGGATCTCGGCTGCTTCCTCCGCTTCATCCAGGAACGCCTGGATGTCCACTCCGGCCAGCCCGGAGGGGACCAGACCGAAGGCGGTCAGGGCCGAGAAGCGGCCGCCGACGTTGGGGTCGGCGTTGAAGACGGCGCGGTAGCCGGCTTCCCTGGAGGCCTTGTCCAGCGGGGAACCCGGATCGGTGACGATGATGATGCGGCTCTTCGCGTCGATCCCGGCATCGGTGAATGCCTGCTCGAAGACCCGGCGCTGGGAATCGGTTTCCACGGTGGAGCCGGACTTGGACGAAACGACGATGGCCGTTTCGTCCAGCCGGTCCGCCAGCGCAGCACTGACCTGTTCGGGGTCGGTGCTGTCAAGAACAGTCAGCTCGACGCCAGCGGTGCCCGCGATGACTTCAGGCGCCAGCGAGGAGCCGCCCATGCCGCAAAGGACGATCCGCGTAACACCGTCGGCCTTCAGCGCCTCGCGGAGTGCCAGAATCCCGCTGACCAGCGGCTGGGAGACGGTAGCCGCCTCGACCCAGCCCAGCCGGACGGCGGCTTCCTGCTCTGCGTCCGGACCCCACAGGGTGTGGTCCTTCGCGAAGATCCGGGTGGCAATGCGGTCCTCCAGCAGTGCCGGGAGGTGCTGCTCATGGGCCTGGCGGGCTGCGCCGGTGGCGTCGTAGCTGAGTGTGCTCATGATGTTTTAGGAAGCCTTCCGTGCAGAGGCCAGGGCGCCGTCGACGTCACCCAGCAGTTCCTTCCAGCTGGCCACGAACTTGTCCAGGCCTTCGGATTCGAGCAGTGCAACGACTTCGTTGTAGGAAATCCCGAGGGCATCGAGGGAGTTCAGTGTGGCGTTGGCGTCGTCGTAGCCGCGGGTGACGGTGTCGCCCGTGACGGTGCCGTGGTCAAACGTGGCGTCGAGGGTCTTCTCCGGCATGGTGTTCACGACGCCGGGCGCGACGAGTTCCGTGACGTAGAGGGTGTCCGGGTAGGCCGGGTCCTTAACGCCGGTGGAGGCCCAGAGGGGGCGCTGCGGCAGGGCGCCGGCCTCGGCCAGGAGGGCCCAGCGCTCGGTGGAGAAGAGCTCCTCGTACACCTGGTAGGCCAGGCGGGCGTTGGCCAGGCCGGCCTTGCCCTTCAGTGCCTTGGCCTCGTCGGTGCCGATGGCGTTGAGGCGCTTGTCGATTTCGGCATCGACGCGGGAGACGAAGAAGGACGCGACCGAGTGGATCTTGGACAGGTCGTGGCCGTTGTCCTTGGCCTGTTCGAGGCCGGACTGGAAGGCGTTGATCACGGCGCGGTAGCGTTCCAGCGAGAAGATCAGGGTCACGTTGACGCTGATGCCCTCGGCCAGGGTGGCCGTGATGGCCTCAAGGCCTTCAAGGGTTGCCGGGATCTTGATCAGGACGTTGTCCTTGTTGACCTTCTTGTACAGGTGCTTCGCTTCGGCGATGGTGCCGGCCGTGTCCCAGGCCAGGCGGGGGTCCACCTCGATGGACACGCGGCCGTCGACACCCTTGGTGGCCGCGGCGACGGGAGCGAACAGGTCGCAGGCGTCGGCCACGTCGGTAGTGGTGATTTCGAAGACGGTCTCTTCAACGGTGGCGCCGGCGGCGGCCTGGGCGGCGATGACGGCGTCATAGTCCGTGCCGGCGGTGATGGCGGCGTGGAAGATGGACGGGTTGGTGGTGACGCCAACGACGTTCTTCTCTTCGATGAGCTTGCGCAGGGTGCCTGTGTCCAGGCGGCCGCGGGAGAGGTCATCGAGCCAGATCGAGACGCCGGCGTCGGAGAGCTGCTGTGTGGGGGTAGTCATTTCATAACTCCTGGAAATCATGGTTCCGGGGGCACAATGTCCCCCGGAACCGTGGTGGTGGATCAGTTGGTGAGGCTGGCCAGGGATTCCTTGGCGGCGGCGGCGACTGCTTCTGCGGTGATGCCGAATTCCTGGAAGAGCCGCTTGTAGTCCGCGGACGCGCCGAAGTGTTCCAGGGAGACGGAACGGCCGGCGTCGCCGACGAATTCCTTCCAGCCCAGGGCCAGTCCGGCCTCGACCGAGACGCGCGCCTTCACGGCGGGGGGCAGCACGGCGTCGCGGTAGGCGGCGTCCTGCTTGTTGAACCACTCCACGCAGGGCATCGAGACCACACGGGTGGGGATGCCCTCGGCCTGCAGGGCTTCGCGGGCGTTGACGGCCAGCTGGACCTCGGAGCCGGTGCCGATCAGGATGACCTGCGATTCGACGGTGTTGCCGTCCTTGGATGCCTCGGCCAGGACGTAGCCGCCCTTTTCGACGCCGGCAGTGGAGCCGAAGGTGTCGCCGTCGGCCTGGCCGGTGCCGCGGGCCCAGGTGGGGATGTTCTGCCGGGTCAGGACGATCCCGGCGGGGTTTTCGTGGTTTTCCAGCATGGCCTTCCAGGCCGCAGCGACCTCGTTCGCGTCTCCCGGGCGGACGACGTCCAGACCGGGGATGGCCCGCAGGGATGCGAGCTGCTCGACGGGCTGGTGCGTGGGGCCGTCCTCGCCCAGGCCGATCGAGTCGTGCGTCCAGACGTAGAGCGAGGGCACGCCCATGAGGGCACCGAGCCGGATCGCGGGGCGCTGGTAGTCGGAGAAGATCAGGAACGTGCCGGAGAACGCCCGGGTCCGCCCGTGCAGGGAGATGCCGTTCACGATCGAGGCGGCGGCGTGCTCGCGGATGCCGAAGTGAAGCACCCGGCCGTAGGGGTTGCCCTTCCACGCGGCGGTGGACCGGGATGTGGGGATGAACGAGGGCGAGCCCTCGATCGTGGTGTTGTTCGACTCCGCGAGGTCGGCGGAGCCGCCCCAGAGTTCGGGCATGACCGGGCCGATCGCGTTCAGGACCTTCCCGGACGCGGCCCGGGTGGAGACGTCCTTGCCGGCTTCGAAGACCGGCAGGGCGGCCTCGAACTCGCCCGGGAGTTTCTTGGCCTCGACGCGTTCGAGCAGGGCCGCGGCCTCGGGGTTGGCCCCCTGCCACGCCTCGAACGAGGCCTGCCACTCGGTGCGGGCCGCGGCGCCGCGGTCCTGGACGGCGCGGGCGTGGGCCAGGACGTCCTCATCGACCTGGAAGGCGCGTTCCGGGTCGAAGCCCAGGACCTTCTTCAGCGCGGCGACTTCCTCGGCGCCCAGGGCCGAGCCGTGGATCTTGCCGGTGTTCTGCTTCTTCGGTGCCGGGTACCCGATGATGGTCCGCAGCGAGATGATCGAGGGCTTGCCGGTTTCGGCCTTCGCGGCCAGCAGCGCGGCGTGCAGCTCGGCGACGTCCTCCTTGTATTCGCCGGTCCGGGTCCAGTCGACCCGCTGGGTGTGCCAGCCGTAGGCCCCGTAGCGGGCCAGGACGTCCTCGGTGAACGCCACGTCGGTGTCGTCCTCGATCGAGATGTGGTTCTCGTCGTAAATCACCACGAGGTTGCCCAGCTCCTGGTGCCCGGCGAGGGAAGAGGCCTCGGAGGTCACGCCTTCCTGCAGGTCGCCGTCGGAGGCGATCACCCAGATGGTGTGGTCGAACGGGCTCGTGCCGGCGGGAGCGTCGGCATCGAAAAGACCGCGCATGCGGCGCTGGGAATACGCGAAGCCGACCGCGGACGCCAGGCCCTGGCCCAGCGGGCCGGTGGTGATCTCCACACCCTTGGTGTGCTTGTATTCCGGGTGGCCCGGAGTCAACGAGCCCCAGGTCCGCAGCGCCTCCAGGTCCTTCAGCTCCAGCCCGTAGCCGGAGAGGAACAGCTGGATGTACAGGGTCAGGGACGTGTGCCCGGGGGACAGGACGAACCGGTCACGGCCCAGCCAGTCCGGGTTCGCCGGATCGTGCCGCATCAGCTTCTGGAACAACAGGTACGCGGCCGGAGCCAGACTCATTGCCGTCCCCGGGTGGCCGTTCCCGACCTTCTCCACCGCATCCGCGGCCAGCACCCGGACGGTGTCCACGGCGCGCTGGTCCAAGGTGGTCCATGACAGTTCTTGCTCTTCCAAATGTGGCACGAAAACCGGGCCCCTCTCTGTGCTGACAGCCGGCGGTACGCTCTATTTCCCGCCCCGGGCACAGTTCGGTGCCCGCTGCGGTTCGTACCAGCCGTTCACCATCGAAACGTTGATCTATCATTCAGACGCAGATGCAGAGCCGCCTGTTCCGGCAATTGCCTTATGCGTGCCCGTGTGCGCTGATCTAAGGACAGCCTAGTCCCATTCCACTTTGTGGTCAGCGTATATCTCACCAATTGGACGGGATTTCGCCTATATGAATCACCGTCCGCCGCTGCGCCGGTGAGGACGCGTTTACACGCTGGAATCATGGGCGCGCCCCGGCGGCTCTGTTGCCCGGAGCTCCACGGTATGATTGGTGGTGGCCTTCGACTGGGGCAAAGACACGGGCGCGCGCCGAGCGTGGCTCCCGCTCTGCAGCCAAGCGTGTTGCGAAATCCACCCGGGGCTGCCCAGCCAGACAGAACTGCACAGCCAGACAGAACAGAGTGACTGCCACCGTGAGCACAACTAATACGCCGCTGAACGCCTCCCCGGTCTCGGGAAGAACGGGCTTCGGCCGCAAAGCCAAGGCCTATCTGGCGCTCACGAAACCCCGCGTCATCGAGCTTCTGCTCGTCAGTACGCTGCCCACCATGATCTATGCCGAACGGGGCTTCCCGTCGATCGCCCTGATTCTGGCGACGCTTGTGGGAGGGGCATTCGCGGCAGGCTCCGCTGGGGCCTTCAACTGTTACATCGACCGCGACATCGACAAGCTCATGCACCGCACGGAGAATCGGCCGCTGGTCACCGGAGAGGTCACTCCCCGGGAAGCACTGATCTTCTCCTGGCTGCTGGGCGCTGCGGCGATCGCCATCCTCTGGTTCGGGGCCAACCCGCTCGCCGCGTGGCTGGGACTGGGCGCCATCGTCTTCTACGTGGTCATCTACACCATGATCCTCAAGCGACGCACGGCCCAGAACATTGTCTGGGGCGGTGCCGCCGGGTGTTTCCCGGTACTGATTGCCTGGGCAGCCGTCACCAACACCGTCGAGTGGCCCGCCGTCGTGCTGTTCATGGTGATCTTCCTCTGGACACCGCCGCACTACTGGCCGCTGTCGATGCGCTACGGCGAGGACTACCGCAACGCCAACGTGCCCATGCTGGGCGCAATCGCCGGCGCAAAAGTGGTCTCGGTGCAGGTGGTCCTCTACGCGTGGGCCATGGTGGCGTGTTCGCTGCTGATGATCCCCGCCGGCGGCGCCGGCTGGGTCTACACCGTGACCGCCGTCGCGGCCGGTGCCTGGTTCCTGTACGAATCGCACGCCCTGTACAACCGCGCCCAGGCAGGCGACGTGTCCAACAAGGGAGCCATGAAGGTCTTCCACGGCTCCATCAGCTACCTGACGCTGCTCTTCATTGCCCTGGCCGTCGACCCGTTCGTCGGCTCGGCCATCATGGGCGGCTAAGACGTCCCTATTATCTATCCGACGCTCCCTCACCAGTGGTGGGGGAGCGTCAGCCGTATCAGCGCGATGGTCCGTTCGGCCAGGGGATATCCTGACGAACCGACCTGTCAACACAGGCAACACCGGAACAGGCAACACCGGACCAGCAACATGACCCCAGGGGAGCCAGTGATCAACCGCAGCGATGTACTGAAGGCAGAGAGCCGCATCAGCGGCTACGTGCGGCGCACGCCTTTGCTCCGCGGGGGACGGCTGCAGCCCCTCTCTGGTTAAAATGCGAGTTCCTGCAGCACACCGGTGTTTTCAAGGCCCGCGGCGCGTTCAACCGGCTCCTCGCTGCCCGGGAGCGCGGGGAACTTGACCCCGGGGTCGGGGTGGTGGCGGCGTCGGGCGGCAACGCGGGCCTGGCCAATGCCTATGCCGCGGCGGCGCTCGGCGTTCCGGCAACAGTGTTCGTGCCGGAGAACGCCCCGCGCGTGAAAGTGCAGCGCCTTCTCGGGTACGACGCGACGGTCCGGCAGGTCGGCGCCGAGTACGCGGAGGCTTTCGCCGCGGCCATGGAATATGTGGAAGAAACCGGCGCCCTGTTCTGCCATGCGTACGACCAACTCGAAATCGCGGCCGGCGCGGGCACCGTCGCCGAAGAGATCCTCCAGGACGAGCCCAGCATCGACACGATCGTGGTCGCCGTCGGCGGCGGAGGCCTGTACGCGGGAGTCGCGGCGGCGGCCGAAGGGCGGGCACGCGTCGTCGCGGTTGAACCTTTCAACATCCCCACCCTGCACGCCGCCCTGGCCGCCGGCCACCCCGTCGATGTGGCCGTTTCAGGAGTCGCCGCGGATTCCCTGGGTGCCCGGCGGGTGGGCGAGATCGCCTTCAACATTGCCTCGCTCGTCCCTCCGACCTCCGTCCTGGTGGACGATGCCGCCATCGTCGCCGCCCGGTCGCAGTTGTGGAACGACTACCGGATCCCTGCCGAATACGGCGCGGCGGCGGCGCTTGCCGCTCTCACCTCAGGGGCGTACACGCCCGGCGAAGGGGAACGCGTGGCGGTGATCGTCTGTGGGGCGAACACCGATGTTTGCACGCTGGAGGACCATCCCGACGCCGTCACAGCTGGCGAACCTGCCTAGTCCGCGGACTTCTCCCGGCTCGGCCTCGTTGAAGCCTGCCGGGAAACGGGGCCGCTGCCGGCCTCCCGCTGGTCCCCGCCCTGATGCTCGCGCTGGTCCCGCTGGTCCGCGGCGGAGTAACGCCGGTCGAAGCGTTCCCGCGCGATCCTTCCCAGCCTTTCGACGGTGTGCCAACTGGCCACCGCGATGAGCAGCGTCAACGCGATGGCCGACACCGCGACGAGCGGCGGCAGATCGGCCGTCGAGCCGCCATTGAGCCAGAGAATGATGGGGTAGTTCCACAGGTACGCGGCGTAGGACACGGTGCCCAGCATCTGCGCCGGGCGCGTCCATTTCGGCATCCCTGCTACGCGCGAGGCGGCCAGGGCGACCAAAACGGCTGAGGCAGCCATAGCAAGCGGGCCGCCAATGAGGATGAAGACCGGCGTCTCGTTCGCCTTGGGGAAAAAGATCAGCGAGGCCAGGACGGCGACGGAGCCAAGCAGCGCCGCACACCTGAGACGGCGGCCGGCGAACAAGCTGAACACATGGACCCTGTAAAGCCGCAGGGCCGCTCCGACGATCAGGCCCAGGCCCCACGTCGTAGGCAGTGCGTAGACCAGTGCGTGGAGTTGCGGGGCCAGGGCCGCCATCGCCAGCACGCTTGCGGACATGAGGAAAAGGGCGACGGCGGCAGAGAAGCCAATCAGCCGGCCCTGTCGGTGGCGCCGCAGGGCGAGCACCAGCAGCGCCGGCCAGATCAGGTAGAACTGTTCCTCTACTGCCAGGGTCCAGAGCGGTCCGATGGCCATGCTGACGTCGAAAGGCAGGGGCAGGTCCTTGAGGTAGCCAAGGCCGGCAAGGACGGTGTAGCCAACGATTCCCTTGGTTCGGTCCCCAAGGAAGTCGGTGGCCAATTCGACGATCGCGTACACGCCCAAGAGGGAGACGAGTGCCGGCACCAGCCGGAAGGCCCTGTGGGCATAGAAACGGCCGTAGCGAATTTTTCGGTGCCGTTCAATGTCCCGGACGAGCACATTGGTGATCAAGTACCCGCTCAGCACGAAGAAGGCAATGACGCCAACAATGCCGGCGCCTTGAAATATGGCAGGCCAGGAATGTCCCAGCAGGACGGCGCCTACTGCAGCACCGCGTAGCACGTCCAGGCCGTCAAGCCGTGGGCGCGGTGCAGTTTGTTGGGCCGCCTTGGCGGGCCTTTCGCCGACTAGTATCGCCACTTATCCTCCGGTGCCTCTATCTGGCCAGTTCCGATTCCAGTTGCATTAAGGCAAAACCGAGCCGTCCTACTTTCCATGAATGCGATTGCGGCGCCACTCTTGCGCCGTCTCAAAGTATCCCCGACTGGGCTGGACGAAACCTGACCCCGGCCGCCAAGCGGACCGCCAACCAGACCCGCGGATCCGCGGCCGGCGTACCGGCGATCGGCTGCCCTTCCAGGCAGTAGGGCGAAGGGATACAAGTTCCAGTATTCCCAAAGTTCCCCCCGCCCGACAAGTGACCGGCCAGTAACTATTAGTCGAATAGTGGGAGAAATTGTGCCTTCTGGACTCCGCGGGGGCTTCCTCCGGGCCCGGCAGGGGTGACCCAGGCCGGGCTCGTGTTCCTGCCCTCGGCAGCCTTCAGCGTCATCGGAAACATCGTCAGCGGAACGCTTTCGAAATGCTTCGGGCCACGAGTCCCGGCCGTTCTCGGATTGCTGTCGATGGTTGCCAGTGTGCCGTCCGGGCAGGCGGGCACCGCGAGTGCGGTCTTCAACACCTGCCGCCAGGTCGGCGGGGCTGTGGCCATCGCCGTGTTCGGTGCCCTGATCGCCGATCGGGGCACTTTTGTTCGCGGCATGCAGATCAGCTCCACCATCACGGCCTCACTCCTCTTCCTGGCGGCCATGGCACGCCTGTTCCTCCGCCCGCCGGCAGCTTCTGCCGTGTGATCAGAGGTTGTGGGCCAGCAGCTCGAGGCCGATCACCAGAAGGCTCAGCACAACCTCGGCGAACATGATGGCGGCCTTGTGATGGAGCGGAATTTCGAGGCGCCGGATCGCGAGGAATCCGACGACGCCTAGAGAGACAACGAGCACCACAACCGCCCACCCGAGAGCAGCCGCCGTCGTCACTAGCCCAAAGCCTGCCGCCGCCAGCAGAAGCAGCGGGGTCACTAGAACGCCGAGACCGCCCGCGCTGACCGCCATCATATGGTGCAGTTCTTCACCGGTGGGGAGCTTGGAATGGACAGTCAGGTGGCTCAGGAGGTCGGCGACGAAAATCCCCAGCAGGGACCCGATCACCACGATGCTGAGGGTGGCCGCCGCGGCCGCGGGCGTGGTCTCGTCCGCGTGGCTCCGAAGCGCCAGCACCACTGCCAGGCTCGTGAAGATGATGTAGACGCGCTCTTTGAGGCTCGCCGCGCGTTGGCGGGCTGAGGGTGACGGGGTCACGGTCGGTTCTGTCGCTTGCATCAGGGAAGGCCTTCCGGTCTGCGTCACGGGAACGAACACCAAAAGCCCACCGCCGCGACGATCCATGTCCATGCCATCCCATAGTCCACCCGGAAATCCCGTCAAGGCCAGCCCCCGTGACGTGCTACAGGTACAGACGTTCGTTGCCGCGGCGCCCGGACCCGCGCGCAGACAACAAACGCGGGGTCACTTGCGGCCCATTCCGACGCTCCGGATGGGCGGTAAGTGACCCCGCGTTGTTTTGATCAGCGGTGCTGCGGCGGGCTAGTCCACCGGGCTGTAGCGGGCGAGGTCCGCGGCGTTGGTGGCCGCGCTCATCAGCAGGGCCGCCGCCAGCATGTGCGCGCCGACGAGCAGCGCCGGGATGCCGTTGTAGTACTGCGTGAAGCCGATGACGGCCTGAAGCACTGTGACGCCCAGGAGCATGAACACCGCCGAGCGGAACGGGCCCTGGATCCGGCCGCGGACCACGAGGAATACCGCGAACAGCGCCCCGGCGGTCACCAGGTAGGCGGGCACAGCATGGATGTGCGCGAACAGGTCCCAGTCGAGATCGTTGCGCGGGGCGTTCGCGTCGCCGGCGTGCGGGCCGGCGCCGGTCACCACTACGCCGAGGCAGACGGCGACGGCAGAGAGAAGCGCGACGGCGGTCATCGCCGGACGCGCAGCGCCCGGCAGGGCGGGAAGTTGCACGGTCCTGGCCTTGCCGGTCCGGCCGTAGGCCCGGTTCACCAACAGGGTCGCGAGGACCACGAGCGCCATGGAAACGAGGAAGTGCAGGCCCACAACCCACGGGTTCAGCTGGGTCAGGACCGTGATGCCGCCGATGACGGCCTGGGCCGGGATGCTCGCGAGCAGGCCGAGGGCCAGCAGGAAGAGGTCCCGGCGTTCCTTGCGGAGGTTCCAGAGGTAGACGAGCATCATCACAGCGACGGCTGCCAGCGCGAACGTCAGGAGCCGGTTACCGAATTCAATGATTCCGTGGAACCCCATTTCCGGCGTGGTCGCCAGGGATCCTTCCGTGCAGCGCGGCCAGGTGGGGCAGCCGAGGCCCGAGGCGGTCAGCCGCACGGCGCCGCCGGTCACTACCAGCACGATCTGGCCGATCAGGGACAACACAGCCAGCCGCCTGATCGTCTTGTCTACGCTGACTGGCAGCCGGGAGGTGATTCCGGAGACGATCCGGGGAGTGCGTGACGCCGTGCTCACAGTTTTCTCAATTCCACTTGAACCAACGGGTTGCTGCGCCGCCGGCGATCGCCGTCCAGAGCAGCAGGACAAGCACGGCGGCACCATTGACGCTGCCGTGCAGGAAGGCATCCCTTAGCGCCTGGCCCAGCGCGCCGGAGGGGAGGAAATGCACGATGGCCTGCGCCAGCGCGGGGAGCCGTTCGGCCGGGATGACGATTCCGCCGAGCGCGCCGAGGAGGATCCAGAGCAGGTTGGTGATGGCCAGGGTCGCCTCCGGCCGGACTGTCCCGGCGACCAGGAGCCCGAGTGCGGTGAAGGCTGCGGCCCCGAGCACCAGGATGGCGAGGCCGGGCAGCCAGCCGGCGGGGTTGGGCTGCCAACCCAGCATGAGGGCCGCCGCTGTCACGATGAGCACCTGCAGGAACAGGACGGCCAGGACGGCCAGGACCTTCCCCGCAATCAGTCCGGTGCGGCCCAGGGGAGTGGTGGAAAGAAAGCGCAGGACCCCGTAACGGCGGTCGAAGCCGGTGGCGATGCCCTGCCCGGTGAAAGCGGTGGACATGGCGCACAGGGCCAGGATGCCAGGCACGGCGACGTTGATGCGGCTCGAACCGAGTCCGTCCAGCAGCGGCGTCACGGTCAGGCCGACCATCGCCAGCAGCGGCAGCACGATCGCGAGGATCAGCTGCTCGCCGTTTCTGACCATGGTGACGGTTTCGTACTGCCCCTGCAGCAGGATGCGGCGCAACAAGGAAGCGGGGGCGCTGCCATGCGCGGTACGGGGCGCGCTGGCGCGGTGTGCGCTTTCCAGCGGGGCGCCACCTGTTACGCGGGTCATCGGATCTCCCTTCCGGAGATGTCCAAAAAGACGTCCTCGAGGCTGCGGGCTTCAAGGCTCAGGGAGCTGGGCATGATCCCGCGCGCGGCCCACCATGCGGTGATCGCGGCGAGGTCGGCGGGGGTCAGTGCGCCGGTCGCGGCGTAACTGCCGGCCCGCGCCTCGGTGACGTCGACGCCGTCAGGCAGCACGCCGGTGAAGTCCAGTCCGGGTTCGGTTTCGAACAGAAGGGTGCGGATGTGCTGCGCCGGGTCGCCGGCGGGCAGCTGGTGCCGCAGGAGCTCGGCGACAGTGCCCTCGGCCACGTTACGGCCGGCGTCGATGATGTAGACGTAGTCCGCGAGGCGTTGGGCGTCGTCCATCAGGTGTGTCGTCAGGATGATGCCCATGCCGCTGTTCCGCAGCTCGGAGATGAGGTCGAAGACCATTTGGCGGGACTGCGGGTCCAGGCCGGCGCTCGGCTCGTCAAGGAAAAGCACCTCCGGATTGCCCACCAGCGCCGCGGCAAGGGCGAGGCGCTGTTTCTGGCCGCCGGACAGGCGCCGCACATTGGTGCGGCTGAAGGTGTCGATCCCCAGTCGTCCAATGAGTTCATCTACCGGCCACGGGTCCTGGTACATGCCGGCGATGTGCCGGAGCAGGGGGATGGGCCGGGCCGACGGCGGCAGGCCGCCGTCCTGCAGCATGACCCCCACGCGGGCGCGGAGCCCAGCGCCGGCCGAATCCGGGTCCTGGCCCAGTAGGCTGATGGTGCCGGCAGTGCGCTTCTGGAGCCCCTGGGCGCATTCGATGGTGGTGGTCTTGCCGGCGCCGTTGGCACCGAGCAGGGCCGTGACCTGGCCGCGTTCGGCCATGAGGGAAAGGCCGCTGACCACGCGCAGCATCTTGCCGTCGAGGGTGGGCAGTGGACCAACATCCTTGACAAGCCCGTTGATGGTCAGAACGGGGGATTCGGGAGATCGCACCACAGCATTCTACGCGATGTAGTACGTCGGCTTCCCGGAGGGGGCCCCGCAGGCAAGCCATGCCTTACTGGAATGCCGGAGTAAATTACGACATGATTGTGTTGTGTATTCCATGAGTTCCTCTGCGTCCGCAGCCCCGTCAGCGCGCGGCGCCACGCGCGTCGGGTCCGCCTGGGCGCACGTGGCGGCCGTACCCGACGTCGTTCCCGCGGCCGCCGGCACCCACACCCACGACGCGGAAGAGCGCACGCGTGACCGCGTCCTGAACGCGGTGCTGGAGCATGGACCCATTAGCGCCACCGAACTCGGCGACCTCCTGGGCTTCACCCCCGCTGCCGTGCGCCGCCACCTCGACCACCTCGCGCGCAGCGGAGTGATCGAGGTCAAGCGGGTTGCCCGAGCCGGAGCCGGCGCCGGCCGGCCCGCCCGCCGCTACGTCCTGAGCTCCCAGGGCCAGTCGACCCTGGGCAACGACTACCTCGACATCGCCTCCGTCGCACTACGGCGCCTCAGCGAGGCCGCCGGCCCCGAGGCGGTGCGGGAGTTCGCCGTCGAGCGGTTCGCCGATATGGAGCGCCGCTACGCACCCGAGATCGAGCAGGCCGGACCGGACATCACGGCCCGCGCCCAGGCTCTCTCCGAGGCGCTGAGCCGAGACGGTTTCGTGGCCTCGGCGCAGTCACTTGTGGCCAAAGCGCCGTTGCCGGCCGCGCTCTCCAGCGTCCAGCTCTGCCAAGGGCACTGCCCCATCCAGCACCTGGCTGCCCAGTTCCCCGTGTTCTGCGACGTGGAGACGGAAATGTTTGCCCGGCTGGTCGGCGTCGATGTGCGCCGGCTATCCACCCTGGCGCGCGGCGGCCACGTCTGCACCACCCACATACCTACGGGCCGTCCGGCCGCCGTCGGGACTCCCGGTCCCGCAGCCCCGGTCAACCCGGACGAAGTATCCAACCATCTCCAAGAAAGGCCGTGATGACGGACCAACTATCAGAGAAAAAGGTTGCTGACTCTACTGTGATTTCGGAGATTCTGGAAAAGAATCCCGAGCTCCACGGAATCGGCACGTATGAGTACGGCTGGGCCGACAAGAACGACGTCGGCGCCAACGCCCGCCGCGGCATCAATGAAGACGTTGTTCGCGACATTTCGGCCAAGAAGAGCGAACCGGAATGGATGCTCGACCTCCGCCTCAAGGGCCTGAAGTACTTCGACCGCAAGCCCATGCCCACCTGGGGCGCGGACCTGTCCGGCATCGATTTCGACAACATCAAGTACTTCGTGCGCTCCACCGAGAAACAGGCCGCAACCTGGGAAGACCTCCCCGAGGACATCCGGAACACGTACGAGAAGCTGGGCATCCCGGAAGCCGAGCGCAGCCGCCTCGTCTCCGGCGTCGCCGCCCAGTACGAGTCTGAGGTTGTCTACCACCAGATCCGCGAGGACCTGGAACAGCAGGGCGTCATCTTCCTGGACACGGACACCGCGCTGCGCGAACACCCGGAGATCTTCCAGGAATACTTCGGCACCATCATCCCGGTGGGCGACAACAAATTTGCCTCGCTGAACACGGCTGTCTGGTCCGGCGGTTCGTTCGTGTACGTGCCCAAGGGCGTCCACGTGGACATCCCGCTGCAGGCCTACTTCCGCATCAACACGGAAAACATGGGCCAGTTCGAGCGCACGCTGATCATCGCGGACGAAGACTCCTACGTCCACTACATCGAAGGCTGCACAGCGCCGATCTACACCTCGGACTCGCTGCACTCCGCCGTCGTGGAAATCATCGTGAAGAAGGGCGCCCGCGTCCGCTACACGACCATCCAGAACTGGTCCACGAACGTGTACAACCTGGTCACGAAGCGCGCCATCTGCGAAGAGGGCGCCACGATGGAGTGGATCGATGGCAACATCGGCTCCAAGGTCACCATGAAGTACCCGGCCGTCTACCTCGTGGGCGAAGGCGCCAAGGGCGAGACCCTGTCCATCGCGTTCGCCGGCGAAGGCCAGCACCAGGACACCGGTTCCAAGATGGTCCATATCGCGCCCAACACCAAGAGCTCGATCGTCTCCAAGTCCGTGGCCCGCGGCGGCGGCCGTGCCGCCTACCGCGGCCTGGTCCAGGTCCGCGAAGGCGCCAAGCACTCGGCCAACACGGTCCGCTGTGACGCACTGCTGGTGGACACCATCAGCCGGTCGGACACGTACCCGTACATCGATATCCGCGAGGACGACGTCACCATGGGCCACGAGGCCACGGTCTCGCGCGTCAGTGAAGAGCAGCTGTTCTACCTGATGTCCCGCGGCATGCGCGAAGACGAGGCCATGGCGATGATCGTCCGCGGCTTCATCGAGCCGATTGCCCGCGAACTGCCGATGGAATACGCCCTCGAGCTGAACCGACTGATTGAACTGCAGATGGAAGGATCGGTCGGTTAATGACTGACATCACTACTGAAAAGGCCCGCGTCGGCGCGCCCTCAGCCCAGCCGTTCATCAACGGTTTCACCGAGGAGGGCGAAAGCCTTTCACCGCTGAACGCGGCCGAGTCCAAGTCGCCGCTGGCCGGCGAAGCCGTCAAGCGCCACTCGCACGGCGGCGGCGTCGGTGTTCCGGACAGCTCACGCGCCGGCCGCCTGACCTCCTACAAGCTGGCGGACTTCAAGCCGCTGACCGGCATGGAAGAGGACTGGCGGTTCACCCCGCTCAAGCGCCTCCGCGGCCTGCACACCGAGGTCCTCAACGGTGCCGCGCCGTCCGTGAGCGTCACGGCGCCGGACAGCGTCAGGGTCGAGACGGTCGGCCGCGACGACCGCCGGATCGGTTCCGCCGCCATCCCGGAGGACCGCGTCTCCGCGAACGCCTGGGAGAACTTCGCCGAGGCCACCGTCATCACGGTCCCGTCCGAGGTCCAGGTGGACGGGGAGGTCAGCGTACTGCTGACCGGCCAGGGCACCGAGGCTTCCGCGCAGCACATCGTGATCGTTGCGGAGAAGTTCTCCAAGTCCGTCGTCGTCCTGGACCACCAGGGCACCGCCGTCGTCTCGGAAAACGTCGAAATCCTCGTGGAGGACGGCGCGCAGCTGACCGTCATCTCGCTCCAGGAGTGGAACGACGACGCCGTGCACGCCTCCTCCCAGCAGGTCAAGCTCGGCCGCGACGCCAAGTTCAAGCACATCGTCGTCAGCCTCGGCGGCGACCTTGTGCGCGTCACGCCCTCGGCACGCTTCACTGCACCGGGCGCCGAAGTGGAACTGTTCGGCCTGTACTTCGCCGACGCCGGCCAGCACCTCGAGCAGCGCCTGTTCGTGGACCACGCGGTGGCCAACTGCAAGTCCAACGTCCTGTACAAGGGCGCCCTGCAGGGCCGCAACGCACACACCGTGTGGGTGGGTGACGTTCTGATCCGCAAGGAAGCAGAAGGCACCGACACTTACGAGGCCAACCGCAACCTGGTCCTGACCGACGGTGCCCGCGCCGATTCCGTGCCGAACCTTGAGATCGAGACCGGCCTGATCGCCGGCGCCGGCCACGCCAGCGCCACCGGTCGATTCGATGACCAGCACCTGTTCTACCTGATGGCCCGTGGCATCCCGGAAGACGTGGCCCGCCGCCTGGTGGTCCGCGGATTCCTGAACGAGATCATCCAGAAGATCCACGTGCCGGCCATCGAAGAGCGCCTCACGGAAGCCGTCGAGCGCGAGCTTGCGGCAACGGACAACTAGTGCGCAGCACTAGAGAACACGGAATAGATCAATGACTGAACAGCCAAAGGGCGAGCTAGTCTGCAACGCCAGCGAGATCCAACTCAAGCAGGCGCTGCGGATCCTGATCGACGACTACCCCGTAGCGATCGTGAAGGACTCGATGGGGGAGATCCACGCCATCGGCGACACGTGCTCGCACGCGGACATCTCCCTCTCCGAAGGAGAAGTCGAAGGCTGCAAGATCGAGTGCTGGGGCCACGGTTCCCAGTTCGACCTGCGCAGCGGCGAGCCGCTGCAGCTGCCAGCCTATGATCCTGTTCCAGTGTTTGCCGTGACCGTCCTGGATGACGAGGTCTACGTGGACTTCACCAACGTCCTGAACGGCGCCGAGGCTCCAAACTTCAGCTAGCTGCCTGCAGCCGGCAACTCGCACAAGAAAACTTATCGCCAAGAAACGCACGGTGCCGGAGGGCACGGTGCAGAGGAGAACAAGACATATGTCGACTCTTGAGATCAAGGACCTGCACGTCAGCATTGACACCGAGCAGGGCACGAAGGAAATCCTGAAGGGCGTCAGCCTGACCATCAGGACCGGCGAGACGCACGCCATCATGGGCCCGAACGGTTCCGGCAAGTCCACGCTGGCGTCCACCATCGCCGGGCACCCGCGCTACAACGTCACCTCCGGCACCATCACCCTCGACGGTGAGGACGTCCTCGCGATGAGCGTCGACGAGCGCGCCCGCGCCGGGATGTTCCTTGCCATGCAGTACCCCGTCGAGGTCCCGGGCGTGAGCATGACTAACTTCCTGCGCACCGCCAAGACCGCGATCGACGGCGAAGCGCCGAAGCTGCGGACCTGGACCAAGGACGTCAAGGCGGCCATGGCGCAGCTGCGCATCGACGCCGACTTCACCCAGCGCAACGTCAACGAAGGCTTCTCCGGCGGCGAAAAGAAGCGCGTCGAGATCCTCCAGCTGGAGCTCTTCAAGCCGAAGTTCGCCATCCTCGACGAGACCGACTCCGGCCTCGACGTCGACGCGCTCAAGGTTGTCTCCGAGGGCGTCAACCGCGCGCACGGCGAAGGCAACATGGGCACCCTGCTCATCACGCACTACACCCGGATCCTGCGCTACATCAAGCCGGACTTCGTGCACGTGTTCGTCGATGGCCAGGTTGTGGAAGAGGGCGGCCCGGAGCTCGCCGACCGCCTCGAAGAAGAAGGCTATGACCGCTACGCCACCGGCGCAGGGGCGGCCACGATCGCTGCCGCCTCGGCTGCAGCCCAGGCCTAGTTAGGACTCCGCGATGACCGAACTCAATGTGGCCCGCACGGGCCTCGAGGATGTCGAAGAGGCGCTCAAGGATGTGATCGACCCGGAACTCGGGGTCAACATCGTTGATCTGGGCCTGCTGTACGGTCTGAAGTACTCAGACGACGACGGCGCCCTGCTGATCGATATGACGCTCACCACCGCCGCCTGCCCGCTCACCGATGTCATCGAGGAGCAGGTCGGCAAGGCCCTGGACGGGGTCGTCGATGAATGGCGGCTCAACTGGGTGTGGATGCCGCCGTGGGGTCCGGAACGGATCACCGAGGACGGGCGCGACCAGATGCGCGCCCTGGGCTTCAACATCTAAGCTCCTTACGCATAGCTACGCACCGACGGGCCGGCACGGCCCGGGATGCGAACGACGGCGGCCCCACCTCACCGAGGCGGGGCCGCCGTCGTCTTGCCTTCTGGCGTTCCCTGATGGCGGTTCCCTTAACAGCGTGGCGGTGGTCTGATAAAGACAACAAGTCCACGCGGCCACAAGCAGCAGATCCGGCACACAGTCGAACAGGAGGCGCACCGGAATGGATGCCACTGCAGCCACTGCAGCATCGCGGCCCTCCGGCGCGGGCGGGGACTTCGTGGTTGTTGAGGACAGCGGCGAATTCTCCTACTACCGCTCCAAGGAAGCCCTCCTCGCCGACTTTGAATATGTCGGCGAGGCCCGGTGCATCATTGACCGCAGCGCCACCACGTTCAGGCTCGAGCTGGACGAGCACCGCCACCTGCGGATGGGACCGCCCCTGGGGTCCGTGGAATTCCATTGGCTGCGCCAGGCCCTGGCCGACGCCCGCGACGTGCATCCGGAGGTTCACCGGCTCCAACGCGCCGAATCGGCCGGGCTCGCCGGGCTGGTGGCCGGACTGTTCGAGACCCTGCAGCTGGAACGCGGAACGGATGCTGAGTTGGGGCTATGGAGCCTGGACATCGATGGGCTTGCGACGCGGCGCAATGCACTGGACGACGTCGACCGCCTCCTGGCCGGGAATCACCAACTGGACACGGTCCGGGTGACCGATCCGTTCGGGCACGAGTACCGTCCGGTGTGGCATCCGAAGCACCGGCACCTGGGCCACGCCGGATTCCTGAACTACGTCGAAGTCCCGGTCCAGCGCTGGCCGCGACGCGGATGAGGCCACGCCGTTGACCTATGGCTTCGGGACTACCGGCGTGGGACCCGGGGTTTCGGGTTACTGGTTTGGAGCTACGGCGTTGCCACCGCAAACGTGTCGCACTTGTTGATGTCCCCGGTCTTGTAGCCCTGGTAGAACCACTTCTGCCGCTGGGCACTTGAGCCGTGGGTCCATGCCTCCGGTGAGACGCGGCCCGTGGCAGCCTTCTGGATCCGGTCATCGCCCACGGCCGAAGCGGCCGACAAGGCATCTTGAATGTCCTTGTTTGTGAAGGGCTCGAGGTACGGCTGGCCGGTCTTGGGGTCCGGCTGCGTGGTTGCATAGTGGGCCCACAGCCCTGCGTAGCAGTCGGCCTGGAGCTCAACCCGGACACCGCCCGAGCCTGGCCCCTGCGGATCCTGCTGAGCCCGATCGAGGTCGCCCAGGATGTTCTGGATGTGGTGGCCGAATTCGTGGGCCACCACATATTCCTGTGCCAGCGGGCCGCCGGACGAGCCGAAGCGGTCGACGAGTTCCTGGAAGAAGCCGGGATCGAAGTATGCCGTGGTGTCGACGGGGCAGTAGAACGGTCCCACGTCTGAGGTGGCGGCGCCGCAGCCAGTGTTGGTTGCGCGGGCGAAGATCACGGCATCGGGCCGCGGGTACTTCGTGTTGTACTTCGCCAGGTAGGCCGGCCAGAAGGCGTTCAGGCTGTTGACCGTGCCGGTGATCCTGCAGTCGAGGCGGGCGTCGGCGTCGGCGCCGGTCCGGCAGGCGGGGGCGGAGCCCTGGCTCTGCGACTGGGGGTCCTGGGCGGTGCCGGCCAGGCCTTCGAGAAGCTGGGGGTTGATGCCGAAGAGGGCTGCCAGTAACAGGATGATGCCGCCACCGATCCCGCCGCCGATCATGGGGCCGCGGCCCATCCCGCGGCGGTCCTGGACCTGTGACGGATCCAGCGGGGCGTTGTCGTTAAAGCTCATGGAGTCACAATATCCCGCACAAGCCGCCCGGGCGCCCGGCGGCGGTAAAGTTGGTGCGATGCCCTTTCTCGACAGACTCCAGCGCTGGGCCGATGACCGTCCCGACGACACAGCCGTCGTCGTGGCCGGAGAGCACCTCAGCTGGTCCGGTCTCCGGGACCAGGCAGCGGCGCTGGTGCCCTCGGCGCCTGCCATCACCGTGCTGTCGGAGCAAAATTCAACCCGCTTCGCCGTGGCGTTCGCGGCGGCCGTCGCTGGTGAGCGGCAGTGCGCCGTGCTGGATCCGGCCTGGCCGCAGCAGTTGCAGGACGGCATCACCGCCCGCATCGCCGGGATGCCCGCGACTCCGGCCGATCCTCGCCCGGCGGGGCCGGTAGCGGCGCCTGGATCGCAGGGGACCGGGCTGGCCGCAGCGCTGTGCACTGAGCTGGTTGACGGGCCGCCCGACACCTCCTTCCTGATCGGCCTGACCTCCGGCACCACCTCGGTACCCAAGGCGTTCACCCGCTCGCGGCGGTCGTGGCAGGAATCGTTCGAGGCCTCCATTGAATTCTTCGGCCTGACGCAGGATGACAGATCGCTGGCCCCCGGTCCGCTCGCGGCAAGCCTGAACCTCTACGCCCTCGCCGAATGCCTGTACGCCGGTGCGGAGTTCCACAGCCTGGCTCACTTCGACGTCGGCGCCGCGCACGCGGCGGTCAGCCACGACGGCATCACCCGGCTGGTCCTGGTGCCCACCATGCTCCGGCTGCTCAGTGAGCGCGGCCTGGCGGGCGGGGTGGACGCCTCCGGCATCCGCAGCATCATCTGCGCCGGTTCCAAGCTGGACGCCCGGACGATGGAAGCGGCCCGGCGCTGGGCACCGAATGCCACCATTTTCGAATACTACGGAGCGTCCGAACTCAGCTTCGTCTCGGGCGCCGGGCTGCGTCCGGGTGAACCCGTTGAGCCGGGCGGGACCGGCATCGGAAAGCCGTTTCCCGGCGTCGAAATCCGCATCCTGGACGATCACGGCGCCGAGCTCCCGGACGGCGGCGACGGCAACATCTGCGTCCGCAGCGGCATGGTCAGCAACGGCTACCTGTGGGGCGACGACGGCCAGGCGCTGCGCTGTTTCGACGGCTGGTACACCGTGGGGGACCAGGGGTACCTCTCCGGCGGGACCCTGCACATGCTGGGCCGCCGCTCCGACATGATCATCACCGCCGGCACCAACGTCTACCCGCACGAAGTCGAGATGGCGCTGGCCTCCGTTCCCGGCGTCGCGGCGGCCGTGGCCGCCGGCATGGCCGACGACCTTCGCGGCCAGCGCGTCGTGGCCGGCGTGGTGCCCTCGCACGGGGCGGTCACCGCCACCCAGCTGAGATCCGGGATCGACGATGTGCTGGCCCGAAACAAACGCCCCCTGGAATACTTCGCCCTGACCGAGCTGCCCCTGACGGACCGCGGCAAGATCAGCCGGCAACTGCTCCTCGACTGGGTGGCCCGGAACGATCCCAGGATCCGGCGCCTTGGCTGAGCCGCGCGTGGGCAACGGGTCATCTGACATCGGGCCGTCTTCACCCGGGCTGCCGTTCCCAGGACCGTCACTCCCGGGGATGCTGCCGGAAGACCGGCAGCCGGTAATCATCGCCGCGCGCCGGACGCCGCTCCGCCGGGCCAACGGGGCCCTGAAGAAGTTGCGCGCCCATGAACTCCTGGCCCCGGTGCTTCGCAGCCTGCTCGCCGACGCGGGCGGCGGGCTCGCCCCGGAGTCGGTGACCGACGTCGTGATCGGCAACGCCGTAGGCGGCGGCGGGAACGTGGCCCGGCTCGCCGCGCTGGAGGCTGGCCTGCCCGTCACCGTCCCCGGCGTCACGGTGGACCGGCAGTGCGGCTCCGGCCTGGACGCGATCGTCCTGGCCTCCCGGCTGGTCGCGGCGGGCGGCGGCGGCCTGTACCTGGCCGGTGGCGTGGAGAGCATCAGCACGGCTCCGCTCCGGGCCCGCCGGAACGACGACGGCAGCCCCGAGTACTACACCCGGGCCCAGTTCGCGCCTCTCAGCCTCGGCGATCCCGACATGGGAGTGGCGGCCGAGAACGTTGCAGCCCACTTCGGCATCAGCCGGGAACGCCAGGACGCCTTCGCGCTCCGCAGCCACCAGCGCGCCCTGGCCGCCGCCGCCGCCGGGACGTTCGACGGCGAGATCGTGCCGCTCGCTGCGGGCTCCGGGGCGGCCGCGGCCGCCGATGACGGTCCCAGACCGAGTCTGGGCCCGGCCCTGATGGCCCGGTTCCCGCCCGTGTTCGCCGCCGGGGGCACGGTGACGGCCGGGAACTCGTGCTTCGACGCCGACGGTGGCGCCGCCGTGGTCATCACGTCCGTGGAACATGCCCGCCGGCTGGGCGCCGCGGACGGGTTGCTCGTACTGGGAACCGACACCGCCGGGGTGGCGCCGCAGCTCCTGGGCATCGGCGCGGCCGCGGCCGCAGAACGGCTCCTCGCGGCACACGGGCTGACGGCCGCGGACCTGGGCCTGGTGGAATTCAACGAGGCCTTCGCTGCTCAAACCCTCGCCTGCTTTGACCGGCTGGGGATTGATCCGGAGCAGGCCAACCTCGACGGCGGGGCCCTGGCTCTTGGCCACGCCTATGGAGCCTCGGGCGCGGTGCTGGTTACCCGGCTACTGGCACAGGCGCGCAGGTCCGGGCAGCCCGGCCAGCTTGCCCTGGCGATGATCAGCATTGCGGGCGGCATGGGCACGGCCGCGCTGCTCGGGTACACGCGCTTCACCTGACCCTCCCGGGGGACATGCCCAGTCCTGGCGCCGGGGAGGGACATGTCCATTCTTCGCCGTGTCTGGTGGGCATAGGGGCCACATGTCCATCGGTTGCGGGCAGGGGAGCGCATGCCCCTCTGCCTGGTGCGGACATGCCCCGTCCTGGGACGGCGGATGGGACATGCCCAGTCCTGGCGCCGGGGAGGGACATGTCCATTCTTCGCCGTGTCTGGTGGGCATAGGGGCCACATGTCCATCGGTTGCGGCAGGGGAGCGCATGCCCCTCTGCCTGGCACGGACATGCCCTGCCTTAGTACTGGGAAGGGACATGGCCACTGGCCAACCGGAACCTGGGACGCCTTCATCAGCATCAAGCCGTTCAACATCACCGGGGGAACCGGGTCGCCCGCCAAAGCCACCGCACTGATGTGACCCGGGCGAGGTGCTGAATGACGCCGAACCCCACCCCGTCCGACCGCACCCGTACCACGGCTGGAACGGTGCAGTCAGATTGGACTTGGTGCTACCAGCAGTGGCTGTGCTCTTTTCTCGATAGAAGAGTAGAATAGTAGTTAGCAATGCTAATTAGCGCGGCTAACTATTTCGGCCGGGCCGGCCCTGGAGGCACTATGACCACCACCCACGATTCCCCTCACGCAGGGGATAGCATCCGACCCGACATCTTGGCGATCGAGTTGCGGACAGCCGTCATGCGCACGTCCCGACGGCTCCGCATCGAGGCAAGCGGTGACATTCTTACGCCGGGACAGTACACAGTCCTGGCACATCTTCGAAGCAGCTCCCAAACCCTTCGCGAACTGGCCGAGCTGGAGCATGTCCAGGCGCCGTCGATGACTCGGATAGTCAACGCGCTGACCGACCAAGGGTTCGTGTCGCGGTCAGAGCATCCCGAGGACGGCCGTCAGGTTCTCGTCTGGATTACTCCGGCCGGTGAGTCCGTCCTGAACGAGGCCCGCAGCCAGCGGACAGCATGGCTGGCCCAGCGGGTCGCGCTGCTGAGTGACGAGGACCGTCTGACGCTGAGCCGTGCCGCTCGCATCATGCAGGAGTTGAGCGCCAGATGAGTGTCATGTTCCGGGCGCTGGGGAACCGCAACTACCGGTTGTGGGCCGGCGGGGCCTTGGTGTCCAACATCGGCACCTGGATGCAACGGGTGGCCCAGGACTGGCTGGTGCTGACGGTGTTGACCGACCACTCCGGTACCGCCGTCGGCATCACGACGGGACTACAGTTCCTTCCGATGCTTCTCCTTGGACCGTACGCGGGCGTTCTTGCGGACCGGTACCGCAAACTGGCGATCCTAAAGTGGACGCAGACGGCCATGGGCCTGTGCGGACTGCTGGTGGGGCTCCTGGTCCTAACGGGTTCAGCGCAGTTGTGGCAGGTCTATGTGGCGGCTCTATGCCTTGGGGTGGCCAGCGCTATTGACGGACCAGCGCGCCAGGCCTTTGTCTCCGAACTGGTGGGTCAGGACAACATTTCAAATGCAGTGGCGCTCAACTCCGCTTCCTTTAACACGGCCCGGCTCACCGGGCCCGCCATCGCCGGTGTGCTCATTGCCTGGGTCGGCACGGGACCCGTGTTCCTGCTCAACGCAGCCAGCTTCGCCGCGGTCATCATCTCCCTGTGGCGCATACATGAGTCCGGGCTGTTCCCTACAGTGCCGGCCCGCAACGGCAAACACCCGGTTGCCGAGGGCTTGGCGTACGTAAAACGGCGCCGGGACCTGGTGCTCATCCTTGTCATGGTCGGGATCCTGGGAGCATTCGGCATGAATTTCGCCATTACCAACGCGCTGATGGCCACCGCGGAATTCGGCATGGGGCCGGGGGAGTTCGGGCTTCTGGGCTCCATCATGGCCGTGGGGACTTTGGCCGGTGCGCTGCTGGCCGCCCGCAGGTCCGGTCCGAGGCTGCGCTTCGTGCTCGGCGGTGCCCTGGGCTTGGGATTCTTCACGCTCGTGGGCAGCGTGGCCCCTTCGTTTTGGCTCTACGCAGCCCTCCTGATTCCGGTGGGCCTTGCATCAATGACTTTCCTGAACAGCTGCAATACGAGCATCCAGCTCTCGGTGGAGCCGCAATTCCGGGGGCGGGTGCTGGCGCTGTATCTGGCGGTCCTGCAGGGCGGGACCGCCCTCGGGGCGCCTTTGATGGGTTGGATCGGTACTGAATTCGGCGGGCGCTGGTCGGTAGCCGCCGGGGGCTCCATCGTGCTGCTCACCGGCCTGTGCTCGGCGATCGTGGTCAGCCGGAGCAGCAGCTTGACCCTGCGGGATCAACTTCGGACTGTGGTCGTCAGCAAGCGCTCACGTAACAGGCGGACTCAGGACCGCGAGGCTGCCGGCCAACCTGGAGGCGCCTGACGCCGCCAATTACTGGCACCGGGGACGAACATGTCCAGGCCAGCCTCGGTCGGGCATGTCCATTCTTCGGCGCGGTGGGTGGGCATCAGGGCCATATGTGCACTGGCTGCGGCCACGGGAGGGCATGCCCATTTTTCGAACCTTGGGGGCAGTGCTTCCGCCGGCAACTTGATTGGGACATGTCCACTCTTCGGCGCGGGGAGTGGGCATCAGGGCCATATGTGCACTGGATGCGGCCACAGGAGGGCATGTCCAATGGCCAACCCGGCGCGGTAGCCAGCGGGGGTACGTGGCGGCCACTCTGGCCACCCGAGGGCGCGGCGCTAGTCCTCGGGGTCCTCAGGCTCGCCCAGTCCACGGGCGGCGAGGGCTTCACCGGTCTGCCGGGCGAAGGCCACCGTGCTGATGAACACGGGCAGCACAAGAGCCCGCGGGTTGCGCTCGAGCCCGCGGGCCCGAGCAGAGTCGCGCACGTCCATATACGCCCCGGCCACAAACGGGATGCTGCGGAGCATGATGGCAATGGTCAGGGCGAAGCGTTCGGGATCCGCACCGAAGCGCCGGAACGGCCGGGCCAAAGACACCACGCCGTCGAGCAGGACCTGCACCGGGGTGGTGGCGGTCAGGATTGAGGCCGCCACAACGCAGACCAAGACGTTCAGCACGATCCTGGCGGCCGTGGGTGGCCCCAGCTGCCACCACTGGAAGACACCGATCGCCGAGAGGACCGGCAGGACCGGGCGCACGGCGCGAAACAGCCGGGCCGGACCTGCCCCGCTGAGCAGGAACAGCGCGCAGAGCAGTGCCAATACGGCAGCCGACACGGCCCAATCGGCGATCAGGAACGACGCCATTCCGCAGCCAACGACCAGCAGGAACTTCAGCCACAGCGGCACCCGGTGGATCAGGGACGAGCCCGGCACATACGCTGCCAGGAGGAAGCCGTGGCTGCTCATGACTGCTCCTGGCGGGTCCGCTCAGGTCCGCCGCCATCGAGCCCGCCGCCGGCCAGCCCGCCAGGCCCGTCCAGCCCGCCGCCGGCCAGCCCGCCAGGCCCGTCCAGCCCGCCGCCGGCCAAGCCGCCACCAGATGCAGGCAGACCGGCAGCGCTGAGGGCGCGGTAGTGCGCGACGGCGGCCGCCGGTCCGCCGTCGAACACCACCTTCCCGTCGTCAACCACCAGGACGCGGTCCATATCCAGGGCAAGGTCGAGGTCGTGGGTGGACAGGATGACCTGCTGGCGGAGTCCGGCCAGCGTGCGCCGAAGGAGTTCGCGGTTGCGGAGGTCCAGCAGGGTGGAGGGCTCGTCGAGAACCAGCACGTCCGGATCGACGGCCAGGACCGCGGCCAGCGCCAGGAGTTGGCGCTCACCGCCGGAGAGCTCGTAGATGCTCTGGTCCGCCAGCGGCAGGAGGCCGAAGCGGTCCAGGACTGATTCGGCGCGGGCCCGGCGCTCTGTGCCGTTGCGGATGGAGCGCCGCAAGGACAGTTCCACGTCCTCGCGGCCGGTGGGCATGACGAGCTGGGAGAGCGGATCCGTGAAGACAAACCCCACGCGCCGGCGGACCTCCCGGACCGAGCGGACGGTATCGGCGCCGTCGACCCGCACCGTGCCGTCGCTGGGTGCCACGAGCCCGTTGAGGAGCCGCAAGAGGGTGGACTTCCCCGAGCCGTTGGCCCCGATGACACCGATCCGCCGCTCCGTGAGGTCCAGCGACAGCTCCTGGAGCAGCGTCTTGGGTGCGGGCCGGCCGTCAACCGGCACCCGCACCGTCACGCGGTCCAGGACGATGCCGCTCACGGGCGGGTGTCAGCCGTCCGGACGCGGCGGAGCCGCAGATCCGGGAAGGCCTTGTGCAGGGCCAGGGCGATGCTGACGGCCAGGATGTTCTTGATGATGTCGCCGGGGTAGAACGCGAGATCGGCAAGGAAGGCCTTGGAGAAGTCCAGCTTGGCGTTGACCATCATGCCCAGGATGCCGAGGCCGTGGATGAAGACGATGCTGCTCACCATGGCGGCGGCGAAGAGGAGGATGGGGCGCAGTTTGCCGGTGCGCTTGGCGGTGCGGGCCAGCACGACGGCGGCCAGCCAGCCCACGGCTGTGGCGGCAAACAGGAATCCGATGATGTAGCCGGCGGAGGGGCCGGCGAGAACGCCCAGCCCGCTGCGGCCGCCGCTGAAGATCGGCAGGCCCGCGAAGCCCAGGAGCAGATAGAGGCCGACGGCGGCGAAGGCCCGGGCCGGGCCGAGGGCCAGCCCCGTGAGCATGACGGCAAGGGTCTGCAGCGTGATGGGCACGCCGAGCCCGCCGACCGGAATGGCGGCGATCAGCGCGGATGCGGCCACCAAGGCGGCGAAGACGGCGATGAGCCCAAGGTCGGTGGCATTCCAGCGGCTCCGGCGGCGCGGGGTCCTGGCGGTGGCGGGATGGTCGGTTTGCGTCATGGCGTTCCTGTCGGGTGCTGCTGCGGATATCGGACTAGTGATTCGACTGTACGGCCGCGGCCGGCCGGGTTTTTTGTAGGCGCCCCACTAACCGGTGGCCCGGAAGCTGGAGGGCGCCGCCAATGACGACCGGCCAGGGGATCGCGCCGGCCGCCGGCTGCTGCCATCTGGGCCCGTGTCAGGGAGAAGGGGCGGTGCCGGTAGACTTGTAAAGGCCGTGCTCTCGCACCGCCCTGCCCGGCCCCGCCCAGACTCCACCCGTTGCGCCGCGGCATTCCCTGTTGTGAAAGGCCTTAGCTGCATTGATTACCGTCCAGGATCTCGAACTGCGCGCCGGCGCCCGCCTCCTCATGGACCAGGTGAGCTTCCGGATCGACAAGGGAGACAAGATCGGTCTGGTCGGCCGTAACGGTGCAGGCAAGACAACGCTGACCCGCGTGCTCGCGGGCGAGGGCATGCCTGCCGCGGGCAAGGTAACCCGCACCGGCGAAATCGGCTACCTGCCGCAGGATCCGCGCACCCCGGACATGGAGCAGCTCGCGCGGGACCGGATCCTGTCCGTTCGCGGCCTGGACATCGCCGTCGGCAAGCTCCGCGTGGCCCACGAAGAGATGGCCAGCGAGGACGCCGCGGTCCAGCGCAAGGCGATGAACCGCTATGACCGGCTGGAATCCGAGTTCCTGGCCGCCGGCGGCTATGCGGCCGAAGCCGAGGCGGCAGCGATCTGCTCGAACCTCGCCCTGCCGGACCGCCTGCTGAACCAGCCGCTCAAGACGCTGTCCGGTGGGCAGCGGCGCCGCGTGGAGCTCGCGCGCATCCTGTACTCGGATGCCGAAACCATGCTCCTGGACGAGCCGACTAACCACCTCGACGCCGACTCCATCTCCTGGCTCCGTGAGTTCCTCAAGAACCACCAGGGCGGTCTGATCGTGATCAGCCACGACACCGAACTGCTGGAAGCGACTGTCAACAAGGTCTTCCTCCTCGATCCCAACCGCGCCCAGATCGACTTCTACAACATGGACTGGAAGCGCTACCTCACCCAGCGCGAAACGGACGAGCGCGCCCGCAAGCGTGAGCGCGCCAACGCGGAGAAGAAGGCCCAGGTCCTCTTCGACCAGGCCAACAAGATGCGTGCCAAGGCCACCAAGGCCGTCGCCGCGCAGAACATGGCCAAGCGTGCCGAGCGTCTGCTGGGCGGCCTCGAAGCCGTGCGCGCGACCGACCGCGTGGCAGCCCTCCGCTTCCCGGATCCGTCACCCTGTGGCAAGACCCCGCTCACCGCGGACGGCCTCAGCAAGTCCTACGGCTCGCTGGAGATCTTCACCGACGTCGACCTCGCGATCGACCGCGGCTCCAAGGTGGTCATCCTGGGTCTCAACGGTGCCGGCAAGACCACCCTGCTGCGCATGCTCGCCGGCGTCGACAAGCCGGACACCGGTGAAGTCGTGGCGGGACACGGCCTGAAAGTGGGCTACTACGCCCAGGAGCACGAGACGCTTGACGTGGACCGCACGGTCTTGCAGAACATGCGCTCGTCCGCCCCGGACATGAACGACGCCGAGGTACGCAACATTCTGGGCTCGTTCCTGTTCTCCGGCGACGACGTCGACAAGCCCGCCGGTGTGCTCTCCGGCGGCGAGAAGACCCGACTGGCGCTGGCCACCATCGTGGCCTCGAGCGCGAACGTGCTGCTCCTCGATGAGCCGACGAACAACCTCGACCCTGCCAGCCGGGCCGAAATCCTCGGGGCACTGGCCAACTACACCGGCGCCGTCGTCCTCGTGAGCCACGATGAGGGCGCCGTCGAGGCGCTCAACCCGGAGCGCGTCGTCCTGCTGCCCGACGGCATCGAGGACCACTGGAACGAAGACTACCTGGACCTGATCACGCTGGCGTAAGGCCGCCCAGTTGCGTTAGCGGACCGGCATCTCTTCCGCGCCCGTGATCCTGTGCAGGTCCTCGTAGCTGATGGAGAACATCGAGTTGTGATCGCCTGCCCCTGCCCACAGGACACGGTGGGCGGCCAGGGACTCGTCCAACAGGGTCCGGATCTTCTCCGGGTGGCCGACGGGGGCCACGCCGCCTACTTCCTGGCCGGTGTGTTCCAGGACGAACTCGGGGGAGGCGCGGCGGATTCTGCCCGTGCCCAGCTGCTCGGCGACCTTGCGGACGTCGACTTTAGCTCCGCCGCTGGCGAGTATCAGCAGGGGAGTGCCCTCAAGGTCGAACACCAGGCTGTTGGTGATCGCGGCGACGTCGCAGCCCAGCGTGGCGGCTGCGGCCGCCGCCGTCGGGACTTTTGAATCGAATACGGTCACCGTGTCCTTCGCGCCCAGGGCGGTCAGGGCGCGCTTGACGTTCGCCACCGGTCCGGGAATGGCATCAGGGCTCATCGCTTAGAACCCTTGGGCATCGAGGATGGCGTCTTCCTCTTCTTCCGCCGTCGCGTTCTTGCGCTTACGCGGAGCGGGACGGCGCCGCACGGCCGGACCGCTGGAGTGCAGGAACACGCCCTCGGCTGCCTCGGCCTCGGCGTCCTCCGCGTCAATCGCGGCGTTGCGGGCCTGCTGCCGGGCCGCGTAGCCGAACCCGACGAACATCAGCACGCCGAACGCGAACCACTGCAGGGAGTAGGAAAGGTGCGTGCCTTCATCGGTGGACGGCTTGGGGAACGGGAACGGCATGTCCTGCACCGCGGGCGACTCCGATGCCAGCTGCCCGTAGGCGCCCGTGAGCAGCGGATAGCCCAGCTGCGCGGAATAGGCGGCCAGGTCGATCGAGGCCAGCTGGCCGTCCGGGGCGCCGCGCTGCAGCGCGGGCTCGGCCGGCTTGAGTCGGGCAACCACTGTTGCCGGACCCTGGGGTGGCGCTGGCACTGAGTCGGGCCGGCCCGGGGTGTTGTTGCCGATGGGCAGCCAGCCACGGTCAATCACCACGGTTTCGCCGGACTGGAGCTTGAACGGCACCACCACCTCGTAGCCGGGCTGGCCGTTGAGCGGGCGGTTGCGGACGATGCGCTGGCCGGCGACGTCGTAGCTGCCCTTGAGTTCCACCTGGGTCCACTCCCGCTCCGGGTTCAGCCGGCTGAACTGGTCCCTGACATCAGCGAACGGCACGGGCTCGGCTGAGTAGTTGGAGACCACCCGGTTGATTTCCGCCAGGGTTTCGGCGCGACGGTCCATCTGCCACCGGCCCAGTCCGACGCAGCCCGCAGCGAAGATCGCGGCCAGCAACAAGTACCCCATCCATTTACTGGAGAAGAGAAAGCGGTACATTCAGCCGATCCTGCCTGACGGGTCGAGGGGCGCGGTCTCTGCGGAGAGATCGATGGGCTCGGCGCCGAGGGTCACAGTCTCTTTCCATAGTCCGCGCGTCTGGAGGTAGTCCTCAAGCCAGGCGCGGTGTTCACCGCACGCCAGCCAGATCTTGCGCCGCTCCGGGGTATGGATCTTAGGGTTGTTCCACAGCAGCTGCCACTCCGCTGCCGTGCGGCAGGCCTTCCGGGAGCAGACGGTGCCGGGGGACGCGGCGGGGTCGCCGCCAGTCCCGGCCAGGTCAAAGAGGTTCATGAAGCTGCCCGTCCGTGGTCGTCGTCGTCGTTCTCATTATCGATCAGCTCGCCCTGCAGCAGCGTCCCGGAGCCGTCATCGCCGTCGCCGCCGTCGGCCGGGTACTGCCCGGCCGGGTCCGCGGGTGCGGCGTCCAGCTCTGCGAGCGGAGCATAGTCCAGGAGGGAGTCGCTATGGATTTCCGCCTTGTCGCTGCCGTTGGCGATCACCACCGCAACCCAGGGCAGGAAAACGGCGCCAAGCACCGGGATGAGCTTGAACCAGCCATCCACGACAAAGATCAGGATCAGGCAAACCATGCGGATGCCCATGGCGACGGCGTATTTGATCATCCGTTCGCGTATCTCGTCTGAGTGCGCGGCGGCGGCGTCTGTGATGCTGTGCACCTCGGTACCACCGGACTCGGCGTCCGGCTTCCCGGGCACATGCGCACCGGGTCGGTTTTTGAGTGTCACGGCTGTCAGATCACGCTCCCAAGGCTTACTTCGATTCTCTCACCATCGGCGGAGCCGCCCAAACGGATGCGAACCGGGCGCTAAGATCGGAGGCAGGAAAAATCCAGCCCCCAGCGCGGCCGTCCCTGCCGCAGAACCCGGAGCCCCATATGTCTGACACACCCACCACCGGCCGCAGCGTTCTCATCACCGGCGGAAACCGGGGGATCGGCCTGGCCATCGCCGAGTCGTTCCTGGCCAACGGCGACAAGGTGGCGGTGACCTTCCGCAGCGAATCGTCGCTGCCCGAGGGCATCCTCGGCGTCAAGGCGGACGTCACCGACGAAGCTTCGGTCGACGCTGCGTTCGCGGAAGTCGAGGCCGCCCACGGTCCCGTGGAAGTACTCGTAGCCAACGCCGGCATCACCAAGGACACCCTGCTGATGCGCATGAGCGAGGATGACTTCACCTCGGTGATCGACACGAACCTCACAGGCGCCTTCCGGGTGATCAAGCGCGCGTCCAAGGGCATGATCCGGGCGCGCAAGGGCCGCGTGGTGCTCATTTCCTCCGTCTCCGGCCTGTACGGCGCGCCGGGCCAGATCAACTACTCTGCCTCGAAGGCGGGCCTGGTGGGCATCGCCCGGTCGCTCACCCGCGAGCTCGGCGCGCGCGGGATCACTGCGAACGTAGTCGCACCCGGCTTCATCAACACGGACATGACGGCCGAGCTGCCCGAGGCAACGCAGAAGGACTACCTGACCAAGGTCCCCGCCGGCCGCTTCGCCGAGGCCTCCGAGGTCGCCAACGTTGTCCGCTGGATCGCCAGCGACGAGGCGTCTTACATTTCGGGTGCGGTCATTCCGGTCGACGGCGGACTCGGAATGGGCCACTAGTCCCGCGCGACCCCGCGCGACGCCTGACGCAGACGCTGCGGACGACGGCGGTGTCCGCCGTCGTCCGCAGTCCGCTTGCGGCGGGCCTTTTTGCCCTTGGCACTCGGGCGCCGAAAGCGTGTAATGGGCTCACAGCCCCCGACCATGCCACGGCAGGGGCGTGGACCCAGGAGGAAAATCATGAGTGATCTCAGCAAGTGGACGCCCTCGGACATGCTGGAACCGGTCCGCCGCTTCCTAGATGGTGATCTGTCCATAGCGCCAGGGATCAAGATCGAACAGTTCCAAGAGGGCAGCACCCTGGTGGTTCGGGCGGAAGTGCCCGGGATCGACCCCGACCAAGATGTCGACGTCTCGGTCAGCGAGGGGATGCTCCATATCGCGGTGGAGCGGCAGGAAACGTCCGAGCACAAGAGCAAAGCCGGATACCGCTCGGAGTTTCGCTATGGCCGGTCCGCCCGCAGCATTGCCCTGCCCGCGGGGGCGAAGGAAGAAGATATCACCGCCACGTACAAGGACGGCGTCCTGGAAGTCCGCGCACCGGCTCCCGAGGTAGTGACGGGGGAAACGTCGAAGAAGATCCGCATTGACCGCAGCTGACACAGCCGCGGGCGGGTTCCGGGTGTGACCCGTCGGAACTACGCCGCCGGGGCTTCTTTGTGGATGCTGAACAACTGTAAAGGCACGATCCGCTGGCATGATGGATTGCAGACCCACAGTATTTGGACGTTTGGAACAAAGGAGCTCGTATGGGACTGCTGGACAAAAAGACCGCGATTGTGACCGGTTCGTCGCGCGGAATCGGCGCCGACATCGCCAAGATCCTCGCCGGCGAAGGCGCGGCCGTCGTCGTGAACTACCGCCAGAAGGCGCCGCGCGCCAACAAGGTCGTCGCGGAGATCGAAGCCGACGGCGGCCGTGCGGCTGCCGTCGGGGCGGACCTGACCACCCAGGAAGGCGTCCAGGCCCTCGCCAGCGCCGCCATGGAGAACTTCGGTTCGCTCGACATCCTGGTCCTCAACGCCTCCGGCGGCATGGAGACCGGGATGGAAGAGGGCTACGCGCTGAAGCTGAACCGTGACGCCCAGGTGAACATGCTCAACGCCGCCGTGGCGCTCATGCCCGAAGGCTCCCGCGTGGTCTTCGTGACCAGCCACCAGGCCCACTTCATCGACACGGTGCCCACCATGCCCGACTATGAGCCCGTGGCCCGCAGCAAGCGTGCCGGTGAGGACGCACTCCGCGCCCTCGTCCCGGCCCTGGCTGACAGGGGGATCTCGCTCGTGGTTGTCTCCGGCGACATGATCGAGGGCACCGTCACGGCCACCCTGCTTGACCGGTCCAACCCCGGCGCCATCGAGGCCCGCCGTGCCGAAGCGGGCAAGCTGTACTCGGTCAAGGAGTTTGCCGCGGAGGTCGCCAAGATGGCCACGGCCGACGTCGAGACCGGCCACACCGAATACGTCGGCGGCGCCGACTACTTCTCCAAGACTGCCGACGAGAGCTCCAGCTAGGAGCTCTCGCCACCGGAAACGCCGAGAAGGCACGTCGCAGCAATGTTTTGACTCAACATTGCCGCGACGTGCCTTCTCGCGGTTAACGCATCAGACCCCCGCGATGTACCGCACGGCGTCGAGATAGGGAAGGTTGACGGCGGCGTCCGCGGCAGCCCGGACGGCAGGCTTGGCATTGAAGGCGATGCCGATCCCGGCGGCGCCCAGCATGTCGAGGTCGTTGGCGCCGTCTCCCACGGCGATGGTGTGCTCCATGGGAATGCCCTCGGCTGCGGCCCACTCGCGCAGGTACTTCTCCTTGGCGGCCCTGTCGATGACGTCGCCGAGTACTTTGCCGGTCAGTGCGTCGTCGACGATTTCCAGTTCATTGGCGATCCAGTAGTGCAGCCCCAGGTCTTCGGCGATCGGCTGGAGGATCTGGTTGAACCCGCCGGACACCACGGCCACAGCATGGCCGGCACCCTGGAATGCCGCCACGAGTTCGGCGGCGCCCTCGGTCAGCTTGACCTCGGCCCGGACCCGCTCAACCACGTCCGCCGGCAACCCGGCGAGCACCGCCACCCGGGCGTGCAGGCTCTGGGCGAAATCCAGCTCGCCACGCATGGCGGCCTCGGTCACCGCTGTCACTTCCTCGCGCTTGCCGGCGTAGGCGGCCAGGAGTTCGATCACTTCCTGCTGGATGAGCGTGGAGTCCACGTCCATGATCAGGAACTTTCGCGGCGCGCCGCGCAGCGCTGCGGGAACCAGCGCCGTGTCCACGCCCTCGACGCCGGCGGCCGCCAGCGCGCGGCGCAGCCCGTCCAGCCGGTCGCGAGAAACTTCGGCCAAGCCGCCTTCCGGGGCCCCCAGCGCGCAGTCCGCCGCATACACCTCGAAGCGCCCGTCGCCGGCGCGGGTTTCGGCACCGACGCTGAGCCCCGCGGCCGTCAGGAGCGAACGCAGCCGCTGGATCTCGGGAAGGGACAATTTCAGGCCGTAGCTCACTGCGGTCACGTTCGAACTCATGGCCTCAATCCTAGCGAGCAGGCCTTGGACGGCCCGAATTCGTTGCGCCCGGGCCGGCGCCGCGTGACGCAGCACGGCAGCCCGTGGCGCCGGTTATCAGTCGTCCGCTTTTTTGTCCTAGTGTCTACTCCTATGAGTGATGTTCTTGAAATGGCCGGCGTCAGCGTTGTACGTGGGGCTAAAACCCTCCTGGACAAGGTGGACTGGCAGGTCAAGGAGGGCGAACGCTGGGTGATCCTGGGACCCAACGGTGCCGGCAAGACCACACTCCTCCAGCTGGCCGCGGCCCGGATCCACCCGACGTCCGGTATGGCGGGCATCCTCGAGGAAGTCCTCGGCGCCGTCGACGTCTTTGAGCTCCGGCCCCGGATCGGCCTGTCCTCGGCTGCCCTGGCCAGCCAGATCCCTGAACACGAGAAGGTCCTCAACGTGGTGGTCACCGCCGCCTACGGCGTGACCGGCCGCTGGCGCGAAGGCTACGAGAAGAACGACGAGCGGCGCGCCTTTGGGCTGCTGAACGAGTGGGGGATGGGCCCGCTGCTCAACCGCCCCTTCGCCTCGCTCTCCGAAGGGGAGCGCAAGCGCGTCCAGATCGCCCGCGCCCTCATGACCGATCCCGAGCTCCTGCTCCTGGACGAACCGGCCGCCGGGCTCGACCTCGGCGGGCGCGAGGACCTGGTCCAGCGCCTGAGCGAACTCGCCCGCGACGACACCGCCCCGGCGATCGTCCTGGTCACCCACCACCTCGAAGAAGTGCCGCCGGGCTTCACGCACGCGATGCTCATGCGCGACGGCGGCGTGGTGGCCTCCGGTCCGCTGCCTGAGGTCCTTACCGCCGGAAACCTGAGCGAAACGTTCGGCCTGCCGCTGGACGTCACCGTCAACGCCGGCCGGTACACCGCGACCGCCAGCCACTGACGGGTCCGCTGACCCCGCGTGGAGTTCCTCAATAGCGCCTTCATTTTCTTCGCCGGACTGTGGGCGGGCACCATCAACAGCGTCGTCGGGTCCGGCACCCTGGTCACGTTCCCGGTGCTGATCGCCCTGGGCTACGCCCCGGTCACGGCCTCCATCAGCAACGCCATGGGGCTCGTGGCCGGCAACGCCACCGGCGCCTGGGGCTACCGGAAGGAACTCGAAGGCCGCGGCAAGCAGCTGCTCCGGCTCCTTCCGGCCTCGCTGCTGGGCGCCGTCACCGGCGCGTACCTGCTACTCCACCTGCCCGAACAGGTCTTCTACTACGCCGCCCCCGTCCTGATCGTGCTGGCCCTGCTGATGGTGGTCTTCCAGCCGCGGCTCCAGCGGTGGGTGAAGAACCGCGAGGAAAACCCTGAGCACGCCATCCGGGACCGGCGGCACGGTGTCCTGCTGATGGTGCTTGTGTACCTGGCCGGCGTCTATGGCGGCTACTTCGTCGCGGCCCAGGGCATCCTGTTAGTCGGCATCCTGGGCGTGTTCATGACCGGGACCATCCAGAACGCCAACGCGATGAAGAACTTCCTGGTGCTGGGCGTGAACGTGGTCGCGGCCTGCTCCTACCTCCTGTTCGCCTTCGACCGGATCGACTGGGGCGTGGTCGGACTGATCGCCGTGAGCTCCCTGATCGGCGGTGTGATCGGTTCCAAGGTGGGGCGCCGGCTCTCCCCGGCGGTCCTGCGCGGGGTCATCTTCGCCCTGGGCCTGGTGGCACTGGGATTCATGATCGCCAACCTGTTCAAATAGCCACGTTGATTCAAGAATCCCCGCTGAAATGAACCAACTGAAATGACCTGCCCGTGACCTTTCACTATCTCGAATCCGCCGACGACCCGCGGGTCTCCGATTACACGCAGCTCACCGACGTGCACCTGCGCAAAGTCCGGGAACCCGCCGAGGGCCTCTACATCGCCGAATCCTCCCGGGTCCTGCGCCGGGCGCTGGCCGCGGGCCACCGGCCCCGGTCCTTCTTCCTTGCCGAGAAGTGGGCCGAGGACCTGGCGGATGTCTTTGAGCAGTACCCGAACGTCCCGGCGTATATTGGCTCCGCGGCGCTGCTGGAGGAAATTACCGGCTTTCACCTGCACCGCGGCGCCATGGCCGCCATGCACCGGCCCGGCCCCGTGCCGCTGGCGAAACTGCTCGCCGGGGCCCGTCGGGTTGCCGTACTCGAGGACATCGTGGACCACACGAACGTGGGTGCCATCTTCCGCTCGGCCGCGGCCCTGGGCGTGGACGCCGTTCTGGTCTCGCCGCGCTGCGGGGATCCGCTCTACCGCCGGAGCGTCCGGGTCAGCATGGGGACCGTGTTCCAGGTGCCGTGGGCCCGGTTGGAGGACTGGGCCGGTGGCTTGGCTGCGCTTCAGGAACAGGGCTTCACCGTGGCTGCCATGGAGCTGACGGAAGACGCTGTGGACCTCGACGTGCTCGCGGCCCGGCGCCCGGAGCGGCTGGCCCTGGTGCTGGGCACCGAAGGCGCGGGCATGAGCGCCGGGACCCTGGCCGCCGTCGACCTCGCCGTGAAGATCCCGATGCGCCCGGGCGTGGACTCGCTTAACGTCGCCGCGGCGTCGGCGGTGGCGTTCTGGGAGCTCCGTCCAAAGGACTAGGGCGAACAAGAGCTTCGCCGCGCTGACGTGCGCCAATGGTGTTCGTCAGTGGTCCGGCTATCGGCTATGATTGATAGCTGGCCGTCCGGTGATATCCGCCGGCCATCCCATTCATACCTGGCAACTGGCAAAATCCAGTTGTGCGAACAAAGGTCCAATTATGAAGTCTAATACTCACCCGAAGTACGAAGCTGTTGTTTTCAACGACCTGGCTTCCGGCGTCAAGTTCCTGACCAAGTCCACCGTGTCTTCCAAGAAGACCATCGAGTGGGAAGACGGAAACACCTACCCGGTCATCGACGTCGAAATCTCCTCTGAGTCGCACCCGTTCTACACGGGCAAGCAGCGCATCATGGACTCCGCAGGCCGCGTCGAGCGCTTCAACGCTCGCTTCAAGGGCTTCGGCGGCAAGAAGTAACTTTCTTCCCCAAGGTCTGATGGAAAGCCCGCACCGGCAACGGTGCGGGCTTTTTGCGTCTCTGCTGGCGTTCCGGTTTACCGGGGTGCCGGTTTCTTATGGGGTTGCCGGTTTCGCGGGTTCCCGGATGCATGCGGCAGGATGGATGTCATGACATCCCATCCCGTGGCCACCGCTCCCAGCACTGACGACGACGGCGGCCGTCACCACGGCGAGTACAAGGTTCCGGGCGGCAAACTCGTGGTCGCCGATTTCGACGTCGTGGACGGCTTACTGGCCAACGTCTCGCTGAGCGGGGACTTCTTCCTGGAACCGGACGAGGCGCTGCCGGAGATCAACCGGGCCCTCACAGGGCTGCCCGTCGACACCAGCGCCGCCGACATCGCGGACGCGGTGACAGCGGCCCTGCCCGAAGGCACCGTGCTGTTCGGCTTTTCCGCCGACGCCGTCGCGGTCACCGTCCGCCGCGCCCTCGCGAAGGCGACCGGCTGGGCGGACCACCACTGGAACATCATCGCCCCATCGGTCCTGCCCACCCACGTCAACGTCGCCCTGGATGAGGTCCTGACCGAGGAAGTCGGCGCCGGCCGGCGCAACCCCACCCTGCGGTTCTGGGACTGGGAGGAACCGTCCGTGGTGATCGGCAGCTTCCAGTCCGTCCGCAACGAACTCCACCCCGAGGGCGTGGCCCGGCACGGCATCAGCGTGGTCCGGCGGATCAGCGGCGGGGGAGCGATGTTCATGGAGGCCGGAAACTGCATCACCTACTCGCTCTACCTGCCGCAGACCCTCGTGGACGGCATCAGCTTCGCGGACTCCTACCGCTTCCTGGACGCCTGGGTGATGGCGGCCTTGGAAAAGGTCGGCATCAGCGCCTTCTACGTGCCGCTCAATGACATCGCCACCGAGCACGGAAAGATCGGCGGGGCAGCGCAGAAGCGGCTCGCCAACGGAGGGATGCTCCACCACGTCACCATGAGCTACGACATCGACGCCGAGAAAATGGTCGAGGTGCTGCGCATCGGCAAGGAGAAGCTGTCCGACAAGGGCACCACGAGCGCCAAGAAACGCGTGGATCCGCTCCGCCGCCAGACCGGCATGGCCCGGGCCGAGATCGTCGCAGCCATGATGGACGTCTTCGCCGAACGCTACGACGCGACACCGTCCGTCCTCACCGACGCCGAGCTGGAGGCCGCCCGGCGCCGGGTGGAGACCAAGTTCGGCACCGCCGAGTGGCTGCACCGGGTTCCTTAACTGCCCAATTTCCTTTACAACCCGTGTCCTTTACAACCCGGCCCAGGCGGCCGGCGCCGCGTTCCCGGCGTCGAGCGCCCAGGCCCCTTAGGCGCCGAGGGCCGGCGCCGTCAGCGCCTGCGCCTTCAGGGATCGGTGCAGGTGGCTGCGCTGCTCAATGATGATCCGGCGCAGCGCGCGGGGCGCGTCGGGGTGGTCGGCCAGCCAGTGGTCCGTGCGGGCAATCACGGCGTGGGTCTCGGGGGTACCGCCGTGGCCGTCCAGGTCTTGGCCCGCGGGATAGAAGCCGCGGACAATCCGGCTGGCGATCTCGATGCTCCGGTCCGCCCAGACCTGCTCGAGGGATTCGAAGTACGGGTCGATGAATCCGGCCAGTAGCGAGGCCGCACCGGTGTTGAACCCGGCGATGGTGGCGCTAAGGAGCTGGTTGGACAGCCCCGTGCCGTGGACGGCTGCCTCCCACGCTGCGGCCTTGACGGATGCCTCCGGGCGGGCGGCCAGGGCCGTGGCATGCCCGGATTTGCCGGCCGCCGTGTTGTCCCGGGCGAGCTCCTGGTCCAGCTGCTCCGGTGTGGCCTGGCCGTTGGCTGCCAGGCCGTGCCAGAGATTCCAGCGCAGTTCGGCGTCCACCGCCAGGCCCTCGATCACGGTGCTGCCGTCCAGGATGCCCCGGAGCAGGTCCAGGCGGCCGGCGTCATAGCGGCTGGTGGCGGCCAGTGTTCGGGCCCAGGCCAGCTGCTGGTCGGAGCCCGGCGCGGCGGCCTGCAGCTGTTCGGCGGCCGTGGTCAGGAAGCCGCGGCGCACGGCGTCCCGCTGGCCCCGGGGGACATAGCGTTCGACCGCCGTCGAGGCGTTGCCCAGCACGTTGAGCAGGACGCCGATTCCCGTTTCCGCGGGGCCGAAACGCTGGACGGCGTCGACATAGCGGGAAGCCGGGGCGACGGCGTCGCGGGCCGAATCCCATAGTGCAGTCCAGCACAGCGCCCGCGCCATGGGATCGTTCAGCTTGTCCAGGGATCCGCGCACTGTGGCCTCGGAGTGCGGGTCGAGCCGGACCTTGGCGTAGCTGAGGTCGTCGTCGTTGACCAGCAGCAGGGCGGGCCGTGGTTTGCCGGCCAGGCCGGTCACGTCGGTTCGGGCGCCGCTGACATCGGTCTCGACGCTGTCTGTGCGGACCAGTGCGCCGGCGTCGTCAAAGTCGTAGAGGCCTATCCGGAGCCGGTGCGGCCGGGGCTCCTGCCTGCCGGTGGTGGGATCCACGGCGTCCTGCAGGACAGCGACGGCGCCGAGCGCGTCCCCGTGCCCGGTGATCTCACAGGAGAGGGTAGAGATGCCGGAGGTCTGGAGCCATTGGCGGGCCCATTCGCCGAGGTCGCGGCCGGATGCCGCGCTGAGTGCCGCCAAGAGCTCGGCGAGCGTGGTGTTGCCGTAGGCGTGGTCCCGGAAGTACCGGCGGGAACCGGTAATGAAGGCCTCGAACCCGACGTAGGCCACCAGCTGCTTCAGCACCGAGGCGCCCTTGGCGTAGGTGATGCCGTCAAAGTTCTGCTTCGCGGCTTCCAGGTCCGGGATGTCGGCAACGATGGGGTGCGTGGTGGGCAGCTGGTCCTGGACGTAGGCCCATGCCTTGCGGTTGTTGGCGAAGTTCACCCAAGCCGTGTCCCAGTCCGTGGTCCGGTCCACGCCGAGGGTGCCCATGTAGTCGGCGAAGGATTCCTTGAGCCACAAATCATCCCACCACTTCATGGTGACGAGATCGCCAAACCACATGTGCGCCATCTCGTGCAGGAGCGTGTTGGCCCGGGCCTGGTACTGCGAATCGGCGGCCCGGGAGGTGAAGACGTAGCTTTCGGTGAAGGTCACCAAGCCAGGGTTTTCCATGGCGCCGAGGTTGTACTCAGGCACGAAGGCCTGTTCGTATTTGCCCCACGGGTAGGGGTAATCGAAGAGCTCGTTGAAGTAGGCCAGCCCGTTCTTGGTGAGGCTGAACAGCGCTTCGGCGTCGAAGGACGCGGCCATGGAGGCGCGGCAGTAGAGTGCCAGCGGCACGTCCAGGACCGTGCCGTCGCCCAGTGTGCCGCTCCAGGCGTCCTCGGCCTTGAAGTACGGTCCGGCCAAGACCGTGGTGATGTAGGTGGACATTGCCTTGGTGGGGGCGAAGTCCCAGCGGCTCGTGGCGGGATCGGACGTCAGCTGGGTGCGCAGCACCTCGACGCCGTTGGAGGACACCTGCCAGTCGGAGGGGGCCAAGACGTGGAACGTGAACTCGGCCTTCAGATCGGGTTGCTCAAAGTTCGCGAACACCCGGCGGGCGTCGGCGGGTTCGTACTGCGTGTAAAGGTAGCACTGCCCGTCCGCGGGATCGACGAAACGGTGCATGCCCTCACCGGACGTGCTGTACAGCGCTGTGCCGGTGATGGTGACCTGGTTCTCCGGCTGCAGGTTCTCGAGCCGGATCCGGGAACCGTCCACGACGTCGGCTACCGGGAGGCCCTTGCCGTTGAGGAAGACGCTGTGCACGCTGTCCGCGATGAAATCCACGAAGGTCGATGCCCCGGGTTCGCTGGCCGAGAAGGAGATGACGCTGCGGCTTGTGTAGCCTGCGATGTTCGGGTCGGCGGCCTGCCGGACGTCGAGGGAGACGTCGTAGCTATGTGTGGTGATGAGGGCGGCACGGGCCGCGGCCTCGTCGCGGCGCAGATTCTGGTTTGACACCCAGCTATCTAATCACGGGAGCGTGTGCGCCGGATCACGCGGGCGGGAACATCAGGCAGGCGGCCGCCAGGCCCAACAAGGCGATCAGCAGCCAGGACGCCAGCGCGGCCAGCAGCGCGCGAGCACCGGTGTGCAGCAGCTGTCCCACGCGGACGGCGGAACCCAGGCCGAACAACGCCATGCCCAGCAGCGCGTCCTGGAGGGCGGCGGCCGCGTCCAGGATTGTGGGGGAGAGCCACCCGGTGGTGCGCAGGGCCGCCAGCGCCACGAATCCGATGACGAACAGCGGGATCACCGGCGGGCGTTTGGCGCCGTCGGCTGGGGTCCCCATCCGGTGGTGGAACCCTGCGACGGCGACCATTGGCGCCAGCAGGATCACCCGGGTGAGTTTGACGACGACGGCGATGGCCAGGGCCGCGGCGCCCGCGGTCTGGGCGGTGGCGACCACCTGCCCGACGTCGTGCACCGAGGCCCCGGTCCACGCCCCGAAGAGCTCCGGGCCCAGGCCCAGCGGCCGCGCGAGCAGGGGCAGTACCCCGATCGCCAGCGTTCCGCACAGGGTCACGAGCGCCACCGGCAGCACGGTTTCCTCCTGCCGGATTCTGCGTACGGCGGCCATCGCCCCGATCGCGGAGGCGCCGCAGATGGCGAACCCGGTGGCCACCAGCAGCGCCACGCGGGGAGGCAGCCGGAAGAGCCTGCTGATGCCGTACGTGCCGGCGAAGGCGGCCAGCACCACGGCCGTCACGAGCAGCAGCGCCACCCAGCCCAGGCCCAGCACATCGCCGAGGCTGACCTTTAGGCCCAGCACCACGATCCCAGCCCGCATGAGGTGCTTGCCGGCGAAATCGAGCCCGGGACGCGCCGGCCCCGCGGTCCACCCCGCCACTCCGGGCAGGTTTGCGGCGAGGAGCCCGAGCAGCACGGCCAGGGTCATCGCCGGCAGCGCAGGGAGCAACAGATGGACAGCGACGGCGACGGCAACGGCAACTGCGGCGCCGATCAGGCCGGGTGCGGCCGCGGCCGCGGAATTCTTGGGGGGCACGCCCCTACATTGCCGTACCCGGCCGGAAAACCTTAACCCCGGCCATCCCGGCAGGCGGCCCCGGGCTGCACGCCCCTCCCTGAGCGCCGTGCCGCGGGCTGTCGAAATGATTTCGTAACGAAAAGGTGGTTGGCTAGTGACCATGTCTGACCTATTCCAGGATTACTCCGAGGCCGCCGGCCGAAGCGGCGCCTACGACGAGATGTTTGCCCCCGGCCAGCAGGCCCGGAAGTCCTACGGGCAGGTGGCCTTGGCCCTGCGTGAACTCTCGTTGGCTGACGTCAGTGCCCGCGCCGATTCCATGGCGCGGACCTTCCTGGACCGCGGCGTGACGTTCGACTTCGCCGGCGAGGAGCGGCCCTTCCCCCTCGACATCGTTCCCCGGGTGATCCCCGCCGATGAGTGGAGCGTCCTGGAACGCGGTGTGGCCCAGCGCGTCCGTGCCCTGGAAGCCTTCCTCAACGACGTCTACGACAAGATGACGGTGGTGTCCGACGGCGTCATCCCGCGCCAGCTCGTCACGACCAGCGCGCACTTCCACCGCCAGGTGCACGGTTTTGAGCCGGCCGGCGGGGTCCGCGTCCACATTTCCGGAATCGACGTCGTCCGCGACGCCGCGGGCACGTTCCGCGTCCTGGAGGACAACGTCCGCGTGCCCTCCGGCGTCAGCTACGTCCTCGAAAACCGCCGGGCTATGGCCAAGGGCCTGCCCGAGGCCTTCGGGCAGCAGCTCATCCGCCCGGTCGAGGAGTACCCCCGCCGGCTCTTGTCAGCCTTGCGGAAGACGGCGCCGTCCGGCGTCGACGATCCCACCGTGGTGGTTCTGACCCCCGGCGTGTTCAACAGCGCCTACTTCGAGCACACGCTGCTCGCCGGCCTGATGGGTGTCGAACTCGTGGAGGGCCGCGACCTCATCTGCCGCGGCAACCGGGTCTACATGCGCACCACGGCCGGTGAACAACGCGTGGACGTCATCTACAAACGCATTGACGATGAATTCCTGGACCCGCTGCAGTTCCGCGCCGACTCCATGCTCGGCTGCCCCGGCCTGGTCAACGCTGCCCGCGCCGGCGGCGTCACGATCGCAAACGCCGTGGGCAACGGCGTCGCCGATGACAAGCTGGTCTACAGCTACGTGCCCGACCTCATCCGGTACTACCTGAACGAAGAGCCCATGATCGCCAACGTGGACACGTTCCGGCTCGAAGAGAAGGAAGCCCGTGAATACGTCCTGGACAACCTGGCCGAGCTCGTGGTGAAGCCCGTCGACGGTTCCGGCGGCAAGGGCCTGGTGATCGGCCCGGACGCGTCCAGGGACGAACTTGAGGCGCTGCGCAAGCGCGTCGTCGCCGACCCCCGCGGCTGGATCGCGCAGCCGGTCCTGCAACTGTCCACCGTGCCCACGCTCAGCGGCGACAAGTTCGGCCCCCGGCACGTGGACCTTCGCCCGTTCGCCGTCAACGACGGTGAGGACGTCTGGGTTCTCCCCGGCGGGCTGACCCGCGTGGCGCTCAAGGAGGGCTCGCTGATCGTCAATTCCAGCCAGGGCGGCGGCTCGAAGGACACCTGGGTCCTGGCCGATTCACCGCAGGTTCCCGTCGAAGTGATCCCGCGGCCCACCATCGCAGTCCGTGAGCGGGTTTCGGTCTGGCCGGTGGAGAGCAACTGGCGCGACAGCCAAAAAGAGCAGCAGCAACAGCAGATTTCTGACGCGCAGGAGGTAACCGCGAATGCTTAGCCGTATTGCCGAGTCACTGTTTTGGATCGGCCGCTACGTGGAACGGGCCGACGGCACCGCCCGGATCCTCGACGTCCACCTCGAGCGGCTCAACCATCTGCCCATGGAGGAACAGCGCAGCGTCGCGCAGGAACTCCTCGCCGTCATGGGTGCCCGTGCGCAGAATGAGGATTTCGGCCTGCCCGAACTGCTCAACGCCCTCGCTTACGACAAGCAGAGCGCCACGTCCATTGCCGGTTCCCTCGGCGCGGCCCGAGAAAACGCCCGCCGCGCCCGCGAGACCGTCTCCTCCGGACTCTGGGAGAGCCTGAACACGACCTACTACGGGCTGAACCAGCACCGCAAGGACGTGGTGGGCACCTACCGGTTCTGCAACTGGGTCCTGGAGCGCACCGCCATGGTCAGCGGCCTGGCCGACACCACCGTCAGCCATGATGAGAGCTGGCAGTTCCTCGTCCTGGGCCGGTCCCTGGAGCGGGCCGACATGACCGCGCGCATGCTCTCCACCCGCGATGTCCTCTCGGCCGGCATGTCCTGGGTGAACATGCTCCGCTGCGCCGGCGCGTACGAATCCTTCCTCCGGACCCGGCGGGCGGCGTTCGGGGACCAGCACGCGGCCGAATTCCTGCTCCTGGACCGGCTGTTCCCGCGGTCCATCGTCTACGCCCTGCGCGACGCCGACGAGTGCCTGGCAAAGCTGGACCCCTCGGCCCAGCGCGTCGGCTTCATCAACGACGCCCGCCGGATTGTCGGCCAGGCCCGCACCTTCCTGGAGTTCCACCGCACCGATGACCTCATGTCGGAGCTGCCGGAGCACATGGAGCGTGTGCAAAAGGCGGTATCGCAGGCCTCGGACGCCATTTCCCGTAAGTACTTCAATCAGGCAGACGAGCTGGCCTGGGTGGGAGAAGTTTCATGACCCGGCTAAATATCGTCCACAAGACGGCCTACAAGTACAACAAACGCGTCACCCTGTCCTACAACGAGGCCCGGATGACCCCGCTGACCGACCCGCAGCAGGTAGTCCTGGAGTCCTCCATGAAGGTCTCGCCCTCGCAGGCGGCCATGAGCAGCTATCGCGACTACTGGGGCACGCGCGTAACGGCCTTCGACATGCAGATGCCGCACGACCACCTCGAAGTCCTGTCCACCACCACCGTTGAGGTGCACCGGGTCGAGAAAATCGCGGCCGAAGCAGACATCGTCGGGTGGGACGTCCTGGCGGCCCCGGAGACCCTCAACCAGTTCAGTGACTGGATCCCGCAGTCCCAGCTGACCGGGCCGGGCTCCGAGGTGCTCGCCATCGTTCCCGGGGTAGTGGAAGGAAAAACGCCGCACGAGGCGGCCATGGCAGTGTTTGCCTGGATGCGGGGCGAAATGACCTACATGAGGGGCTCCACCGGCGTCACCACGAACGCCGAGCAAGCCTGGAACCAGCGCCAAGGCGTCTGCCAGGACCTGGCACACCTCGCCATCGGCTCGCTGCGCAGCTGCGGCATCCCGGCCCGCTACGTTTCCGGCTACCTGCACCCCCGTTCGACGGCGGATCTCGGCGAGACAGTTGCCGGCCAATCCCATGCGTGGCTGGAGTGGTGGGACGGCGATTGGCGGAGCTGGGACCCGACAAACCACAAACCGGCGGGGGATTTCCACGTCACTGTGGCCCGGGGCCGCGACTACCGCGACGTGCCGCCGCTCAAGGGCATCCTGTCCGGCGGCGGGGGATCGGCCCTCAGCGTCAGCGTGGAGATCACCCGCCTGGCCTAAACCGCGCCGCGCCCCCAGTTGCCCTGTCAGATCGGGCTGCCCTGAGCCCTTATAGCAGCCCGATCTGGTAGCGCAAGCTGTGTTGTGGGGGTTTGTCTATTCGAGGCCGGAGCGGGTGGAGTCGTCCAGCGGAGTCCACCACGTCTGGGGCGGCACCACTTTGAAACGGCGCCCGGTGACGGTGTCCGGCGTGATCCGGACGAAGTGTTCCTTTTGTCCGGCCTGCCACGGGAACAGCAAGAGGCCCACCGTGTCCATGACTTCCTGCGGGTTCTGCACCGGCGCGGCCTGGCCCTTGACCACGACACTCCAGGCGACTCCAGTGTCCGCGTCCACGCCATCGGCCTCCAGCGCCACCGGCGTGTCGCCGGTTGCCGCCTGCAGCTTGGTGCCCTCGGCGGTCCGGAAGACCAGCGTGCCGTGGTCCACTTTGTAGTTGAGGGGGAAGATGTCGGGGTGATCGTCCACCCAGACCGCCAGCCGGCCGACCGAGACGCTGCGCAATAACTGCCAGCATTCGTGGTGGTCCAGGTTTTCCACCGCGTGGGCCTGGTCCCTTGACTCGTGACTGCCCGGGCTCGAATCAGTACTCATGACGGCGAGGGTACGCCGCCGGGGCTGAGGGCGGCTAGGGCAAATGGTCCCAGCCGCCGGTTTAAAACCCTGAAGCCTAAGGCTTTCCTGAGTGGTTCGCTGTATTCTGGCATAGGACGGTCAGCGTCGACACGGGCCGGAGCGAGTGGGGGCAATGACATGCATTCAACGGGTGAAGGTTCAGGCCATGCCGTATCCGAGCCAAACCCCGTGGTTGAGGAACTGCTGAAGGGGTTCGGCGCCCGGGCAGAAGAGCTGCTCCAATCCAAGGAACGCATGGCGGGCCTGTTGGAAGCGGTCGTGGCCCTGACCGAGGACCTGAGCTTGGATGCCGTCTTGGAACGCGTGGTGGAATCTGCCTGCCGGTTGTTGCGTGCACGGTTTGGTGCCCTGGGTGTCATCGGTGATGACCACGCGCTGAGCCACTTCATCACTGTCGGGATCGACGGCGAACTGGCGCGGAAGATTGGTCCGCTGCCGACAGGCCACGGCGTCCTCGGCCTCCTGATTACAGATCCCCGGCCGCTTCGGCTGCATGATCTGAGCAAGCACGCTGAAGCCTACGGGTTCCCCGCACACCACCCTCCCATGCAGTCCTTCCTGGGGGTCCCGGTCCGGGTCCGGGAGGTGGCGTTCGGGAACCTCTACCTCACGGAAAAAGAAGGCGGGGAAGACTTCACCGCCGAGGACGAGGCCTTGGCCGTCGCGTTGGCGGCCGCCGCCGGTGTTGCCATTGAGAATGCCCGGCTTTATGACGATGCCCGCCGCAGGGCCCGCTGGCTGGAAGCTTGCATGGACGTCTCCGGGCTGATGCTGAGCACGGACCGCGACTACACCTCGGGCGGCCTGGACCCGATTGCCGGCCGGGCGCTCCAGGAGTCCGCGTCCGATCTCGCCCTGCTGGTGGCTCCAGCCGCCAACGGCGTTGCGCACGTCGTTATCGGAGTTGCCGGGGAGCGGGGCACGGCGTTTTCCGGAAGGTCATTGCACCTCGAATCAGGACTCCTTGATAGTGTCCTCGAAGGCGGTGAGCCGGTGCTTTTCGACGATGCGTCGGAAGTGGTCGGGGAGGTCGACGCCGGCGTCACCGGGCCTCTCTTGGCAGTGGCACTGAGCACCCAGGGCGCCCACCACGGCCTCCTGCTGCTGGCACGGAGAAAGGATTCGGTCCGCTACACCCGGACCGACATGGAGATGGGGGCCGTCTTCGGCTCCCACGTGGCCCTCGCCTTGGAACTATCCAGGGTGCACCGCCTCCGCGAGGAGCTCCTGGTCTTCACGGACCGCGACAGGATCGCCCGGGACCTGCACGACCTCGTCATCCAGCGGCTGTTCGCCGCCGGGCTGAGCGTGCAGAGCCTCACCCGGTTCACGAAGGACGACTTGGCGTGGGAGCGCATCCACCTCATCACAGGTGAACTCGACGAGGCGATCCGCAGCCTGCGCGACACCATTTACTCACTGAAGAGCAATATCGCCGATACAGAATTGCTCAGCGGACGGATCCGTCGGGTCACGCGAAGTTCGGCGAAATCCATGCCATTCGCGCCGCGCCTGACCATCACGGGACCCGTGGATGCTGTGACGCCGGACAAGGCCGACAACGTCGTGGCTGTGGTTTCTGAGGGGCTCAGCAACGCCATCCGGCACTCCGGGGCGGATACCATCTCGGTTTCGGTCGCCGTGGTCAAGGGCCGGGTGACGGTGGTGATCAGGGACAACGGCGCCGGATTCGCCCAACCCGGAAAACGCAATGGGCTGAGCAATCTCGAGGACCGGGCACGCATGCTCGACGGCGAATGCATCATCACGAGCGCGCCCGACGCCGGTACCAGCCTGGAATGGTCCGTGCCCATCTAGCCGTGCCCCTCCGGCCGACGCCGTCGGAGGCTATTTGGGCGCGGACGCTACCGGACGCTATGCGGCCGGGTCCCGTCGCCGGCTGTGGCGCCGGAGGCCACGGGAAACGCCGGGCTGGCGATGAAGACAGCAGCCTGGGTGCGTCGTTCGAATCCGAGCTTGGCCAGCAGCGAGGACACATAGTTCTTGACGGTCTTTTCCGCCAGGAACATTTCGGCGGCAATTTGCCGATTGGTCAGTCCGCCGCCCACCAGCTCCAAGACCTTGCGTTCCTGGGGCGTGAGGGATGAGGTGCGCGGGTCAACTTCCTCGGCCTCCACCAGGCTGTCCACGACGCCGGCGGCGACGCCTTCTTCAAAGAGGGTCTCGCCCGCTGCTGCCCGCCGCAGAGCGCCGATCAGGTCCGTGCCGCCGATTTCCTTGAGCACATATCCCCGCGCACCGGCCAGGACAGCGCCGCGCAGGGCCTGCTCGTCGTCGAAGCTCGTCAGGATGATGCAGTTCAAGGACGGGTCCACCGACCGCACGTCCCGGCAGACCTCAATGCCAGTTCCGTCCGGTAGGCGGGCATCCAGCACACAGACATCGGGGTGCAGTGCGGGAATCCGGCGGGTCGCCTCCACCGCGGATCCGGAACTGCCGACCACCACGAAGCCCTCGCCCTCGAGGAGTTCCTGCAGCCCCCGTCTGACAAGTTCGTGGTCATCAAGGATAAAGACGCGGATCACCGCCTGCACGCCATCGGCGGCAGTGAGACCTGCGTCTGCCCAGGCAATCATGGTTCTCCCGTCCGGCCGCTTTTCAGGACCGCTCGAAACTGTGTTCTCTGAATTCTGTGGTTCATTGAACTCTGTGCTTCATTGAATTCTGTGGTTCATTGACTTACCCCAGCCTCTGCCATTCTTGTGCACTGCGGCGCCACGGACAAGGGTCATTATGCCCAGCGGGCCGCCTCCGGCCGCTGCGCTGGGACTTATCGGAACGCGGGCTGGTGTGCTTGCATGACTTTTGGCCCCATGCCGGGCCCGACGGCGGCCCGCTTCAGCCAGGGGTGAGGACGCAGAACTCGTTGCCCTCCGGGTCGGCGAGGCAGACCCACGGAACATCGCCCTGGCCGACGTCGGCGTCAGTGGCGCCCAGAGCCCGCAGCCGGGCAACCTCTGCCGCTTGATCATCACCGGGGTACGGCATCAGGTCGAGATGGACACGACCACATACGGTCTTCAGGGCGGGCATGCGAAGGAACTCCAGATACGGCCCGACGCCCTTGGCCGAACGCAGCCTGGCATGATCGTCGTTCACCTCGTGTAGGGTCCAGTCCGTCGCCTCGGCCCAGAACCGGGCCATGGCCCGCGGATCCTCACAGTTGACCACCACGGCGCCGATCGGCCCAGTGTCCCGGTAGATCGTCCTCGGCTCCAGCACCCGGAACAGGTTGCCCTCCGGGTCGGCCAGAGCCGTCCATGGCACATCACCTTGGCCCACGTCGGCGGGCGTCGCACCGAGCTTCAACAGGTGCGCCACCAGCTCCGCCTGATGGGCCGCAGAATTACTGGCGAGGTCGAGATGCGCGCGGTACCTCACCGTCTCGGGGTCCGGGACAGTGACGACATCGACGCAGACGGCGACGGGGTCCGGCCACGCGAAAACCACGGGCTCAACATTGGTCACGCCGGGTCCCTCGCTGGAAACACCCCAGCCGAGCGCGTCCGCCCAGAACCGGCCGAGCGCTATGTCATCCCGGGCCTTGAAATTCACCTGAACAAGTCGCAGCGCCATACCGCCTGACCCTACCCCAGGTAACACCCGCTATGGGGGCACGCCTATTCAAACGAGGCGCGGCGCTGGTCCGAGGGGCGGGTGGTCCACACATCGGGCCGGTTGACCTTGAAGCGTCGTCCGGTCAGGGCCTTGGGAGCTACACGCACGTAATATGGTTTGTCTCCGGGCTGCCATGGTTCCAAGAGCAGGGCGTCCGCCGCGTCCTTGTCCGCCTGGTTCTCTATCAGTTCGGCTTCGCCGCGGGCCATCACGCTCCAGGCCGACTCGTCGGGGGCGTCGTAGCCGTCGATCTCGAATGCCACCGGCTTGCCCGTGATGGCGCCCCACAGTTTTGTGCCGCCGGCTGTGCGGAAGACAATCGTCCGCCGCTCCAGCACGAAGTTCACCGGGAAGATCTCCGGATGGCTGTCCACGATCAGCGCTACACGTCCCACGATTTGGGCTTCGAGCAGCTCCCAGCATTGGTCGATGGTCAGCGAGTGGTCCGGCGGGGGAGTGATGGTGTCCATGGGGAGCAGGTTACACCTGTCACCAAGGACTGGGCTTGTAGTCCTTCAGGAAGACCCCGTACTGGTCCTCGCCGGACTCGCCCATCACGATGGGGTCATACACGCGGGCAGCGCCGTCAACCAGGTCCAGGGGCGCGTGGAATCCCTCTTCCATAAGCCGGACTTTGGTGTAGTGCGGCCGCTCGTCCGTGATCCAGCCGGTGTCCACGGCCGTCATGAGGATGCCGTCGGCGTCGAGCATTTCCTGGGCGCTGGTCCGGGTCATCATGTTCAGCGCGGCCTTGGCCATGTTCGTGTGCGGGTGCCCCGGGCCCTTGTAGGCGCGGGAGAACTGGCCTTCCATGGCGCTGACATTGACGATGTACTTCCGCCGCGCGGTGGAGCGCTTCATGGCGCCGCGCAGCCGGCTGACCAGCAGGAACGGAGCCGTCACGTTGCACAGCTGCACTTCGAGCATTTCCAACGGATCCACTTCGTCCAGCACCTGGGTCCAGCTGTTGATCGTAGCGAGGTCCGGGACCAGACCGCCGGCGTCGATTGCGGTGCCGGAGGCAATGCGTTCCAGCGACGCGGAACCCGTGGACAGGGCCAGGGACGTGATTGCGTCCCCTGCCAGTACGGGATGGTCCAGCACGCTGCTGGCGAGGGCAAGCGGGTGCTTGTCGTGGGCGTGGCCGAACGTGACGAGCTCCGGGCCGCCGTTGGCAGCCTGGAGGGCGGCCGGCAGCGGCTCGTCCTCGGCGTCGACGAGGGGCTTGTAGGCGTTGCCGGAGCGCCGCACTGTCTGGGCCGCGTTGTTGATGATGATGTCCAGCGGTCCGGCGGCGTCGAGGGAATCCGTCAGGGCCATCACCTGGGACGGGTCGCGGAGGTCGATGCCCACGATCCGGAGCCGGTGCAGCCAGTCGGCGCTGTCCTCCATGGCGGCGAAGCGGCGGGCGGCGTCCTTGGGGAACCGGGTGGTGATGGTGGTGTGGGCGCCGTCCCGGAGGAGCCGGAGCGCGATGTACATGCCGATCTTGGCCCGGCCGCCGGTCAGCAGGGCCCTGCGGCCGGTCAGGTCGGTGCGGGCGTCGCGTTTGCTGTGGCTGAACATGGCGCACTCGGGGCATAGCTGGTGATAGAAGGCGTCAACCTGAGTGTAGTGCTGCTTGCAGATGTAGCACGGCCGGGACCTGAGGAGGTGGCCGGCGATCTCCCCGGTCGCGGAGGTGGCGAGCTTGTTGCCTCGCGTCTCGTCGTCGATCCTGTCGGGGGCCGCCGTCGCCGTCTGGGCGATCACGGCGCGGTCCGCTTCGGCGATCTCATCGCGTTTGCTGACCCGCCGGTGGCGCTTGACGGCTTTGAACATCTTCCCGGTGGCGCGGCGCACGGAAACGTAGTCCGGGTGTTCCTCGTCATAGGCGTGGATAGTGTTCAGGACCTTCAGGCAGGCCTGGATTTCCTCCGAGGTCAGATCGGCAGGGCCGGCCTCGGCGAGACCAGCCTCGGCAGGGGGAAGATCGGAAGACAGATCGGGGGAGCTCATTGCCCTAATTTTACAGGGTGCGGGGAGCCCGGCGTGACGCGGTGCCGGGCCCCCGCCTGCCTATGCCGTGGGCGATTGCTTGGCCGGTGCGTCCGCGCCGACTGCGGCGGCCTGCACGTCCGCGACCTTGTCCACGGACTCCCGCAGTTCGGGCCAGCTTTCCGTGGCAGTGCGGACGGCATCGGGGACCAGGCGCAGGTTGGCCGCGGAGAGCGCCCGTTCCGCATCGCTGGGATCCGGGACAAGCTGCCCCTTGGACAGGACCGTGATCCCGGAGTCGGTGACCTTGAACCCGCGGGCGCGGTCCAGTTCGGGGTCGAGTCCGATCGCGGCCCCGGCCGGAACCTTGACGTTCTTGTCGATGATGGCGCGTTTGATTACTGCGCCTTCGCCGACGTTGACCTTGTCCATCAGGACCGAGTCCAGGACCCGGCTCGAGGTGCTGACATAGACGTCGTTGGAGAGCACGGACCCCTCCACGATGCCGCCGGAGACGACGACGCCGCTGGCCACGATGGAATCCAGTGCCGTGCCCACGGTGTTGGACTTGCCGCGGACAAACTTGGCCGGCGGGGAGATGGTCTGGCGTGTGTAGATCGGCCACTCGGAGTTGTAGAGGTTGAAGACCGGAACGGGGGAGATCAGGTCCATGTGGGCGTCGTAGAACGAATCGATGGTGCCGACGTCGCGCCAGTAGGTGCGGTCCCGTTCGGTGGAGCCGGGGATGTCGTTGAGGGTGAAGTCGTAGACGCCGGCTTCGCCCTGGTTCACGAAGTAGGGAATGATGTCTCCGCCCATGTCGTGCTTGGTGTCGAGTCGCTCGGCGTCGACGTGGAGGGCTTCGATCAGGGCGTCGGCGTCGAACACGTAGTTGCCCATGGAGGCCAGGAACTGGCTGGGGTCGGCCGCGAGGCCGGGCGTCGACGACGGCTTCTCGACAAACGCGGCAATCTTCTCCGGGTTGTCCGCGTCCGTTTCGATCACGCCGAACTGGTCCGCCATGTGCAGCGGCTGGCGGACGGCGGCGACTGTGGCTTTGGCCCCGCTGGCAACGTGCTGCGCCACCATCTGGGAGAAGTCCATCCGGTAGACGTGGTCTGCGCCGACCACGACGACGATGTCGGGATTGGCGTCATGAATGAGGTTCAGTGACTGATAGATGGCGTTGGCGCTGCCGAGGAACCAGCTCTTGCCCACGCGCTGCTGGGCCGGGACCGAGGCCACATAGTTCCCCAGTTGGGTGGACATGCGCCACGTTTCTGAAATGTGCCGGTCAAGGCTGTGGGACTTGTATTGCGTCAACACCACAATTTGCAGATAGCGGGAATTCACAAGATTTGAAAGGGCAAAGTCTATAAGCCGGTAGCTTCCGGCAAACGGGACACCAGGCTTGGCCCGGTCCGCCGTCAACGGCATGAGCCGGTTTCCCTCGCCACCTGCGAGGACAATTGCCAAAACTCTCTTTTGATGCGGCATGGTGATCGCTCCTGAACGCCTTCGTTACTCCCCAATACAGTCCGGTATGCCCGAACGTCTTCACACTAGATCAGTTCCACCGTAACGACTACCTTGGTGCATGTGCGAATAGATATTGTGACCAAAGAATTCCCGCCGGAAATCTACGGCGGCGCCGGGGTCCACGTGGCCGAGCTCAGCAGGGTGCTGGCCCAACGCGTGGACCTTCAGGTGCGTGCCTTCGGCGCGCCCCGCGAGCCCGGGTATCACGGAGCGACCGTCACGTCGTATTCCGTGCCCCAAGACCTGGGCTCAGCAAACGCCGCTATCCAGACCCTCGGGGTGGACCTGAGAATCGTTCCGGATATAGCCGGCGCGGACCTGGTCCACTCCCACACCTGGTATGCCAACATGGCCGGACATATCGCGTCGCTGCTCCACGGCATCCCGCATGTCCTCAGCGCCCACAGCCTGGAGCCGCTGCGCCCGTGGAAGGCCGAGCAGCTCGGTGGCGGATACGCGGTGTCCTCATGGGTGGAAAAGACCGCCTACGAGGCCGCTGCCGCCATCATCGCCGTCTCGGAAGGGATGCGCCAGGACATCCTGCGCAGCTATCCGGACGTTGACCCGGCCAAGGTCAAGGTGGTCCACAACGGCATCGATGTCAGCCAGTGGAACCGGGACGAATCTGATGACATCATCCGTCCGCTCGGGATCGATCCGGAGCGCCCCAGCGTTGTTTTTGTCGGCCGGAACACCAGGCAGAAGGGCGTACCGTACCTGCTGCGGGCCGCCGCCAAGCTCCCGGCCGACGTCCAGCTGGTGCTGTGCCTCGGTGCCGCGGACACTCCGGAGCTGGCGGCCGAGACGGCACGCCTGATCGAGGAACTCCAGAGCCAGCGCAGCGGCGTGATCCTGATCGAGCGGATGCTGCCCCGCAACGAGGTCATCCAGGTGCTCAGCCACGCGACCGCGTTCGCGTGCCCGTCCATCTACGAACCGCTGGGCATCGTCAACCTGGAGGCGATGGCGTGCGGCGCTGCCGTGGTGGCCAGCGCCACCGGCGGTATTCCGGAGGTCGTCGAGCACGGCAAGACCGGACTGCTTGTTCCGATCGAGCAGGTCACGGACGGCACCGGCATCCCGTTGGACCCGGAGAAGTTCGTCACCGACTTCGCCGAGGCCCTCATCGAAGTGGTGTCCGATCCCGCCCGGGCGCGCGCCATGGGCGAAGCCGGCCGGCGCCGGGCCGAGGAGCACTTCTCCTGGGAATCCATCACGGAGACTACGCTCGAGGTTTACCGCTCGGTGCTCAACAAGGACTCCTGACCCGCGTCCAAACGGCAGTACGACGACGGCGCCGCCCCGGCTGAGGGGGCGGCGCCGTCGTCGTATTCGGCTGGGTCAGACGCTGCGGGTATTAGTGCTGCGGGTATTAATGCCAGTGGCTTTTGTGGCGTGGGCCTTTGCGGCCTGAGCCGCGCGGGCGAGAAGGATCTTTTCGTCCAGGGGTGCCTGGCCGCTGGCCCGCTGCTTCCGGAAGTAGTCCCGGGCCTCATCCTGGCGGACCTTCTCCGCGCCGGTGGAGATCTCAGCGCGGAGGTGCTCCGGCCCGTATCCGAAGGCATCCACGAGGTCGAGGGCGTGCGGGCGGATCTTCACGAGCAGGCGGTTGATGTATTCGCCCACGGTGCGTCCGCGCTGCATCGAGAGCCTGCCGTTCATGAGGTACCAGGACAGGTTCTTCTCGATGAGGGACAGGCCGAACAGATCACGCAGCCACGTCAGGACCTTGTGCGTGCCCGGGTCTGTCACTTTCCCGAGCGCCTCCGTAAAGGCTTCCCACTGCAGCAGCTCCGCATGAGCCTGGGCGGCTTCGATGAGTTCGTGCTGATGCGCGTTGAACAAGGCGGCTCCCTGCTGCTGCGGGAGCCTGTTCGCGCCCTTGAGGGCTGCGGCCACCTCCGCGACCATGGTCTGGACGCGGTCCGTCAGCAGAGTCCGCTGGCTCGCTTCGTCCTTGATCGCCAGGGCCGCCTTCTGCACTGATCCGGTGTCCGCCACGAACTGTGCGACGCCGCGCAGTCCGGTGCGGTGGATCGCGACACCGGTGGCCTGGCCCACGACGTAGCGGGCCAGCACGCCGAAGTTCACGGTGCGGAATTCCTTGGCGTAGTCGGCCAGCAGGCGCTTCGCGACCAGCTGCAGCAGGACGGTGTTGTCGCCTTCGAAGGTGGCGTACACGTCGAGGTCGGCGCGAAGCGACGCGAAACGGTTCTCGATCAGGAATCCGGCGCCTCCGCAGGCCTCGCGGCATTCCTGCAAGGTGTCCAATGCGTGCCAGGTGCTGAGTGGCTTGAGTGCCGCGGCCAGGGTCTCGAGGTCCTGGCGGTCCTGGTCTGTGTCGTGGCGGCCGGAGAAGACGTCGTCGAATTTCTGCAGGAGCTGCTCGCTGGCGAAGCTCGCGGCGTACGTCGTGGCCAGGCGGGTGAAGAGCCGGCGCTGGTGCCGCTGGTAGTCCAGCAGCACTTCCTCGTCGGTCTGGGATGAGGCATTGAACTGGCGGCGTTCGGTGGCGTACTGGATGGCAGTTTTCAGCGCCAGTTTCGACGCCGTCACGGCGGCGCCGTCGAGGGAGACCCGGCCCTGGACCAACGTGCCGAGCATGGTGAAGAAGCGGCGGCCCGGGCTGGCGATGGGGGAGGTGTAGTTGCCTTCAGGGTCCACGTTGCAGTAGCGGTTCAAGAGGTTGGTGCGGGGGATCCGGACGTTCGTGAAGTGGAGCCGGCCGTTGTCGATGCCATTCAGTCCGCCTTTTACGCCGTCGTCCTCGCCGCCGATGCCCGGCAGGAATTCCTTGGTCGCGGGGTCCCGGAGGTCCATGTAGAACGCGTGCACGCCATGGTTGACGCCCTTTGTCACCAGCTGGGCGAATACGACGGCGGCTAGGCCGTCGGTGGCGGCGTTGCCGATGTAGTCTTTCCACGCGGCCCGGAACGGCGTGTGGACCACGAATTCCCCGGCGGCGGGGTCGTAGGTGGCGGTGGTGGCAATGCTGGCCACGTCGGAACCGTGGCCGGTCTCGGTCATGGCGAAGCAGCCCGGGATGTCCAGGCTCATGATGCCGGGCAGCCACTTCTCGTGGTGTCCGGCGGTGCCGAGGTGGTTCACTGCGGAGCCGAACAGGCCCCACTGGACTCCGGCTTTGATCTGCAGCGAAGGGTCGGCGATGACCAGCTCCTGGAAACCGGCCACGTTCCCGCCGTGATCATCCGCGCCTCCTACCGACGTGGGGAATGCGCGGTGCACGGCGCCGTTGTCCACCAGGATACTGAGCTGTTCGAACGCGCGTTGGCGATGCTCGGTGTGGGTCAGGCCCTCGATCTTGTGCAGTTCCGGGAGCCCGGCGAGGGCCCTGGACTTCAGCCGGATGTCCGCCCACCTGCCAAGCAGTTGTTCGCCAAGGGCCGCGACGTCGACGGCGGGCGCCTCGGGGGAACCGGGTTGGGCGCCGGAACGGCCGGCTGTTGTCCTCGCTGCCGGCGTCGTGGTGGTGCGAGCCACGTTGCCCGTCGTGCGGTCGGCTGGTTCAGTGCGGTCGGCTAGTTCAGTCATGTCGTTTCCTTCTGTGGTTCTGACAATCTGTAGTGCTGATAATTCAAAATGCTGACGATTCAGTTCGTAGGCGGGGCCGGAGCCGCCGCTACAGCGTGCCCCGGCCGGCCGTGTCCTTGCCGGCCGTGTCCGCCGGTGACTGGTCCGCCGGTGACTGCAGCTCGGGGGCGATGCCGAAACAGAGCCAGTCCGTGATCTGCCGCGCCATGGCTTCCTGGTCCGGCCTCTTGGGCCCCGGCGGGCCGGCGAGCCATTGCTCTCCGGCGTTCCGAACCAGGCCGATCGCGGCATTGGGCCAGTAGCCGATCACGGCTTCTTTGTCCTGGCCGCCGCCTAGATGGCTGCGCATGGGCCGGGCAATCATGTCGCTGATGGCAGCGAAGAAGTGGCTCAATGCGCCGGCTGTGGAAGTGGACGGATCAGCGGTATCCGCTTCGCCGGGGGCGTGGCGCGTGACGAAGGTGTAGACATTCGGGCTGGTCTCGGCCATCTGCAGGTAGGCGGACACCATGGCGAACAGGCCTTCGCGGGGCGTCTCGGCGCCCTGGGCCGCCTCCTGGATGCGCCGCTGCATCTGGCTCAGGACTACTTCGCCCACGGCCTGCTGGAGTCCGGCTTTGTCGCCGAAATACCGGTAGAAAACGGACTTTGAGGTTCCCGCCGCCGCGGCAATGTCCTCCATCGACGCGTCACTGCCAAGGGCGTGCACCGCCCTCCGGGCCGACTTGATGAGCTCCCGCCGCCGCTCCTCGCGGTGGGACTGCCAGCGGGAAGCGCGGCCGTCGACGGCGGCCTGCCCGGCGCGCGGAGTGTCGTTGAGGATGTTCACGATACCAAGCGTATCAGGTACGCTAGGTATCGGTAATCGCTTTGATCGAAGGAGACAGCCCATGTCCGTCAACGGACCGTCAGTGCCACGCCCCCAACCAGCCGCTGCTCCAGGCGCTGGAACCTCCGCCGCGACTTCCGCCGTGGAGGAGGCCACACAGGCCGCAGCAGGGAAGGAGCAGCGCGGCGGCGCGGCTTCGGCGCAGCTCCGCAGGGCCGTGGTGGTGGGTGGCAACCGCATCCCGTTTGCCCGGACCGGCGGCGCGTACACCAAGTCCTCGAACCAGGACATGCTCACCGCCGCTTTGGACGGACTGATCGCCCGCTTCGGACTTCAGGATGAACGGATCGGGGAAGTCGCGGCCGGCGCCGTGCTCAAGCACTCCCGCGACTTCAATCTCACCCGGGAGGCCGTGCTCGGCTCGGCCCTCTCCGCCGAGACCCCGGCATACGACCTCCAGCAGGCCTGCGCGACCGGCCTGGAAACGGTGCTCGGCCTGGCGAACAAGATCAAGCTGGGTCAGATCGATTCGGCGATCGCCGGCGGTGTCGACTCCGCCTCTGATGCCCCCATTGCCGTCAGCGAGGGACTCCGCGAGGTGCTCCTTGACCTCAACCGTGCCAAGACCGTGTCCCGGAAGCTGCAGGTCCTCAGCCGGCTCCGGCCCAAGGACCTGGCTCCCGATGCCCCGAACACGGGGGAGCCGCGAACCGGCCTGTCGATGGGAGAGCACCAGGCGCTGACCACCGCACAGTGGCAGATCACCCGCGAGGCCCAGGATGAGCTCGCCTTCAACAGCCACCGCAATCTTGCCGCGGCCTACGACGCCGGCTTCTTCGATGACCTCCTGACCCCCTACCGGGGACTGAGCCGGGACTCCAACCTGCGCGCCGATACCAGCCTGGAGAAACTGGCCACCCTCAAGCCCGTGTTCGGCAAGAACCTGGGCGCCGCAGCGACAATGACGGCCGGGAACTCCACGCCGCTGACCGATGGCGCCTCCACCGTGCTGCTTGCCTCCGAGGAATGGGCCGACGCCCACGACCTCCCCAAGCTGGCCGCGGTTGTCGACGGCGAGGCAGCGGCGGTCGACTTTGTCCACGGCAAGGACGGGCTGCTCATGGCGCCGGCGTTCGCGGTGCCCCGGCTGCTCGCACGCCACAATCTCACGCTCGCGGACATCGACTTCTTCGAGATCCATGAGGCTTTCGCCGGCACGGTGCTGAGCACTCTTGCCGCTTGGGAGGACGAGGAATTCGGCCGCACCCGTCTTGGCCTGGACGGCGCCTTCGGAAGCATCGACCGGACCAAGCTGAACGTCAACGGCTCGTCGCTGGCCGCCGGACATCCGTTTGCCGCCACCGGCGGCCGGATCGTTGCGTCGCTGGCCAAAATGCTGCACGCCCAAGGCCAGGTCAACGGGCGCCCGGCCCGCGGGCTGGTGTCCATTTGCGCAGCCGGCGGCCAGGGCGTCGTCGCAATCCTCGAAGCACTCTAAGGAGAACCGGATGAGCGACAAGTACACCCGGTTCGTCAGCCACGGACTCGGCAAGGACATCGCCAAGCGACTCGGCCTCCCGCAGCCGGTATCCCTCCGGCGGCACGAGCCCGGCCGCCCCCTCATCGAAGGGCCAGTCCTGGTCCAGGGGTCAACCGGCGGCGCCGACGAGCTCGCCGCCACGCTCCTGGCCTGGAACCTCGACGTCCGCCGCCACGCGATACCCAAGGAGAAGCTCGGCGCCATCATCTTGGTGCTGGACGAACTGGCCCATCCCAGCGACCTCGAGAAACCGGTGCTCACTGCCGCCACCTCACTGCGTGATCTCGCACCGAACGCCCGCGTCATCACGGTGTCCCGCACCGCAGACTCTGCGGAGCCGGCAGCGGCAGCCGCCCGGCAGGGCGTGGACGGCCTCCTGCGGTCTTTGGCGAAGGAACTGCGGGCCGGCGCCACCGGCAACGGCATCGTGCTCGCGGACGCCGCACGGACCACCAGTCCCGCAACGCTCGGGGCGTTGAGGTTCTTCCTGTCGGGCCGCTCGGCGTTTGTGGACGGGCAGTTCCTGACGGTCAGCTCCGGCGCCGGGCAGTTGCCCGACGACGTCGATAAGCCGCTGGCCGGCAAGGTGGCCGTGGTGACTGGCGCCGCCCGGGGAATCGGGGCCGCGATCGCCCGCACGCTGTACCGCGACGGCGCCACCCTCATCCTCGTCGACATCCCGGCTGCCGGGGACCACCTGGCCGAGGTGGCCAACGAGGTCCACGGTACGGCCCTGCAGCTGGACATCAGCCGCAACGACGCCGGCCAACGGATCATCGACCACGCCGCGGCACGGCACGGCCGGTTGGACATCATGATCCACAATGCCGGCATCACCCGGGACAAGCTCCTGGCCAACATGGACGCGGGCCGCTGGAATTCCGTGATCGCCGTCAACGTCGCCGCGCAACTGCGGATCAACGAGGCCCTCCTGGCTTCGGAGCACCTCGGCGACGCGCCCCGGATCGTGTCCGTGGCCTCCACGAGCGGGATCGCCGGAAACCGCGGCCAGACCAACTATGCCGCGTCCAAAGCCGGCGTGATCGGCATGGTGCGCGCCACAGCGGCGCTGATCGGCGAGCGCGGCGGCTCCATCAACGCCGTCGCTCCCGGCTTCATCGAAACGGAGATGACCGCCAGGATCCCCTTCGCCACCCGCGAAGTGGCGCGCCGGCTCAATTCCCTGCAGCAGGGCGGCCAGCCGGGCGACGTCGCCGAGGCCATCGCGTTCCTCGCCAGCGACGCCGCGGGCGGGATTTCCGGCGAGGTGCTGCGCGTCTGCGGGCAGAACCTGGTGGGCGCATGACCGGATCCCAGACCGTCATCCTGGGCGAGATGCCGTCGCTGTCCAAGCTCTACCTCAATGCGGCGGCCGCGGCGGCACGGCGCAGGGTCCTGGGGACGCACGGCGGCACCGAACTGCCGGACTACACCCACGAGGTCCGTGGTGTGAAGGCCGGCGTCGCCAACCTGACGGCCTACCAGCACCTGATCGGTGAGAGCGCGAGCGACGTCCTCCCGGCCGGCTTTATCCATGCCCTCGCGTTTCCGCTGGCCACGAGCGTGATGAACCGGGACGATTTTCCGCTGCCCCTGCTGGGAATGATCCACCTGAGCAACAACGTGGTGCAGTCCGCGCCGGTCCTGTTCACCGAGCCCCTGGATATCCGGGCCCGGGTGGAGAACCTGCGCGGCCACCGGGCCGGCACCCAGTTCGATGCCGTGGCGGAGGTCCGCGCCGCAGGGCAGGACGCAGCCGGGCCGGACGTTGGCGGGCCGGACGTTGGCGGGCAGAGAGAAGTCCGCTGGCGCGGGGTCTCGACCTACCTGGCCAAGGGCGTGTTCCTGCCCGGGATCGACAAGCCCTCGGTGCCCGAGACGCCTGCGCCGTTCTCAGTCCCGGACCCCACGGCCCTGTGGCAACTTGGCGTCGACACCGGGCGGGCCTACGCCGCGGTGTCCGGCGACTTCAACCCCATCCACCTGAGCGTCCTGACTGCCAAGGCCTTAGGGCTGCGCCGCTCCCTTGCCCACGGCATGTACCTGGCATCGCGGGCTCTGGCCGACGTCGGCGCCGTCAGGGGGGACTCGTTCCGCTGGGACGTTGCCTTCGAGGCTCCCGTGTTCCTGCCGGCCCGCGTGGCACTGGACATCAGCACGGCGCAGGCCGACAGCGGCGCCTGGCAGTGTTCCGACTACGTGGCGTGGAACCCGCTGTCCGGGCGCCGGCATTTCAGCGGGTCCGTCGCGGCACTGCCGTAGCCAGGCTCTCCGAGTCCGGTCACTTCGGCGGGAGCCGCCGTCGTCCGTTCCGCAGCGTTGCCTAGCTTGAGGGGGCGGTCGCCGGTTCAGCCTCTGGCCGGCCGGGTGTGGCCACCCGCACCATGCGGTGGAGGCTGAGGAGGATGGACTCCACCGCGCTCGGGGCGTCCTTGCTGTGCTGTTCGGAGGCAATCCGGGCGGTCAGTTCGTTGATTGTCGCGTCGGCGGAGCGGGCCAGCTCGGCCTGGCGTTCGGGCTTTTCCTCCTCCAGCGCACGCAGCACGTCGCCGACGGAGGCCATAGCGTCCCCCAGGGGCGCCGCCAAGTCGTCGGGGACCACGAACGGGGTGTCCTCGGCCCAGATGACATCCGAGAGCACCTGGGTCACGTCCTGGACGTGGAAGGTCAGCCGCTCGAGGTCCCGCAGGTTGCGGTAGTCGAGCTCTATGTCGCGCGGATGCAGGCGGCGGCGGGGATTGGCCTGGCGGCTCGCATCGGCCTTTTCGACGGCGAGGCGCACTGCACGGGCGTGCGCTGCGAGCTCCTCCGAACGGCGGGACCAATCCTGATGTTCCGGCGGCCAGCTTTCCTTGAGTGCCTTGCCCATGTCCCAGAGCTGTTGGGCGAGTGCCTGGCGGAGCTCCGCGATACTCAGGGCCGCAGCCCGGAAGTGCAGTGGCGGGAAGACCAGCAGGTTCACCACGATGCCGACCGTGACGCCGACGGCCATCTGGAAGAGGTACCCGAAGGAGAACGTGTCCGGATTATGGCCGCCGACCAACAGCACCAGGAGCGCCGCCGTCGGGATCCAGTCCCGGCCCGAGCCGATCCGCGGCAGCCCGGCCAGGACTACGCCCAGGCCCATAACCACCGCGACCGTCAGCGGAGTCGGCTGTCCCAGGCTGAACAGCATGAACGCCAGACCGACGCCGATCGCCAGGCCGACGAGGGTCTGCAGGCCCTGGCGCATGGATCCGGCCACGTTCTCGTACATGGCGACGAGGGCGCCAAGCGGGGCGTAGTACGGATACTCGGCGGCGGAGCCCGGCATGTACGGGGCGATCGCGAAGGCGATGCCGGCGGCCAGCGCCGCTTTCAGGGCCAGCTGGAGCCGGGGCCACAGCAGCGTCGCGGAAACAGCCCGGGACACATTCCGGGCCCACGTGCGCGGCAGGGAGGGCGGGCTGTCGGCTGTCTTTTCTGGAGTGAGCATCCCGGCTCACCCTAGGGCCGGGAGGTTGCTGCGACAAGTGGACAAAACCGGCCGCGGCGCCGCACGGCCCGTTCGACGCCGGTCAGGACGCGGCGCGGGCGGCCCGCCGCACCGCCGCGGACAGCCGCTGGGCCCGGCCCCCTGTCCTGCCCTCTTCGCTGCGGCGGGGCACATACCCGAACCCGAGGCCGTAGCCGGGATCCGCAAAGCCAAGGGCCGCGTTGGCGCCCTCGTGTCCGAACGCCAGATGACTGCCGAAGTTCCGTCCCGGCTGGGGTTTCATGAAGACCACGGCGAAGGCATTGTCCGAGCCGGAGCACCGGTCCAGTCCCCAGACCTGTTCCGCGGCCATGAGATCGATGGTGGCCGGGCTCAGGAACGCGGGACGGCCGTCCACCCCCGTTGTGGCGGCGGCATAGAGCCTGGCCAGCCCTTCGGCTGACCCCACGCCACCGGCGCTGCTCATTCCCGAGGCCCGCACAATGCGATGGTTGGGCAGCTCCATGATGGTGCTGACCGGCGCGTTACTGCCCAGGCCGTCGAGGCTGAGCGGATCCACCCACGGCTGGGCCGGGGCCGGATCGTAGAGCACCTCCCGGTATCGCGGTTCCTGGTCCTCGGGCAGGCCCAGGAAGAAGTCGATGCCCCACGGGTGGCGGATCCGCTGGTCGTAGAGTCCCTGGAGCGGCACCCCTGAGGTGCGCCGGCAAAGCTCCTCCATCAGGATCCCCATGGTCAGGGCGTGGTAGCCGAAGGCAGTGCCCGGGCGCCACAGCGGCGCCGAGGCCGCCAGCCGCCGAGCCGCGGCAGCCGTGGTGAACTCCGCCAGGGGAAAACCGCCGGCGACGCCGGGCAGCCCCGCCTGATGCGACAGGGCCTGCCGCACGGTGAGCCGGTCCTTGCCCTGGACGCCGAACTCCGGCCAATAGGACGCGACGGTCCGGTCCAGGTCGAGCCGGCCGTCCTGGACGAGGAGGGCGATGACAAACGCGGCGACTCCCTTGGAACAGGAATAGGTGCCCGTGATGTCGCCTGGCACCAAACCCGGGCCGCCGCACAGGTCCACCACCTTGGTGCCGCGGCAGTAGACGGACAGTTGCGCGCTGTAGCCCGGGTCATCGGACAGGAAAGAGTCGAAAAGCTCACGCACTTCAGCGAATTCGGGAGTGGCAAGACCAGCCGAGACGGACGGTGCTGAGGTGCCCACGGCTCCGGTGTCCGCGGAGCCGGTTGCCGTTCCCCACCCCGGCGCCGCGCCGGCCGCCGCCGGCATCAGGCTGCGCCGTGTCCCACGGCAACCTCTTCGCCGGCGCGGACCGGTCCGGGAGGCGTGCCGTCGCCGAACGGCCTGCCGCCCAACGCTTCGCGGCCGTGTTCCGAGAGCCAATTGCCCAGTTCAGGTCCGCGCGGGACCACGCCGGTGGGATTGATGTCCTCATGAACGATGTAGTAGTGCTCCTTGATCTGCACAAAGTCGGTGGTGTCACCGAACCCGGGCGTCTGGAACAAGTCGCGCGCGTAAGCCCACAGGACGGGCATCTCACTGAGTTTTTGCCGGTTGCACTTGAAGTGGCCGTGGTAGACGGCGTCGAAGCGGGCCAGCGTGGTGAACAGCCGGACGTCGGCCTCCGTGATGGTGTCGCCCACCAGGTAGCGTTGCCCGGCCAAGCGGTCTTCCAGCCAGTCCAGCGCCGTCCAGAGCCGATCATAGGCGGCGTTGTAGGCCTTCTGTGAACCGGCGAAGCCGCACCGGTAGACGCCGTTGTTCACCTCAGTGAAGACGCGCTTGTTGACGGCGTCGATCTCTTCCCGCAGGTGCTCCGGGTACAGCTCCGGTGCGCCGGCCCGATGATACTGCGCCCACTCGGTGGAAAAGTCGAGCGTGATTTGGGCGAAGTCGTTGGTGACTACCTGCCCGCTCGGGACGTCAACAATCGCCGGGACGGTAATCCCGCGGGGGTAGCCGGGGAAACGGCGGAAGTAGGCGTCCTGGATGCGCTCAATCCCGAGGATGGGGTCCCTGCCGTCGGGGTCGAGGTCGAAGGTCCAGGACCGGGCGTCGTGGGTGGGACCGGGCTGGCCGAGGGAGATGACCTCTTCCAGGCCGAGCAGCCGGCGCACGATCACCGTGCGGTTGGCCCACGGGCAGGCACGCGCCGCGATGAGGCGGTAACGGCCAGGTTCCACCGGCCAGCCGGTCTCGCCGTTGCTGCCGGGGCCGCCTCCGCGGGTGATCCGGTCCTCAATGTAGTTGGTGTCACGGGAAAATTCCTCGCCGCCGGTCACGTAGGCGCCCTTGGTGCTGAATCCCGGATCGTCGGTGTGGGTACTCTGGCTCATGCTCCCAGCCTAAGGCCGGGCAGTGAACGATCCCAGCAAGGCCGTGAACACCGGCGCCATGGGCTGCCAGGCAAACCACCAGGCACCGGCAACCACCGCGGCGAACAGCACAATCCACACCGCGGCCGGGACGGAGGTGGCCCGGGCCAGCAGGTAGGCGTCCGACGTCGGGAGCCTGTCGTGGTGCCGCAGATGGACGTTGCCCAGTTTGCCGAGGTCCCTGACGGCCGCGACCAGGAGCGCCAGGCCCAGAACGATCATCACGTGCCCGTTGAATACCGGCGGGACAAAGAGCACCAAGAGCGCCGAGGCCAGCACGGCGGCGGCGGTGATGAGGAGGCCGACGCCGTTGCGGAGGAACAGGAATGACGCCAGCAGGATCAGCGTGCCCACCGACATTGCGGCCGGGCCCCAGCCGTTGAAGCCGCACCAGACCATCGCTGCCCCAACGACGGCGGGCACGGGGTAACCCCAGAAGGTCGACCAGGCGGCGGAGAGCCGGCTCCTGCTGTAGGTCGTGGTGGTGCCGGAGTGGTCCAGGCCCAGCCGGATGCCGCCGAGCCGTTGGCCGGTGGTGAGGGCGGCAAAGGCGTGGCCGAGTTCGTGGGTCACGGTGGCGAGCAGACCAAAGTAGCGCCAAGTCAGGCGCGGCAGGGACACCGCGACTGCCAGCAGGATCACCGCAACGAGCTCGGTGCTGGTTACGTGCGGGCTGGGGGCGTGGGTGAATCCGGCAAGGATCCGCTCCCACCAGGTCACGGCGAGGTTCGGATCCACCTGCAGGCCGGGCCGGGTCATGCCCGGCCCGAGGCATGGTCGATGCAGTACGCGGTCCAGGGCCTGGCCTCCAGCCGGCCCTCGGGGATCGCGGCGCCGCACACGGCGCAGATCCCATAGGTCCCCTCTTCCATCCGGGCAAGGGCCGCATCGATTTGCACCAGGGAAGCCCTGCTCTGTTCCAGGAGCGCGGATGCCTGGGAGAGTTCGAAGGCGATCGTGCTGCCCTCGGGGTCGTGTTCATCGTCGACATTGGAGTCCCGGCGGGCGGCATTGACCGAGGTGATGTCTTCGCGGAGGGCGGGGAGGAGGGCAAGCTTCTGGCGACGTTCCTCGTGCAGCAGGATCCGGAACCGTTCGACGTCAACCATAGAGTGCAAGGCTAGCGCGGACGCTGTGGAGGCGCCTAAACGGGCCGAAAGAGCCGTCCGCCCCGGAAACACGCCCGCGTTCCTTTTGGGGGGCCCGGACCTGTCGCGTGCGGCCGCCGTGGAGGGACTCAAAGAACCAGTAGGTGCATCCCACATCCAAGGATGGGCGCCGGCGCGGAGGCAGCGTCTAGAGTGGGCGCATGGCGGACCAGACGCACCTCGAGAACACTGCAAACCCCGCACACCCCGAAAATCCTGAGAACCCTGGAAACACAGGGACACCTGGAAGTCCCGGGCACGCCGGGGACACCGACACCGACGCACTGTTGCGCGAACTCGCAGCGGCCCATGGCGTCGACACGAGCTACTGGGGCTGGGACGGGGTGGAGCGCTCCGTGGCCGCCGGAACACTCCGGGATGTGCTGGCGGCCCTCGGTGTCCCCGCCGACGGGCCAGAGGAGCAGCGACGCTCCCTGGCGGAGACACGCCTGGCACCGTGGCGGCGCATCCTGCCCCCGGTTCTTGTGGTGAGGGAGGGGCGGGAAACCAATGTGGATGTCCACGTTCCGCACGGAAGCAGCGTCCGCGTCTGGATCGACGCTGAGGACGGCAGCAGGCACGAGGTCACGCAGCGGGAGAACTGGGACGCGCCGGTTGGCGTCGACGGCGTCCTCACCGGGCGTGCGACGTTCACCGTTCCCGGCGACCTCGGCCTCGGCTGGCATACCCTGACCGCCGACGCCGAAGGCACCCTGGCGCAGTGTCCGCTGGTCGTAACGCCCGGTCAGCTCCGGGCCCCTGCCGCGCTCGCGGAACGCCGCACCTGGGGGCTGACCGCCCAGCTGTACTCCGTGCGGTCCTCCCGGTCGTGGGGGATTGGCGACTTTGCAGATCTCAGTGACCTCGCCGCGGTTGCCGGTGAGCAGGGGGCCGGCTTTGTGTTGGTCAATCCGCTGCATGCCGCCGAACCAGCGCCGCCGGTTGAAGACTCCCCGTACCTGCCGGCCACGCGGCGTTTTTTCCACCCGCTCTACCTGCGGGTGGAGGAAATCCCGGAATACGGCTATCTGGACGCTGCCGGCCGGACCGAGGTGGCACGCCTGGCTGAAGGCCTGCAGGCAGCCAACCGGTCCCGTGACCTCTTGGACCGCAACGCCAGCTACGCGGCAAAGCTCACGGCCTTGGAACTGGTGTTTGCCGTCCGCCGCGGTCCTGCCCGCACCCGGCAGTTCGCGGACTTCTGCGCCGAGCAGGGGCGGGGACTCCAGGACTTTGCGCTGTGGTGTGCGCTCGCCGAACAGCTCCCGCCGTCGGCGCCGGAATGGACCGGGGCGGCGGCATCCCCGGCGTCGCCGTACTGTGACGAGCAGCGTCCCAGGCTCGCAGCCAGAATCGAATTCCACTGCTGGCTCCAGTGGCTCTGCGACCAGCAGCTTGAGGCGGCCCAGCGCTCAGCGAGCGAGGCGGGTATGGGGATCGGGGTGGTCCATGACCTCGCCGTTGGCGTGAAACCTGGCGGTGCCGACGCCTGGACACTGTCCGGTGTTCTTGCCCGGGGCGTTTCGGTGGGTGCGCCTCCGGACATGTTCAACCAGCTGGGCCAGAACTGGTCCCAGCCGCCGTGGCATCCCGGCCGGCTCGCCGAAACGGGTTATGCCGCCTACCGCGACATGCTCCGGACCGTCCTGCGGCACGCCGGCGGGATTCGCGTGGACCATATCCTCGGCCTGTTCCGGTTGTGGTGGATCCCCGAGGGCGCCGGCCCGGAGAGCGGGACATACGTGCACTACGACTACGAGGCGCTCATCGGCATCCTGGCCCTCGAGGCGCAACGGGCCGGGGCGATCGTGATCGGCGAAGACCTGGGCGTGTTCGAGCCGTGGGTCCGCGGCTACCTGACGGAGCGGGGGATTTTCGGGACGTCCATCCTCTGGTTCGAGCACGACGCCGACGGCCCGATCCCGCCGGAACACTACCGCCAGCAGTGCCTGACCAGCGTCAACACCCACGATCTGCCCCCTACGGCGGGCTACCTTGCCGGTGAACACGTCACTTTGCGGGAGTCGCTCGGGCTGTTGCGGCGGCCCGTTGATGAGGAACGCGCCGAGGCCGCGGCCGAGCAGGATGCTGTGCTGGCCCAAGTCCGGGCTCGCGGCCTGCTGACGGAGACCGCCACTGATGTCCGGACTACGGTGGAGGCGCTGTACGCCTACACAGCACTTGCCCCCTCTGCGCTGCTGGGTGTGGCGCTCGTCGACGCCGTGGGGGAGACCCGGACCCAGAACCAGCCGGGCACCAGCACCCAATACCCAAACTGGCGCATCCCGCTGGCCGCTCCCGAGGGCGTGGTGCTGATCGATGACCTGCCGGGTCACGAACGGTTCCTGTCTCTGCTGGGCACCGTACGGTCGGCGCTCCATCCCGGGTCCTGAATGGGAGCCTGAGCTGGGGCCCAAAAACAGACCTGAGCCGGACCTGAGGCGGGGACCCGCGGACAGCGTTGGTCGTGCCGCCACTGGCCGCTAGCATGGTCCGATGACGCGGATCTGCCGGGGCTCGCTGGCCGGCGTTTGGGCGCTGGCGATGTTGTTGGTGGGGTGCACTCCGGTGCAACCCTTTCAGGCCGGCCCGCCCGCGGCCTCCCGATCCGCCCCTGCCGAGTCGGCTCCCGCCGAATCCACGCCACGGCCCTCCAGCAAGGACACGCCTCCCGCCGCGACCCCGCCGCCGTCGCCGTATTTCGCACAGCCGGCGCCGCACCCGGCCCCGGGGCAGCAAGGCAACGGCGGAATCCAGCACATTGTGGTCATGGTCCTGGAAAACAAGGCGGCCTCGGAGATCATGGGCGCCAGCGAAGCGGGCTACTTCAACAGACTGGCGGCGGAATTCTCAACGGCCGCCAACTACCGGGCGATCATGCACCCGAGCCTGCCGAACTACATTGCCCTGACGAGCGGAACAAACGCCGGGATTACCAGCGACTGCAAACCGAAGTCCTGCACGGCGGATGTGCGGTCCATCGCCGATGAAATCACACAGTCCGGGCGGACCTGGAAAATGTACGCCGAGGGCATGCCCGCGCCCTGTGCTTCGCGGGATTCCGGGGACTACGCGGTGAAGCACAATCCGTTCCTGTACTACCCAACGATTACCAACGACAAGGGCTCGTGCGCGGACCATGTTGTGCCGTACGACCGGCTGGACCAGGATCTGCAGTCGGCGTCGGCCCTGCCGGACTTCTCCTTCATCAGCCCGGACATGTGCAACGACACCCACGACTGTCCCATCAGCACCGGAGACCACTGGCTCTCCCCCGAGGTGCCCAGGATCCTCGGGTCGCCGGCCTTCACGACGCAGAACTCCCTGCTGGTGCTCACGTGGGATGAGGGCAGCGAAGAAGACAACCGGGTGGCGACGGTATTTGCCGGCCCGGCCGCGCGCAAAGGCTTCACGTCCCATGCCGCCTACTCGCACTACTCCTTGCTGCACACCATCGAGGACGTGTGGGGGCTGGCACCCCTGACCGACCACGTCCGCAATGCGCCCCTCATGAGCGAATTGCTCAACCACTAACGGCTGGCGGCGTTTCCCGGCCAATACACAGGAAGCACTGGCCATAATGGTCCCGAAGCTCCGGTCAACCGCTATTTGACCGGAGCTTCGCCACGTGCGCCCTGGCCAGCGCAGGCGCCGTGAAGGGGTTCCATTTGATAGGGGGCTTTGGGCACGGGCGGGCAGGCGTGCCGATTCCTAGAATGGAGTATGGCCGGCTCCGAAGTCATTGAGGTGGAACACAAGTACAGCCCTTCGGAAACCGACGCCCTCCCGCGACTGGGATCAATCCACGGGGTGGATCGCGTCGGGCAGCCCGGAAACGAACAGCTGGACGCCGTCTACTTTGACACCGAGGCACTGGCGCTGGCCGCGCAGCGGATCACACTGCGCCGCCGGTCCGGCGGTCCGGACGCGGGCTGGCACCTCAAACTCCCCGTCACCGCGGGGGAGCGGCGAGAAATAGGGGAGCCACTGGGCGGCGACAAGGATGCCGTGCCGGAGCTTTTGCGCCAGCTAGTGCTCGTTCACACCCGCAGCCACATGCTGGTGCCTGTGGCACGCATCAAGACCAACCGAACGTCCACCCCCTTGTACGCCGCCGACGGCGCGGTCCTGGCCCAGTTCAGCGACGACCACGTCGAGGCGCAATCCCTGCGAACCCTGGCGGAACCGTCGCGGTGGCGGGAGTGGGAAATTGAACTCGCCGACGGTCCCCGACAGCTGCTCCAGGACGCCGACACATTTCTCGCAGCAGGGGGAGTGCCCCTATCCTCCCTGCCGTCCAAGCTGGCCAAGGCGCTCGGATCCAGCTATCCGGGTGACACCGTTTCGGCTCCAACGCCGAGCCGGGACGGACCGGCCTCCGACGTCGCGCTGTCCTACATCTTCCAACAGGTACGCGCCCTGAAAATGCATGACCCTGGAGTCAGGGTCGACGCCCCGGACGCCGTGCATCAACTCCGGGTGGCCGCGCGCCGGTTACGGTCAGCGTTGGCGACCTTCCGGAAGCTCACAGACACGACGTCGGCCAAGGCGCTGCGCGCTGAACTGCAGTGGCTCGCCGGCGCCGTGGGACAGGCCCGGGACACTGAAGTCATCCGCGCCCGGCTGAAGGACATGATCAACGACGAACCGACGGAACTGTTGCTCGGTCCAGTTGCGCAGGAAATCGATGAACACCTCGGGACCGTCCAGCAACAGGGCCGTGCGGCAGGCTTGGCGGCGCTGGACAGCGACCGATACTTCGGCCTCCTCGATTCCCTCGACGCGTTCCTTGCGGCACCCCCGCTCAGCGCATCAGCACAAGAAGAAGCGCCGCAGACGGTTGGCCGGCTCGTCGCGGCCGAGCGAAAGCGCCTAAAGAACGCAGTCCGCGCCGTCGATAGTGCCACCGGACGGGGACCGCAGGATGTCGCACTTCATGAAGTTCGAAAGAACGCCAAGCGGCTGCGCTATGCCGCCGAGGCGGCGTCCCCGATTTTCGGTAAACAAGCAACTGCCCTGGCCCGGGCGGCCGAAACCATCCAGGAAGTACTTGGTGACTTCCAGGACAGCGTGGTCACCCGGGAAACACTGCTCGCACTCGCGGCGCAGTCTGCCGCCGGCGAAGGCAACGGATTCAGCTACGGACGCCTGCATGCGTTGGAGCAGCTGCGCGGCGATCAGGCCCGCGCGCGGTTCTACGCTGTGTGGCGAAAGTCCAGGCCGAAACCCCTGAACTGGCAATAGCGGCGACATCCCAGCGCGGCGAAGGAGAGAACCGCCCATGACGGAGCCCCGCACCAGCATTGCGGCCATATGGTCGGACGGACTCGGCCGCGCCAGCATCCGTTCCGTGCAGGCCCTCACGGTGGGCGCGCTCGCCTGGGCGATCATCTGGGCAGCGACCCGGATTCCGTTCGTCATCATCCCCGTCTTGATTGCCGTGATCCTGGCCGCCGCAATCTCCCCGCTGGTCCGCTGGCTCACAGGGCGCTCGTGGCCGCGTGCCCTCGCCGTCGTTGCCTCCTTTGTGGCCATCCTCGCCGTGGTCGGCGGCGTCATCACCGGCATCGTGATCCTTGTCTCCCGCCAGTGGGCCGAGCTCTCAGCGCGTGCCGCAGCCGGTGTTGACCAGCTGCACTCCTTCCTCAACACCGGACCTTTTCCCGTCAGCGACCAACAGATCACCGCAGCCATCGGCTCGGTGCGGGAGTTCTTCACCTCAAGCACTTTCGGTGCAGAAGCCCTCACGGGCGCACGCACCCTGGGGGAAATCTTCGCCGGCGCGGTGTTGATGGCTGTGACGCTCTTCTTCTTCCTCAAGGACGGGCCTGAGATCCGGACCTTTCTTATCGACTTCCTGCCCGGTGACCAACGCGCTAAGGCACGCCTTGCCGCGGACCGCAGCACCGTCGTCCTGGGCGGCTACGTCCGCGGCACCGCCATCGTCGCCGCGATCGACGGTCTCGTCGTCGGGCTCACCCTGGCCATCATGGGGGTACCTTTGGCCCTCCCGCTGGGCGTGTTCATCTTCATGGGTGGATTCATCCCGATCGTCGGCGCAACCGTCGCAGGCACCCTCGCCATCGCCGTCGCCCTAATCTCCAACGGCCCCATCCAGGCGCTGATCGTCCTCGCCGTCGTCATCGGCGTGAACCAGCTGGAACACCACTTCCTCCAGCCGGTCCTCATGGGCAAAGTGCTCAGCATCCACGGGCTGGCCATCTTGCTGGTCCTGGCCGCCGGCACCGTGCTGGCAGGCATCGTCGGAGCGCTGCTGGCCGTGCCGATCACCGCCGTGTCATGGACCATCCTCAAGACCTGGTCCGGCCGCGATCCGCTGGCCGAACCCGAAGAGCCGGCGGGGGAGGGGCAGCAATAGCGGGTGCCGGCCGTTGGTCCAGACTTCCAAGGCGGGCGCCGGTGCCCGGGGAGCCTGGACCAATGGACCGTCAGCCGTGGGCGAGGACCGTGTTGATCAGCTTGGTCAGTTCGGCTGACGCTTGCTGGGTGACTGCTGGCCCTGTTTTTACGGCAGTCGCGGCAAGGTTGCCTTTGATGCCGGTAACGGTCAGAGCAGTTTGGGCCTGGCCTGTGACCAGGTGCTGCTTGGTGAGTGCCGCAAACGAGACATCCCCGTTGGTCTCGGCAGCAACAGGCGTGGTTTCTGTGGTGATTTTCTGGCCGGCCGCTTCGATCGTGAAAGTCTTGCACTTCGCTGCCGAGGCTTGGGATGCGTTCAGTTGTTCGGTCATGGTTTGGGCGTCCTTGAGGGCAATGACCGTAACCACAGTTGCCGTTTTATCGGTTGCCGAGATCGAAGTGGCGCCCGCGTAGGTGCTGCCGTCCGGAATCTGGGCGTTGCTGTCAGCGAAGGACTTGCAGGCCACTGGAGTGAATACGGCTGTCTTGAGCACTTCCTTGGCTTTGAGGATGCCCTGGTCGATTTGTGCTGACGGGACCACGGTCAGCGGCTTGCCCTGGGCATCCCTCAGCGTCGTCAGCAGACCGCTCAGGTCCGCATTGCTGAACGTCTTCATCGGAGTCGCCGTGGGAGTGGCCGTCTGAGCTGCCGCCGCCGTCACGGCGGACGTTGCCGTCGTGGTGCCAGTGCCGGAGCCGGCCCCGCAGCCGGTAAGGGCAATGAATGCGACCAGGATGACGGCCGGCGGTGTGATTCTTCGCTGCATGGGTGTCCACCTTCTCGGTTTACCGGTCCGCCTCCCGGTCTTGGGCGGCGCGCTCCGGTACCGACCAGCCAGGGTGCCCCTGTAAGGACCCGGCCGATGCGGCCTGTAGCTACTCGCCGGATAGGGGCGCGAGGGGTGGTGTCTGTCGGCAGCCCGTGGTGACGGCACGCCGGTGCAACGTTCCCCCTCGCGCACCGCTCCCAGACGCGATGGGGTCAGGCTACAGCCCGGGTCGGCCGCACAACAGAGAGTAAGCTACCTGTTTTCTTGATACCGCAGCGGGACTGTTTCCGGGCATAAGAGACCGCGCCGGCATTCACGGACCCGGTTCTGCGTGCACTGGCGACGCTACCGGGGGCGCCGAGTCTGGGGCGTCGGCGGTAACTTCTCATTCCTGGCCGTTTCACCCTCCGCGTGGGTGAAGCCGGAGCGAGGTTGGGTGAGGACAGAAAAAAACCCCTGGAATCCTTGGATTCCAGGGGTTTTCCCTTGTGCGCGGAGGGGGACTTGAACCCCCACCCCCTTTCGAGGACTAGCACCTCAAGCTAGCGCGTCTGCCATTCCGCCACCCGCGCAGGTGGTAATTCCGGGAACTTTTCGCCTCTCAGCGTTTTGCTTTTCTCGGAAGCAGCGAGAAAGACTCTAGCACGACTTTTCCGGAAACAAATAATCGGGGCTTTGCCGGGGGGTGTGGGTAGGCTGAAGCCAGCAATTGAGCCACCCGCCAAGAGGAGCCGCAATGACTGACAACCGGACCGAACCCAGGCCCGAGGACGAAGTCGTCAGGATCTGCCAAGAGCTGATCCGCATCGACACATCCAACTACGGTGACGGCTCCGGCCCCGGTGAACGCGCGGCCGCCGAATACACCGCCGGGCTCATGGCGGAAGTCGGGCTGGAGGCCGAAATCTTTGAGGCCGCCCCCGGCCGCGCCAGCGTGGTGACCCGGCTGGCAGGGGAGGACCCCTCGGCCAGCGCCCTGGTGGTCCACGGCCACTTGGACGTCGTCCCGGCCCTCCGCGAGCAGTGGTCGGTCGACCCCTTCGGCGCCGAGCTGAAAGACGGCCTGATCTGGGGACGGGGCGCCGTGGACATGAAGGACATGGACGCCATGATCCTGTCCGTGCTGCGCAACTTCGCCCGCACGGGACGCAAACCCAAGCGGGACCTCATCTTCGCGTTCTTCGCCGACGAGGAAGCCGGCGGCACTTACGGCGCCCGCTACGCCGTCGACAAGCGGCCCGAACTCTTTGAGGGAGCCACCGAAGCGATCTCCGAGGTCGGCGGCTTTTCCGCCACGATCGGCGGGCAGCGCACCTATCTGCTCCAAACCGCCGAAAAGGGCCTCTCCTGGCTCCGCCTTGTCGCCCACGGCCGCGCGGGCCACGGCTCCCAGATCAACACCGACAACGCGGTGACCAGGCTTGCCGGTGCGGTCTCCCGGATTGGCGCCTACAACTGGCCGATTGAGCTCACGCCGACCACCCGGCAGTTCCTCGACGGTGTCACCGAACTGACCGGGGTCGAATTCGATCCCGACGATCCGGACAAGATCCTGAAGGAACTCGGCACCGTGGCCCGCTTTGTCGGCGCCACACTGCAGAACACCACCAACCCCACCCTGCTCAAGGGCGGCTACAAGCACAACGTCATTCCGGAATCGGCCGAGGCACTCATCGACTGCCGGACCCTGCCGGGGCAGGAGGAGCAGGTCCTGGAGATCGTCCGGGAGCTCGCGGGCACCGGGGTGGACATCAGCTACGTGCACAATGATGTCTCCCTGGAGGTGCCCTTCGCCGGCAACCTCGTCGATTCGATGATCGATGCCCTGCATTCCGAGGACCCGGGCGCCAAGGTGTTGCCGTACACGCTGTCCGGTGGGACCGACAACAAGTCCCTCAGCCGGCTGGGCATCACCGGCTATGGCTTCGCCCCATTGATGCTTCCGGACGAACTCGACTTCACCGGCATGTTCCACGGCGTCGACGAACGCGTCCCGGCGGATTCCCTGAAATTCGGCGCGCGGGTGCTGGACACCCTGCTCACCAACTACTGAGCGGACACCCGGCCATGACGCCCGAAGACATTCTCACCGGGCCGCTGCTGGAACGGATCCGGGGCCGCGCCGCCGGGTACGACCGCGACAACGCCTTCTTCCATGAGGACCTTGCGGACCTTCAGGCGGCCGGCTACCTGAAGATCTTTGTCCCCGCGGTCGACGGCGGCCTCGGACTCGGGCTGACGGAGGCGGCACAGCTGCAGACCCTGCTGGCAACGGCGGCGCCAGCCACCGCACTGGCGGTCAACATGCACCTGGTGTGGACCGGCGTCGCGCACGTGCTGGCCGCCCGGGGTGACTCCTCTCTCGATTTCATCCTCCAGGAAGCCGCCCGGGGAGAGGTCTTTGCCTTCGGCAATTCGGAAGCCGGCAACGACTCCGTGCTGTTCGACTCACGCACTGAGGCCGTCCCGCTGCCCGACGGCAGCTACAGCTTCACCGGGCGCAAGATCTTCACAAGCCTGTCACCGGCATGGACCCGGCTGGGGATCTTCGGGAAGGACTCCTCGGCCCATGACGGCGCCGGGGAACTGGTCCACGGATTCATCACCCGGGCAACGCCCGGGTACACGATCCTGCCGGACTGGGACACGCTCGGCATGCGGGCCAGCCAGTCCAACACGACCCTCCTGGACGGCGCCGTCGTGCCGGCGGAACGGATCTTCCGGAAACTGCCGGTGGGCCCGAACGCCGACCCCCTGATCTTCGCGATCTTCGCCTGCTTCGAAACCCTGTTAGCAGCCGTGTATACGGGCATCGGCGAACGGGCCCTCGTGCTCGGGGTGGAGGCGGTGAAGCGCCGGACATCGTTCAAGAACGGCGGCCGCAGCTACGCCCAGGACCCTGACACCCGCTGGAAGGTGGCAGAGGCGGCGATGGCCATGGATGCGCTCTACCCGCAGCTGTCCCGCCTGGCGGCCGACGTCGACGAGCTCGTGGACCACGGCAGCCAATGGTTCCCCCGGCTCGCGGGCCTCAAGGTCCGGGCTACGGAAACGGCGCGCGCCGTGGTGGATCTCGCGATCCGGGTATCCGGAGGATCCAGCTACTTCCGTGGCTCTGAGCTGGAGCGGTTGTACCGGGATGTGCTGGCCGGCATATTTCACCCGTCAGATGACGAGTCGGCGCACAATACCGTGGCGAACGCCTGGCTGGGCCCGCTGGACACGCCCTAGCCGGCACCGGACGCCGCGGCGAATGGTGCCCCTTCCGGCCGATGCCCGTGGCAACGTTGCGGGGGAGTCCTAGACGGTGCGCTGGACCTGGATGACTTTCCGGCGCAACCAGAAGCGCCGCCCGCCGCCCACGTAGAGGCGGCTGCGTTCCAGTTCCCACTTGCCGTACTCGGAATGCTCCACGAGCCGGCGGCGGGCCTCGGGCAGGGAATCCTCAGGGCCGACCGTCAGAACGAGGTACTCGTACTGCTTGACATAGTCCCGTTCCCGCCGGACCGAGCTGCTCAGAAAATGTTCTTTCATTGCTCTCCATTTTCGTCCTTTTCCGACTAACGTGAAGTCATGAGCATCGATCCGCGTGTCGCGCTTCAGTCACTGACCTCTGCGTTGGAAGAACACCTGGCGGCGGCCTCCGCCCGCAGAAGTGACGGGGATCCCGCGGTCGAAGCGGCGTTCTTCGCCGTTGCTGACGCCTTTGAAGTCTACGACGACGCCCTGTACGAGGCGTATGGGGAAGTGACGCCCCTCCAAGTCATCGATGAGGACGACGACGACGACGATGACGATATCGACGACGAAGAGGACCTTGAAATCCTGCAGAACTCAGAGAGCTGACCACGGCTCTGGGAACTGACTGATCCCGGAAGTCCGGGGGCTCCGCAACCCCCCTTGCCCGGCCCCAGGCCGGCTATGGCCCCCTGCAGACCGACGAGTGACCTTACGTTGCGTTGCCCCTTCCTGCGCAGATATTTGAAGGCCTCCGGCAGACCGACTTCACCGGAACTCCCCAGCTTTCGGGAGTATTCTGTCGGCGTTGGTCCCCGGGGACGCCGAACGATCCCGGTCGGCTTCGGAGCGGTTGACAGTCGATCCATGTCCCGGGTTTGTCCGATGTCGGAGGTTTGTCGTTGCCTGCACCATGGCGCACTGTGAACCTGCCCGGGACCCGTGTTAGCGACGTCCCCTCGGTAAACCTCGCCGTTGCCTTGGTCCCCACGGACGGATCCTCTGCGGCCGGGAACCGTGTCCGGCGGAGACGGCCTGTCCGGTTCTTGGGGCGGCTGGCGCGGAGCATCATCAGGATCCCGCTGGCTCTGTCCCTTGCCGTCGTGATGTGGACGGTTGGAGTCGTTACCGGCTCCGTGATTTCAGGACCTCCTCCCGGGCTCGGGTCAGCCCTGTCTGTAAGCCCAGATCTGCTGTTGCGCGGCCAGTGGGGGCCGCTGTTGACCTCCTTGCTATTCCCCGGACCGCTCGCCTCCTACGTCCTGGCAACCGCCGTGATCCTGGGGTGCGTCGGCCTGGCGGAAGTCACCATGGGATGGGGTCGGACCGCCGTCGCGTTCGTGGGCGGGCACTTCGGCGCACTGCTCCTGTATTTTGCAGTGGTCTGGACCGGTGCGGCCATGGGCAGCGAATGGCTGGCCACGCTGCGTCACCCGGCGCCGCTGGGGCCCTACGCTGCGTCTCTGGCCGCTGTCATGGCAGCAAGCCCGCGGATCAGCGCTCTCTGGCGCCGGAGGATCCGGTCCGTGAGCATCTCCGTGACGGTGATGCTGCTGTTGTATATCGGGCATCCGCAGAACCTTGACAGCCTGCTCGGAGTCGCGTGCGGACTCGGCATCGGCGCCGTGATGGGCGGCCGGCACGGAGGCCGCCACTTTGTCCATTCCACAAGCCGGGAAGTCAGGGCGCTCCTGTCAATGGTGGTGGCGGTTTTTGCCGCAGGCCCGGTCCTGGCCAGCCTGGCGAAGGTGCCCACCGGGCCGCTGGCGGTCCTCAGGAACTTGGTTGTCAACCCCATCCCCACGATCAACGATTTGCAGGCGAACTGCTCAGCAGCCGTCGACCTTTCCTGCCTTCAGATCATTCAGAGCCCGGGATTACGCGGGCCTGGCGGCGAAGCCCTCTCGCTGGTTCCCCTGGTCCTGCTTCTGGTCTGCGCGGAAGGGCTCCGCCGGGGAAACCGGGCTGCCCTGTGGGTGGCCATGTCGGTCCAGCTGGTGATCGGTGTTCTCTCCGCAATTTACTTGCAGCTCTTCGCCCAGTTCGGGACCTCTCTGCGGAGTGGGTCACGGGTACTCTCCGTGGACTCGGGCATCGCGGAAGTTCTTCCGGTGGTTTTGGTGCCCCTGCTCATCGCGGCTGCCCTGTTTGGGGCCCGCAGACACTTCAACGTCGACGCCGATCCGGTTCTGGGCCGCCGCTCACTGCTCCTGCTGGCCAGTGTCTTCGCGGTGTTTGTCACTGGGTACGTGGTGGCATGGTTCGCCGAGGACAACTACTACCACCGGGCCGGCCTGCTTGCCCTCTTGGCCACCCTGCCGAAGATGTTCCTGCCGTACCCGTTTTCCTTCCGGTACTCGGTGTCGGTATACCCGCATGGCGTGTGGTCGCCCCTGATCTTCAGCTACGGTGGCGCCGCGTTCTGGCTGATCTGCCTCATCAGCATCCTCGCCATGTTCGTCAGCCGCCACCTCCGGGACCTCCGGGCAGACAGCGGCATCTCCCTGGCCCGACGGCTGGTACGGCAGGGCGGCGGCTCGCTGTCCTGGATGGCCCTTTGGCCCAACAACCGGTACTGGTTCAACAGCGCGGAGACCGTGGGCATCGGCTACCAGATCCACTACAATGTGGCCCTGACGGTTGGCGGACCCTTCGGCGAACCCGAAGATTTCGAGAAGGCCATTGAGGAGTTCACCGCCTTCTGCGCCGAGCAGTCGCTCTCCCCGTGCTGGTACTCCGTCACCGATGAGCACTGGACCCTGTTGCGGGACCTTGGATTTAACCGCGTGAGGGTGGCCGAGGAGACCCTGCTACCGCTAGGCAACGTCGAATTCAAGGGCAAGGAATGGCAGGGAGTCCGCACGGCCCTCAACAAGGCCCGAAAACTGTCCGTGGAGGCCCAGTGGTCCACCTACGCCGAGCTCACGGGAACGTTGCGAACCCAGGTCCACGAAATCTCCGAAGAGTGGGTCTCGGAAAAGACCTTGCCGGAGTTGGGATTCACCCTGGGCGGCATCGAGGAACTCAAGGATGAGAACGTGCTGCTGTGCCTGGCCGTGGATTCGGCGGGAAAGGTTCACGGCGTGACCAGTTGGCTCCCGGTGTTCAAGAATGGTGACGTCACAGGGCGCACGCTCGATTTCATGCGGCGAAGCCCGGACGGCTTCAAAGGCGTGATGGAATTCCTTATTGCCTCCGCGGTTCTCCACTTAAACGGCACCATGGAGGAAATTTCCCTGTCCGGGTCTCCGCTGGCGCCGGTCCGTGACGGCGAGGCGGCGAGCGGACCGTCAGACGGCGCAGCGGTCGGCCGGTTCCTGGACTGGCTGGGCGCGGCCTTGGAACCCGTTTATGGATTCCGGTCCCTGGCCGCCTTCAAGCAGCGCTTCAACCCGCGCCGCCGGACGCTGTACATGGTGTACCACGACCCCTTGGCGCTACCGGTCATCGGACGTGCGCTCACCGAGGCCTACATGCCCACCATGTCCATCCGGCACACGGCCCGGCTGCTGCGCGGAGTCATCGGCTGAGCAAATGAAACCAGTGGCGTGAATCGAGGCGACGATAGGCGTGAACGGCTACCTCCCTGACCGCAGAGCCGTGATCCGTGCTGGGATCGCCGGACTGGCTTGGGTCGCCGCAGAGGCCGCATCGAGTGAGCGTTGGCTTCGCATACCCTTAGGCCCAGCACCCGCGGCATCGGCCCCGCGGGGCACGCCCGAACCGGAGGCTGGGTTTAACACGGCCGGGGAGAACCGGCTGCCCGGCACCCCGTGGAGGGATGTCGAATCGAATTGGTCGGCCACCCCCACGCTGGAAGGGTTCCTGGGGCAGCATGCATCCACCGCGCGACGGCGCATCGTGGACGTCTATGTCAACTCCACCCTGCGCAGTATCCGGATCAAGGCCTATCGGATCGGGCACTATGCCGGGGCGGGCCAGCGCCTGGTGTGGACGTCCGCATCAGTGCCGGTCTGGCGGCAGCAGCCCTCCACCTTTGACTGGGTGACAGGGATGGTTTCCTGCGATTGGCGCGTAACGACGTCGATCAACACGACCGGATGGCCCGAGGGGTTGTACTACCTGGTGCTGACCGGCGGTTCCGGGCGGGACCACATGATCCCGCTCGTCGTTGAGTCGACGTCCGTGGTGGGTAAGTCTGTGCTGGTTTTTAACGACTGCACCATGCAGGCGTACAACAAATGGGGCGGGTATTCGCTCTACACAGGACCGAATCATGGATCGGCTGACCGGTCCTACAAAGTCTCCTTTGACCGGCCGTATCTGAACTTCCAAGAGGTTGGGCGTCATGATGCTCCGCTGATCCGGGCCGCGGAGGCCATCGAAGATACCGAGCTCAACTTCGCGTACACCACCGAGGCGAGGATCAGCGCAAACCCGGGCCTCGTGCGCGGCGCCGCAGCCGTGATTTTCTCAGCCCATTCGGAATATTGGTCGCCGGAACTCCGCCGTAACGTCGAGGGCGCCAGGGACACGGGCAGCAACATTGTCTTTTTCGGCGCGAACAACGTCTATTGGCGTACTCGGCTCGAGGCTTCCTACACAGGGGAGGACCGCGTCCTGGTCTGCTACCGCAAGGCTCGGCTGGATCCTGACCGCCTGAGCCACCCCGATGCCACGACCACGCAGTGGCGCCAGGAGCCCGACCCCGACCCGGAATCGACACTGACGGGCTCGGTTTACGGCAACCTCGACGTCACGGGAATGTTCACCGTGACAGATCCCGGCTTCTTCGCCTTCGCTGGCACCGGTGCTGCCCGGGGCGACACCTACGCAGGTCTTACTGGCGGTGAAATTGACCGGCTTTACCCGACGGCAAAGCAGCCTGCATTTGCCCACGCCAGAAACCTCCTGATCTTTGCCCATTCCCCGGCAGTCGGGGCGCATGCCTCCCACGACTGGTCAGATTCGACCTTCTATACGGCCCGGTCCGGCGCGGGTGTGCTGGACATGGGCACCCTTAACTGGCTCCAGGCCCAGACTGATGAAGCTGTCCCGGCCCGCTCCCGGACCTTCGCCTTCCAAGTCACACAGAATATTATCCGCGCAGCGGCGCGCGGGCCTCTCGGCCACCGTCTCATGGCCATCTCGGGGTCCGCACGCAGGCTCAGCCGGTGACAGCGGCCGACGATACCAGGGGATACGCGGCTTGGCTGGCGACGCCGAGGCGGGTCATGAGCCAGTCCATGTTGTTCTCCACGCCGTATCTCCAGGCCGGCCACGCGTGCCCGCCGGGTGCATCCTGGAGTTGGACGTTGATACCTGCCTGCTTCATGCCCTGGTAGACCTGGTTTCCCTGGGGGCGGTAGAACTGATCGTCGGTGCCGACGGTGATGATGCCGGCGGTGAACGGATATTTCCGGGACTTGATGACATCGAGGGCGTTCTGCTTCTGGAACTCAGCGGCGCTGCCACCGAAGTACTGCTGCAGGAGAACCTGGTGGCCCTGCCTGATGGTCGGCTGGCTTTCGCCCGAGCTGTCGATGAAAGTGGGGTAGGCCCGGGGGTAATTCATGGCCAGCTGCATGGCGCACGTCCCGCCGTAGGAGAAGCCTCCGACGGCCCACTGGCTGCTGGAGTGGGTGCCTGCCCCGAAGGTCGCTTTGACCCAGTTGGGGACGTCCTGGCTCAGGTATGTTCCGGCCTGCCCCTGCCTGGTGTTCATGCAGAGAGGCGGGTAACTGGCCCACTTCCCGCCGGCGTCGGGCATCACAACCACCGGCGCCAGGCCCTTGTGTGAGGCTGCATAGTCGTCCATGAACTGCCCGATCCGGCCGTTGCGGATCCAGTCGCTGGTCCCGCCCGGGACGCCGTGAATGAGCACCAGGACCGGAAGATTGGCCCGCGGCGTGGCGAGGTATGCCGGGGGCAGGTACACGAAGGCGGCCGAGGAGGCCTGATGGGAGATGGGCGCCGGGATGAACGCACTGACCACCATCCCCTGGTTCGGCATGCCCTCCGGCGGGGTCCAGTTCGCGAGAGTGGTGGGGGAGTCGCTCCGCTTTGTCTTTGGTACAGGGTCGCGGCCTTCCTGGCTTTTGAACTGCTCCAGGCTTTCCATTTTGACGCCGGTGTCCCCAAAGACTGAGCCCAGGGTGGGGTAGTAGTCGAAGTTCTGGTTGATCAGCGACCCCGAGGCCAGGACGACGACGAGAGCGGCAGGCACCACGGCGATGCGCGCCGGCACCGGGCGCAGATCTAGGATCTTGGGCACGACCAGGAGCAGGGCCAGGATGCCGACGCCGGCATAGGCGTAGACGCGTTTCGGCAGCGGGGAACCCCATAGGTTCCACACCTGCTCCGAAAACAGCCACACCAGGATGCACAGAAGGCCGGCGACCACTGCCGCGGCCGGAACCCAGCGGGACAGATGCCGGCGGCGCCCCCAAACGAGCCAGGCGAGGGCCGCCGCCGCCAAGATATAGAGAACCCCAGGCACGACGCCGGTGGTAATCGCGAGGTTCTGAAGGTTCATGGGCCAAGAATAAGGGAGCAAGCCGTGAATAAGCCCGGAAAAGCCCGAACGCTACCCCGGCCTCAGGCCGGGTCGGACACGTCTTCGAGCGCCTGCGCGATCTCCGGCGGGAGCGGCGCGAGGGCCGAATCCAGGATCTCCTTGAGCTGAACCGGTGTCCGGGGCCCGACCACCGCGGTTGCCACCCCCTGCTGGGACAGGAGCCAGCTCAGCGACACATCCAGGGGCGTCCGGCCGAGCCCCTTCGCCGCCATGGCGACGGCCTCCACCACGCTTGACGCCGGCCCCTCAAGATACGGTTCCACGTACGTGGCGAGCCGCTGGTTGGCGGCGCGGGAATCCCCAGGGATGTGCCCGCGGTATTTTCCGCTCAGGACACCGCGGCCGATCGGACCCCAGGCCATCAGGCCCAGGCCCGCGTCCTCGATGGCCGGAATCAGCTCAATCTCCGCGCTGCGCTGCAGGAGCGAGTATTCGGACTGGTTGGCCACGAGGGGAAAGCCCGCTATGGCCGCGGCTTTGGCTGTCTGCCAGCCGTTGAAATTGGAGACACCGGCGTAACGCGCCCGGCCGGACCGCACGGCGTGGTCCAGCGCAGACAGGGTCTCCTCCAGCGGCACATTCGCATCCCAGGCGTGGGCGAACCAGAGATCCACGTAGTCGGTTCCCAGGCGGGCAAGGCTCGCGTCAAGCCCGGAGAGCATGCCATTGCGCGACGTGTCGACGCTGCGCCGCCCGTCCGCCGTCGTCAGTCCGGCCTTAGTGGAAATCACCACTTCGGAACGGGCCACGACGTCGCCCAGCATTCCGCCGAGCATCGCCTCGGCCTGACCGTCGGCGTAGGACGCCGCAGTGTCGATCAGGGTTCCGCCGGCATCGACGAAGGACCGCACGAGGGCGGCGGCATCCTGTTCCTCGGTTTCCCGGGCCCAGGACATGGTGCCAAGGGATAGGGCGGACACGCGCAACCCACTGTTGCCGACATAACGCTGCTGCATGCCAGCAAGCTTACGGGAGTCGCCGTGCTTCATAACGTAGGGTCTATAAACGTGAACTGGATACAAGCGGCTCTGCTGGGCCTAGTACAAGGGCTGACCGAGTTCCTCCCGATTTCCTCGAGCGCCCATCTGCGGATTGTCGGCTCCTTCCTGCCGGAGGCGTCAGACCCCGGTGCGGCTTTTACGGCTATCACCCAACTGGGCACCGAGACGGCCGTGATTGTCTACTTCTGGCGCGACATCCTGCGGATCATCCGCGCGTGGTCCGGTTCGCTGACCGGCAAAGTGTCCCGGCAGGACCCGGATGCGCGCATGGGTTGGTTGGTGATCCTGGGCAGCGTTCCGATCATCGTCCTTGGCCTGCTGTTCCAGGACCAGATCGAGTCCGTGCTCCGTAGCCTGTGGGGTGTCGCGACCATGCTGATCGTGTTCGGTATGGTCCTCGCGGTGGCAGACACCGTCGGCCGGCAGGACCGGGAACTGACGCAGCTGACCTACAAGCACGGCCTTTACTACGGACTCGCGCAGGCCCTGGCCCTCTTCCCCGGGGTGTCCCGCTCCGGCGGCACCATCAGCGCCGGACTCCTGATGGGCTACACCCGTGAGGCGGCTGCCCGCTACTCGTTCCTGCTGGCCATCCCTGCCGTGTTCGGCAGTGGCCTGTACCAGCTGTACAAAGTGGTCTCCAAGGAAGGCATCACCGGCCCCTACGGGCTCCCGGAAACGGCCCTGGCCACTGTGATCGCCTTCATTGTGGGCTATGTCATCATCGGCTGGTTCCTGAGGTACGTCTCTACCCGCGGCTACCGGCTCTTTGTCTGGTACCGGATCCTCCTGGGAATGTCCCTGTTCCTGCTGCTCGGTTTCAATGTCATCAGCGCCTAGCACTAGGCTTGGACTGTGAAATCCTGGATCTCCCGTCCCGTTGCCCAGCTCCCCGGCAGCATGCCCGCCCTGCGCCTTTTCGACACCGCCGAGGGCGGCATCGTCACCCTTGAGGCCACGGGCGAGCAGTCCATGTATGTCTGTGGCATCACCCCCTATGACGCCACGCATATGGGCCACGCGGCCAGCTATGTCGCCTTCGACCTCCTGAACCGCGCGTGGCGGGACGGCCGCCAGCAAGTCGCCTACGTCCAAAACGTGACCGACGTCGACGATCCCCTCCTGGAGCGCGCAACGGCCACCGGCGTCGACTGGCGCGAACTCGCGGCGAGCCAGATCGAGCTCTTCCAGACCGATATGGAGGCCCTGAACGTCCTCGCCCCGGATCATTACATCGGTGCCGTCGAGGCAGTCCCCCTGATCGTTCCAGCCATCGAGCGCCTCCTGCACAACGGACTCGCGTACCGCGTCCGCGGCACCGGCGGCGAGCCCGACGGCGACGTCTACTACGACGTCGAGGCGGCCGGCAAGCACTCGACGGACGCCGTCGACGCCTGGACCCTCGGGTCCATTTCCGGACTCTCCGACGCCGAAATGCTGGAACTCTTCGCCGAACGCGGCGGCGATCCCGGCCGTGCCGGGAAGCGACAGGCCCTCGATCCGTTGCTCTGGCGGGTTGCCCGCGAGGGCGAGCCCCGTTGGCCCGGCGGCGAACTGGGGGAGGGACGGCCCGGCTGGCACATCGAATGCACCGTGATCGCCCAGGAGTACCTGCCCAAACCGTTCACCGTCCAAGGCGGCGGCTCGGACCTCATCTTCCCGCACCACGAAATGGGCGCTGGCCACGCGTACTCACTGGCCGGCGTGCCGCTGGCCCGCCACTTCGCGCACGCCGGGATGGTGGGCCTCGACGGGGAAAAGATGAGCAAGTCCAAGGGCAACCTGGTCCTGGTCTCCAAGCTCCGCGCCGACGGCGAAGAGCCGGCCGCGATCCGCCTGGCGATCCTGGCCCACCACTACCGCACGGACTGGTCCTGGACCGCCGAAGGGTTCACCGAAGCCAAAGACCGGCTCCGCACATGGCGCGAAGCCCTCACCGCAGCTCCCGACGGGTCCGCAGCGGCCCTGATCGGCCAGATGCGGACTGAGCTCGCCAATGACCTCAACGCGCCCGGCGCCCTTGCCGCCGTGGACGCCTGGGCCAAGTCCGCCCTGGGAATCGCACTGGAAACCCCTGGGACCGCCTCGGCCACGGACGCCGCGCTGGTCAGCGACGCCGTCAACGCCCTGCTGGGCGTCGAACTCTAGCCGTCCACGCGCAGCAAAACCTGCTGCTAGGGCTTGTCCTTGCCCCGGCGCTTGAGGTAGCGCTCGAATTCGCGGGCGATCGATTCTCCGCTGGCCTCAGGGAGGTCCGCGGTGTCCTTGGCCTCTTCCAGCTGGCGGACATACGCCGCTATTTCGGGGTCCTCGGTGGCGAGCTCGTCCACGCCGCGCTCCCACGCGTCGGCCTCCTCCACCAGTTCCGTGGTGTCCAGGGGGACTTGCAGCAACTCCTCGATCCGGTGCAGCAGGGCCAGCTGCGCCTTCGGTGAAGGGGCCTGGGCGACATAATGCGGCACGGCCGCCCAGAGCGAGATCGTCGGGAGGCCCGCCAGCAATGCCACCTCGCCGAGCACGCCCACAATCCCCACCGGACCCTCGTACTGCGAGGCCTCCAGGTCCATCCGTTCACGCAGTGCGGCGTCGTCCGTGGACGTGCTGACCGGAATCGGCCGGCTGTGCGGCACGTCGGCCAGCAGGGCACCGACCAGTATGACGTAGTCAACATGCAGGGCTTCGGCGTGCACCAGCAACTCCGCCGTGTAGGCACGCCACTTGTAGGACGGCTCGGTGCCCTGGACGAAGATGACGTCCACGTTCGACTCGGGGACGCTGGCCTTGAAGATCCGCGTAGAGGGCCACTTGATCTTCCGCTCACCGGCTGCAGTCCGCCGGATGGTGGGCCGGGTGAACTGGAAGTCGTAGTACTCGTCGGCGTCGATTGCCGCTACCTTCTTGCCGCCCCAGAGCTTGTTCAGATAGCGCAGGGCATCGCTGGCGGCCTCCCCGGCGTCGTTCCAGCCTTCAAAGGCCGCCAGCATGACGGTGATACTCCGGCCCTTGGGGACGGGTTGCAGCAGCCGCTCCGGCTCGGAGACGGCGCCTGGTTCGGTGGGGTCTGCCTCGAAGCTGTTCATGCCATCACCCTACGTCCAAGACCCCGCCCGGCGCAGGCAATCGGGCGCTGCGCGTTCCCCATTTCCGCCCAACTTCCGCAAGGAATCCCACGGCCGGGCGGGCCGAATTCGCCGTAGGCGTAGCGCGGGCGCCCCGCCGCGGGCTTCCCCGTAGACTGGAAGGCATGCGATCCTCAGCTTCCCGGCCCCTCCTTAAAGCAGCGCTCTGGGACATGGATGGCACCATTGTCGACACCGAGCCCTACTGGATCGAAGCCGAGCGCGCCCTCGTAGAAGCCCACGGCGGACAATGGTCCCAGGCCCAGGCGTTGCAGTTGGTGGGACAGGCCCTGACGTTTTCCGCGGGCATCCTGCAGGAAGCCGGCGTGGCGATGGAACGGCGCGACATCATCGACACCCTCACTGCCCATGTGATCAGCCAGGTCCGGAACTCCGTTCCTTGGCGCCCCGGTGCCCGCGAACTGCTCGATGAGCTATACAAGGCCGGTGTTCGCTGCGCCCTTGTCACCATGTCCGAGGCCCCGCTGGCGCGGGAGATCGTTGCGAGCCTGCCGGAGCCCTACTTCGAATTCCTCGTCACAGGGGACACCGTCACGCAAGGGAAGCCGCACCCGGAGGCCTACCTGACGGCCGTTGAGCTCCTGCAACAGCAGGACCCGGAACTTGGCCTGCACCACTGCGTGGCCTTGGAAGATTCCGTGCCGGGGGTCGCCGCCGCGATCGCCTCCGGCGTCGTCACGGTCGCCATCCCGCACATCCTGCCCCTCCCGCACGATCCCCGCCGCGCCACCTGGGACACCCTCGAAGGCCGCACAGTTGCGGACCTGGAAGATCTCGTGGCCCTGCGGCATGAATTCCCGGACGCCACGTTCGGGCGCGCGGCGGAGCCAACCGCCCTCTCGGCCGGGAGTCTTCCCCGTGGCTGACACCGGCAGCCAGGACCAGCCCGGCAAGAGTTCGGCCAGCCGCCGGGAGGGGATCCCGCTGGGCCGCATTGCCGGCATCCCGGTCTTTCTGGCGTACTCCTGGTTCATCATCGCGGCCTTCACTGTGATCGCGTACGGCCCGGTCCTGCAGAGCAACAACCCGCGCCTCGGCGTCACCGCCTTCTTCGTCGCCTTCGCCTACGCGCTGCTGCTCCTGATTTCCGTGCTGGCACATGAACTCGCGCACGCGCTGACCGCCAAGCTGTTCCACTGGCCCACAGAGAAAATTGTCCTCAACCTCTGGGGCGGCCACACCCAGTTTGAGAGTTTCACTGCCTCACCTGGCCGCTCCGTCCTGGTAGCAATGGCAGGCCCGGCGGCGAACTTCATCCTGGCCGGCGCAGGCTGGCTCCTGCTCGCGTACGGGGACCTGAGCGGCGTGGCCGATATCCTGGCCAACATCTTTGTCTGGGCCAACCTGCTGATCGGAATCTTCAACGTGCTTCCCGGCCTCCCGCTGGACGGCGGCCGACTGGTCGAGTCCGCCGTCTGGAAAGTAACCGGCAGCCAGGAAAAGGGCACCATCGCCGCCGGCTGGGCGGGCCGGATCATCGTGATCGGCCTGGCTCTGTGGTTCATTGTCCTGCCCCTGATCAGCGGCGCACGACCGGATATTTCCTTCACCCTCATCACCGCCCTCGTGGGCAGTTTCCTGTGGATGGGCGCATCGGCGTCGATCCAGCAGGCCCGCCTGCGGGGCCGGCTGCACCTTGTCGACGCCGCGGCCCTCGCCGAACCCGCCGTTGGACTTCCGGAAACCGCTACTGTCGCCGACCTCCAGGACCTGGCGCCGGCAGGAAGGCCCACCGTGGTGCTGTGCGACCGGGATGGCCGGCCCGTGGGCATCGTCGACGCCGCAGCCGCGGCCACCGTGCCCGCCGCCCTGGCCGCAGCGACCACCCTGACCGCGGTCTCGTACCCCCTTGGCGCCGGCGCCTATGTCCCCGAATGGTCCAAGGGCCAGGAGCTGGTCCAGTACTTGGCCCAGCTCGAAGGCAAGGAGTACGCGGTGGTGGACCGCGAGGGCGCGGTCACCGGTCTGTTGCGCCAGTCCGCGGTCCTGCGTGCCATTACAGGCAAGTACCGGAACGAACGCCAGAACCAGGGACAGAACCGGTAGAGTTACTGGGCGGTCGTGATTTTCCGGCCCCCCACGCGCAAGGACCGGTGCCCGCCGGCATGTCCGCGGCCACACAGCTTTACAGGAGCGAGGAACATCTTCATGAGCAGCGACACCGCCGCAGACACTAACACCGCCACCACCCCCGCAGGCAACAAAACTGCCGCGGGCGCCACCGCCGCGACCACCCCGACCGGCGCGGCGCGCCGCCGCGGACCGTTCCGCCAGGGCGAGCGGGTCCAGCTCACGGACGAACGCGGCCGCATGAACACGATCACGCTCGAAGTCGGCGGAGCCTTCCACACCCACCGCGGGTTCCTGAACCACGACGAGATCATCGGCAAGCCCGACGGCTCCGTGGTGGTCAACAACGTCGGCCAGCAGTACCAGACCCTGCGCCCGCTGCTCTCGGACTTCGTACTCTCGATGCCGCGTGGCGCGGCCGTGGTCTACCCCAAGGACGCCGGCCAGATCGTGACCATGGCGGACATCTTCCCCGGCGCGCGCGTTGTTGAAGCCGGCGTCGGCTCGGGCGCCCTGTCCATCTCCCTGCTGCGCGCGGTGGGGGACAACGGCTACCTGCATTCCTTTGAGCGCCGCGAGGAGTTCGCGGACATCGCCCGCGGCAACGTCGAGACCATCTTCGGCGGCCCGCACCCGGCCTGGAAGATCTCGCTCGGCGACTTCCAGGAGGAAGTGGTGCGCACGGAGGAGCCCGGTTCCGTGGACCGCGTGGTCCTGGACATGCTTGCCCCGTGGGAATGCCTCGACGCCGTCGCCACGGTCCTGGCACCCGGCGGAGTCTGGATCAATTATGTCGCGACTGTGACGCAGCTTTCGCGGACAGCCGAAGCCATCCGGGCAGACGGACGTTTCACCGAACCCGACGCGTGGGAATCCATGGTCCGCGGCTGGCACCTCGAGGGCCTGGCCGTGCGCCCGGACCACCGCATGGTCGCGCACACCGGTTTCCTGCTGGTAACCCGCCGCCTCGCCGACGGCGTCACCGGAATTTCGGTGAAACGGCGCCCCTCCAAGACCGACTTTAACGAAGAAGACGTCAATGCCTGGACCCCGGGCGCCGTCGGCGAACGCGCGGTCTCGGACAAGAAGCTGCGGCGCGCCGCCCGGGACGCAATCGCCGGAACAAACGTCGTCGACGCCCCGGAGATAACAAACTAGGCAGCATATTTCGGATGTCTCCAGCGGCACCCGCCTTCTTAGGGCTATGGTCTTAACAGAAGAGCAGGAAGGGGCTGATGCACGATGGAGACTCCGAATACTGACCCGGGCCGCACACCGGCCGAGGACGCAGCGGATGCTGTCGCACGCACGGGCGCGGGCCGCGCCGCAGCGGGCGAGGGCGACCGGTATGCCACCAGTGAGCTGTCCGTCGCAGAGCGGCAGGTCAACATCCTCCGGGACAAGCTCCGCCACATCGACCGCCAGCTTGCCGCTGCGACCCAGAACAACTCCAAGCTGGTCAGCATGCTGGAAACGGCCAAGGCAGAGATCCTGCGGCTGAAAAACGCCCTCGACCAGGAGGGACAGCCGCCATACAGCTTCGGCACAATCCTCCAGCTCAACCCGAAGCGGCAGCCGACGGCCGGAAACAGCGGACAGGCAGCCACGGAAGAATCCGTGGATATTTTCAACGCCGGCCGCAAGATGCGCGTGGGGATCAGCCCGCTGGTCAACATCAGCCAGCTGGCCGTCGGGCAGGAGGTCCTGCTTAACGAGGCCCTGATGGTGGTCGCCGGACTCGGCTACGAACGGGCCGGCGACCTCGTCACGCTGAAGGAGATGCTGGGGCCGGACCGCGCCTTGGTAGTGGGCCGCGCCGACGAGGAGCGGGTCATCCGGCTTTCCGGCGCCCTGCTCGCCCAGCGGCTCCGGGTCGGCGACGCACTGTCGATCGATTCACGCACCGGCTACGCGCTGGAAAAAGTCCCGCGCTCCGAGGTGGAGAACCTCGTGCTCGAGGAAGTTCCGGACATCACCTACCAGGACATCGGCGGCCTGGGCCCGCAGATCGAGCAGATCCGTGACGCCGTCGAACTGCCGTTCCTGCACCCGGACCTGTACCGGGAGCACGGGCTGAAGGCGCCCAAAGGCATCCTGCTGTACGGCCCGCCCGGCTGCGGCAAGACGCTGATCGCCAAAGCCGTCGCCAACTCGCTGGCCGCGCGGGCCGCCGAGCGCGCCGGCAAGACGGACATGAAGAGCTATTTCCTGAACATCAAGGGACCAGAGCTGCTCGACAAGTACGTCGGCGAGACCGAACGGCACATCCGGCTGATCTTCGCGCGCGCCCGGGAGAAGGCGTCCGAGGGCAGCCCCGTGGTGGTGTTCTTCGACGAGATGGATTCCCTGTTCCGCACCCGCGGCACGGGCATTTCGTCCGACGTCGAAACAACTATTGTCCCGCAGCTCCTCAGTGAGATCGACGGCGTCGAACGGCTGGACAACGTGATCGTGATCGGCGCCTCCAACCGGGAGGACATGATCGATCCGGCGATCCTGCGCCCGGGCCGCCTGGACGTCAAGGTCAAGATCCAGCGGCCCGACGCCGAGGCCGCGGCCGACATCTTCAACAAATACATCACCACGGACCTGCCTTTCCACGAGACCGACCTCGCCGAGCACAGCGGCGACGTGCAGGCGACGGTGGACGCCATGGTCCAGCGGACCGTCGAGGCGATGTATTCCACCGAGAAGTCCAACGAATATCTCGAGGTGACCTACGCCAACGGCGACACGGAAATGCTCTACTTCAAGGACTTCAATTCCGGCGCCGTGGTGCAGAACGTCGTAGACCGGGCCAAGAAGTACGCCATCAAGGACCTGTTGACTATCGGGCAGAAGGGCCTGCGGATCGACCACCTGCTCCGGGCGGTCGTGGACGAATTCCGTGAACATGAGGACATGCCCAACACCACCAACCCGGACGACTGGGCCCGGATCTCCGGCAAGAAGGGCGAACGCATCACGTACATCCGCACCATCGTCCAGGGCAAGGCCGGCCAGGAGCCCGGGAAGTCCATCGAGACGATGCCGAGCACAGGGCAGTACCTATGACGGCTGTCGTCCCCGGCAAGCCCGTCGACACTTCCGGCGGCCTGCCGGTCGGCGGGGCCATGCGGGTGATGGGCTCGGAGACCGAATACGGCATCCACGCGCCCTCGGCCCCCGGAGCCAACGCCACGATGATGTCCGCCCGGGTCATTCAGGCGTACGCCCAGGTGACCCGGCAACGCGCCGCCGGCGGCGCCGAAACGCGGTGGGACTACACCGACGAAGAGCCGCTGCACGATGCCCGCGGGTGGACCCTGGAGCGCAGCAGCGCCGACCCGGAACAACTCACCGACCAGCCTCCCGTCCTCGACGCCGAGGCGATTGCCCTCGCTTACGGGCGGCAGGAACTTGAGGCCGACGGCGAGGACGAGTCCGGCACGCTGCTCATGAATATGGTGCTGGGCAACGGCGCACGGCTGTACGTGGACCACGCCCATCCGGAGTATTCCAGCCCTGAGGTGACCAACCCCCGGGCCGCCGTCACCTGGGACGCCGCCGGTGACCTGGTGGCTTTGGCCGCCGTCCGGCGCCTGGCCGCCGATCCGGACCTGCCGCCGGTCAACCTCTACAAGAACAACACGGATAACAAGTCGGTCTCCTACGGCTCGCACGAGAACTACCTGATGCCCCGCGCGGTGCCGTTCGGCGAGATCGTCCGCGGCCTCACGCCGTTTTTCGTCACCCGGCAGATCATTTGCGGTGCCGGGCGGGTGGGACTCGGACAGGACAGCGCCCGGGCCGGTTACCAGATCAGCCAGCGCGCTGACTTCTTCGAAACCGAAGTGGGCCTGGAAACCACCATCCGCCGCCCCATCATCAACACCCGGGACGAACCCCACGCCACCGCGGACAAATACCGCAGGCTGCACGTCATCATCGGCGACGCCAACCTCAGCCAAGCGTCCAACTTCCTCAAGTTCGGCACCACCGCCATGGTGTTGAGCCTGATCGAGGCAGGGCTGGCGCCCCGGATTGAAATCCACGAGCCGGTCGCTGCGCTGCAGGCCGTCAGCCACGACACCTCGCTGACCGCGCTGCTGCGCCTGGGCGACGGCCGGCGGATCACGGCCCTGGACCTGCAATGGATCTATTTGGAGGCCGCCTCGAAGCATGCGCAGGACACCGGCGTCGCGGACGCGGTGGACGGTGACGGCCACACCCATGAGGTCCTGGAACGGTGGGCGGCCACGTTGAGCGAACTCGGCAGTGACCGGGCGGCGGCCGCCTCCTCGGTGGAGTGGCTCGCCAAGCTGTCCCTGCTGGAGGGCTACCGGCAACGCGACGGCCTGGGCTGGGACAACGCGCGGCTGGGCCTCGTGGACCTGCAGTGGGCTGACATCCGCCCCGAAAAGGGGCTCTACTACCGGCTGCTGGCCCGCGACCGGATGCAGCGAATCGTGGACGACGCCGCGATCGCCCGTGCGGTGACCGAACCGCCGTCGGACACGCGGGCGTACTTCCGCGGACGGTGCGTCAGCCGGTTCGGCGCGGACCTCGCGGGGGCCAGCTGGGACTCGGTGATCTTCGATCTCCCCGGCCGCGGCAGGCTCCAGCGGGTCCCTACCCGCGAGCCGCTGCGCGGAACTGAAGCCCTGACAGGCGCCCTGTTTGCCCGGCACCGGGAGGCGGGGACGTTCCTGGCCGAACTGCTGGGGCTCAGCCCCGGTTCGTAGGAATAAAGCCCCCCGCGGGCGCCCCGAGCGTGGCACTATTGCTACAGGATGTCCCTTAGGAGAAAAGGGACGGACATGAAGGAGAAAACAATGGCAGGCCAGGAGCAGCAGCAGCCGCAGTCGCGGGACACCGAGGTTGACGAGGACGTCCCCGCCGCGCCGCCGGCCCCAGGGGACGCCCAGGCGTCAGCAGCCACCCAGGGCGTGGACGATCTCCTCGACGAGATCGACGGCGTGCTGGAGTCCAACGCCGAGGAATTCGTCCGCGCATTCGTCCAAAAGGGCGGCCAGTAGGAGCGCCGCCGGCCGCCGGATGAGGGCGGCGGGAGGGGCTACGGGCCGGAAGTGTCGTTGATCCACCACGTTGAGGGAGAGCGTTAGTGCAGGAAACAACAGCCAACCGAGTAGCAGCCAACGCGACGTCCTCATTCACCGAGCATCTGCAGCGCGAACGGCCCGACTTAATGCCCTTCGGCCAAGTGCCTTTCAACCAGTTGCCCGGCACCGGGTACGCCGCCCAGCCGGGAGCGCCGCTCCAGGTCCCGCACGGGACCACGATCGTGGCGATGACATACGCCGGGGGAGTGCTGATGGCCGGGGACCGCCGCGCCACCATGGGCAACGTGATCGCGAGCCGGCACATCGAGAAAGTCTTCCCCGCCGATCAGTACTCCGTGCTGGGCATTGCCGGAACCGCCGGGATCGCCCTGGACATCACCCGGCTGTTCCAGGTTGAACTGGAACACTACGAGAAAATCGAGGGCACGCTGCTCAGCCTGGACGGCAAGGCGAACAGGCTCGGCGCCATGGTCCGCGGCAACCTGCCAATGGCCATGCAGGGCCTCGCCGTGGTGCCCCTGTTCGCGGGATTCGACCGGCCTGCAGGCTTCGGCCGGCTCTTCTCGTACGACGTCACGGGCGGACGCTACGAGGAGCAGGAGCACCATGCCGTGGGATCCGGCTCGATGTTCGCCCGCGGCGCACTGAAAAAACTCTGGCGCCCCGGCCTCTCGGAGCAGGACGCCGTGGCGGTCGCCGTCGAGGCACTGTACGACGCCGCCGACGACGACTCGGCCACGGGCGGCCCGGACCCGGTCCGGCAACTCTGGCCGGTGGTGTACATCGTGAACCGAACGGGCGCGTTCCGGGTCCCGGACCGCGATCTCGCCGCGGTGGCCGGCCGCGTCATAGAATCCCGGGCCGTCGCCCAGCGGGAGGCCTGAGATGACGCAGCAGTTCTATGTATCCCCCGAACAACTGATGAAGGACCGTGCGGATTTCGCACGGAAGGGCATCGCCCGCGGACGCTCGGTGGTGGTGATCAGTTGCCGGGACGGGATTGCACTCGTGGCGGAGAACCCGTCCCCGTCGCTGCACAAGATCGGCGAGATCTACGACAAAATCGCGTTCGCGGCGGTCGGAAAGTACAACGAATTTGAGAGCCTGCGGCAAGCCGGGGTGCGGTACGCGGATGTCCGGGGCTATTCCTACGACCGCGAGGACGTCACGGCCCGCGGCCTCGCGAGCGTGTATGCGCAGAGCCTCGGCGCGGTGTTTACGGCCGAACAGAAGCCCTTCGAGGTGGAACTGGCCGTGGCCGAAGTCGGCCAGACCCAGGAAGCGGATCATCTGTACCGGCTGACCTTTGACGGGTCCATTGCCGATGAGCACGGCTTTATCGTAATGGGCGGCCAGGCGGACAAGGTTTCCGAGGCTGTCGCGGCGGGCTGGCAGGGTGAACTCGACTTCGCGGGCGCCATCCGGCTGGCCCTCGCCGGGCTCGTCGCAGACAAGGAAAACACCACCCTGCCCGTATCCGCACTGGAAGTAGCGGTACTGGACCGGGGATCTGAAAGCGGCCGCGGCACCCGCCGGGCGTTCCGCCGGCTCGAGGATCCGGACATCGTGGCATTGCTGGCTGAGGAGAAGTGAGATGGACAAGCGCATATTCGGCATCGAAACCGAATTCGGAATTTCCTATTCAAGTCCGGAGTCCCGGCCGCTGGCGCCTGAGGAAGTGGCCCGCTACCTCTTCCGCAAGGTGGTCAGCTGGGGACGGTCCTCCAACGTCTTCCTGACCAACGGCTCACGCCTCTACCTGGACGTCGGATCCCACCCGGAATACGCCACTGCCGAGTGCGACGACCTCGCCCAGCTGATCGCGCATGACCGCGCCGGGGAACTGATCCTCTGCGACCTCGTGGACGAAGCCCAGGAACGGCTGGCGGCGGAGGGTTTCAACGGGACCGTGTACCTGTTCAAGAACAATACGGACTCGGCCGGGAACTCCTATGGCAGCCACGAAAACTACCTCATCCCGCGCCGCGGGGAATTTTCCCGGCTCGCGGAGATCCTCATCCCGTTCCTCGTCACCCGCCAGCTGATCGCCGGCGCCGGCAAGATCCTCAAGACCCCGCACGGTGCCACCTTCGCCTTCTCCCAGCGGGCCGACCACATCTGGGAGGGAGTCTCCTCCGCCACCACCCGCTCCCGGCCCATCATCAACACCCGGGACGAGCCGCATGCCGACGCCGAGTTCTACCGGCGCCTGCACGTGATCGTGGGCGACTCCAACATGTCCGAAACGACCGCCCTGCTCAAGATCGGCACGGTGGACCTGATCCTGCGGATGATCGAGGCCGGGGTGATCATGCGCGACATGCGGATGGAGAACCCGATCCGCAGCATCCGGGAAATCTCCCACGACCTCAGCGGCCGGGCGCTGGTGCGGCTCGCCAACGGCCGGCAGCTTACGGCCCTGGAAATCCAGCGCGAGTACCTGGGCAAGGTGACGGCATTCGTCGCCGAACACGGCGCGCACAACCCGCACGTGCCGATGATCCTGGACCTCTGGGAGCGCACCCTCGACGCCATCGAAAGCGGCGACACGAGCACGATCGATACCGAAGTGGACTGGGCCATCAAGAAGAAGCTCATGGACAACTACCGGGAACGGCACGGGCTGGGCCTTGACGCGCCCCGGATTGCGCAGCTGGACCTGACTTACCATGACATTTCCCGTGGCCGCGGGCTCTTCTACCTGCTCCAAGCCCGCGGGGCGGTGCGCCGGGTAGTGGACGACACCGCGGTCAAGGATGCTGTGGACGCCCCGCCGCAGACCACGCGTGCCAAACTCCGCGGCGACTTCGTCCGGCGTGCCCAGGAGCTCGGCCGCGACTACACCGTGGACTGGGTCCATCTGAAGCTGAACGACCGCGCCCACCAGACGATCCTGTGCAAAGATCCGTTCCGGAGCGTGGACGACCGGGTGGATGCGCTGCTGGACTCGATGGGCTGATACCCAGCTTGGCACGTTATTCTGGGGTAGGGCCGCCTTGCGGTCGCTGCTTTCTTTGCCACGGGAAACCGAACGGCACTGAGTCCACCCTGCCTCGACGAAAGTTTCCAAGTGCGCCGACTACTAGCAATTCTCCTTCCCGGACTGCTGCTGCTGACCGCCTGCGGCGGCAGCGAAGCGCCCCCGGCTCCGGAACCCACCAGCCAGTCCGCGGGTGAGACCGCCAAGCTGGACTCGGTCAAACTGACCGAGAAGGGTGACAAGAAGGCCCCCGGTGTCGAGTTCACCAAACCTCTCGACGTCAAGGAACCCACTGTCAAGGTGGTCACCGAGGGCAGCGGGGAGCGGGTCAAGGCCAACCAGATTGCCAACATTTCGATCGTTGCCTTCAACGGCAAGGACGGCTCCACCCTCGAAGACACCTTCCCGAAAGATCCCGAGCCGCTGGAGCTGAACGACGAGCTCAAGACCAGCAGCCCCGTGATCTACAACGCGTTCGTGGGCGCCAAGATTGGCTCCCATATCGCCCTGGCCGTCCCCGGCCAGGCCGCCGCCGGGGGTACCGCGGCCAAGCCGACGCAACTCCTGGTCGTCAAAGTGCTCTCCGCCAAGGACGCTCCTCCGGTTCTGGACAAGCCTGCGGGCGACGCCGTCACCCCGCCGGCCGGCCTGCCGACCGTCAAGGACAACGACAAGGGCGTCCCGCAGATCTCGGTCGCCGGCGTCAAGGCGCCCACCAAGCTGATCTCCCAGGACCTCATCACCGGCAAGGGCCAGGCCCTCAAGGAGACCGACACCATCACCGTGAACTACGTCGGCGTGGCCCTGGCCACCGGCAAGGTCTTCGATTCCAGCTTTGAAAGTGGCAAGAAGGCCACCTTCCCGCTGACCGGTGTCATCAAGGGCTGGACCCAGGGCCTGACCGGCAAGACGGTCGGCTCCCGCGTCCTTTTGGTGGTCCCGAAGGCCCTCGCCTACGGTGATCAGGGCCAGGGCGACGCGAAGGGCGACCTCGTCTTCGTGGTCGACATCCTCGGCGTCAAGTAACCCAGCCCAACAACCGCAACCACCACACGTCACCTCAAAGGAGTAACCATGTCATTTGGACAGCGCGACCTCGACCGCGAGAAGCCGGAAATTGACTTCCCCCAAGGAGACGTTCCCACCGAACTGGTCATCACCGACCTGATCGAGGGGGACGGCGCCGAGGCCAAGCCAGGCGATACCGTTTCCACGCACTATGTGGGCGTCGCCTGGTCCACCGGTGAGGAATTCGACGCCTCCTGGGGCCGCGGCGCGCCGCTGGACTTCCGGGTCGGCGTCGGCCAGGTCATCCAGGGCTGGGACCAGGGCCTGCTGGGCATGAAGGTCGGCGGCCGCCGCCGTCTCGAAATCCCCTCTGAGCTTGCCTACGGAGCCCGTGGCGCCGGCGGAGCGATCGGCCCGAACGAGGCCCTGATCTTCGTCGTGGACCTCGTCGCCGTCCGCTAAGGCACAGCACGCTGCAGCATCGGCTGAGTTAGCCGGCTGATTTGGCCGGCTGAATATGCCCGCTGATTTTGCCCCTGGGGCCGAGGCGCGGTAACAATCGGAAAAGTTCTTCCGGCTGTTGCCGCGCTTTCGTCATTTTCCGGGATCGGCTTTAGTACCCTTGCGGGGTGTCCGCCTCACGTACAGAACGCCTCCTGAACCTGCTCATCGCCCTGCTCAACACCAAGTACGGCCTGCGCCGCGGTGAGCTGCGCGAAAAGGTCTACCACGACACCACGAGCAGTGACGTCGCCTTCGGCCGCATGTTCGAACGTGACAAAGGCGAGTTGCGCCAGTTTGGCTTTGACGTCGAAACCGTGACAGACACCGGCTGGGGGTCCGATGACCCGGCAACCACCCGCTACAGGATCGGCAAGGAATCGAACCGGCTGCCCGACGTCAGCCTCACCCCCGAAGAGTGCACCGTCCTCATCCTCGCGGCGCAGCTCTGGGAGCAGGCCGCCCTCGGCTCAGCCGCCGTGGACGCGGTCCGTAAGCTGCAGGCCGCCGGCGGCCTCGTCGACGCCGAACTCCCCACCGGCGTCCAGCCGCGTATCCGGCCCGCAGGCCAGGCCTTCGAAGACTTGGTGGCCGCGATGCACGCCCAGCACCCGGTCAGGTTCAGCTACCTCGCCAGCAGCACGGGCCAGGAGCAGGAACGGCTGGTGGAGCCCTGGGGCCTGGGCAGCCGCTTCGGCCAGTGGTACCTCGTGGGCCACGACCGTGGCCGGGGAGACAAGCGCTTCTTCCGGCTCTCCCGCCTGACGTCCGCCGTGACCGTGCTGGAGAAGGAAAGCTTCACGCCTCCCGCCGGGTTCAATGTCCGCGCCGAGCTGGCGGCCCTGGCCGAGCTGCCGGTGCAGCACGCCGTCGTCGACGTCGAGCAGGGACGGCTCCTGGGGCTGCGCAAACGGGCGCAAGCGGTTCCGGACTCAGGTCAGGAACCAAGAACTCTGGAACCCGGGCTGCAACGGCCCGCGGGCGGGACGGACCGGCTCACGGTGCCCTTCCGCGATGCCGAGACGCTGGGCGAGGAGCTGGCCTCCTACGGTCCCCGGGCCACCGTGATTTCACCTCCCGAGCTGGAGGGCGCCGTCCGGCGCCGCCTCACCGCCGCCGCAGCCTTCGCCGCCGGGCCCGTTCCGGATGTGGCCTTCCCGGCGGCAGGACCCGCCAGCCGCACCCGCAAACGCACCTCGGAGGACCAGCTCAAGCGGATGCTGCAGCTCGTGCCCTTCCTGGTCCATAACCAGGGACTCCACATCAGCGAGGTCGCCGCCAGGTTTGGGATCACCCGCAAGGCGCTCGAGGAGGACCTGCGCATCCTGATCTGCTCGGGCCTGCCGGAAGGCTATCCCGACGATCTGCTGGACATCCAGTGGGACGATGACCACGTTTTCATCACCCAGGCACTGGACTTGACCCGTCCCGTACGGTTCACCGTGGACGAGGCCTGCGCCCTCCTGACCGGCCTGGAGACCCTCAACGGCCTCCCTGAGCTCGCCGAAGGCGGCGCACTCGAATCGGTGACGCTCAAACTCATGGCCGCGGCGGGGGAGGAGGGGCTGAAGGCGGCCGCGCTTTCAGGACCGGAGGTGGCTCCCGGTAACGCCGCCATCCTCGAAACCGCCCGTGCGGCCATCGGGTCCGGAACGCAGCTGCGCCTGTTGTACTTCTCGCCGCAGCGGGACGCCGTGTCCGAACGCGATGTGGACCCCTTGCGGCTTTACTCGCTGGACAACACCTGGTATCTCGAGGCGTACTGCCACTCTGCCCAGGGCCTGCGCAACTTCCGGCTGGACAGGATCGAAGCGCTCGAACCCAACGGCCTGCCGGCGGCCGCCGCGGCGAAACCGGCGGAAAGCTTTCCGGTGAAACTGTTCACCCCGAACGACGACGACACGGTGGTGGTGGTGGAACTTGCGCCCCGCGGCACCGGCCTCGCTGACGACTACTACGCCGAGCGCACAGCGGCCCTGCCCGGCGGCGGCATGCTCGCCGAAATCCGGTTCGGCAGCACGGACTGGCTGCCGATGTTCGTAGCCCAGCACGGCGGGATGGTGCGGATCCTGCAGCCAGGCGCCCTCGCGGTCGCGTCGCGGGAATGGATCGCCGCGGCCCTGACGCAATACAAAGCCTTCTCCGATCGCCCGATAGACTGATCGGCATGCCTTGGTGGTCCTGGATCGTTATTTGGATAGCGCTCATCGCGTTGTCGCTGCTGTTCTTCGGCGTGCTCGGCCTGCGGCTCTACCGGCAAGCCATGACCACGCTTGAGGAATTGGGGGAAGCCGCCGAACGGTTCTCCCGCCTGCCCTCGCCTTCGAGCCCCGCAGCGGGGCCCGCAACGGCCGACGCCGACGGAGACGGTGTCACCCCGGACGGCACGGATGCAGACCCTCGGCCGGTTCCCGGCGACGCCGTTTTTGCCTCACCTGCCCGGATGCGACATGATTACCACGCATCCAAGTTCGCCCGGCAGAACGCCCGCCGGCTTCGCCGCATCCAGCGCAAGAAGGACCGCGGGCAACCCCAGGCTCTGCGCGACATCGAAACGCGTTAGACATACGATGTATTTAAACGAAAGGACCTCCCCCCATGAGGCTTGAAGGCTGGCATCTCATCATCATCATCATTCTGGCATTGGTGCTGTTCGCTGCGCCAAAGCTGCCGGGCATGGCCCGCAGCTTGGGCCAGTCGATGCGCATTTTCAAGTCGGAAGTCCGGGAAATGAAGAAGGACGGCACCACTGACGCCAAGGATGGCTCCGAGCCTGTCGAAGGCCGGGTCATCAACCACCCGCAGGCCGGCGCACCGGAAAGCCGCACGGGCGACGGAACCGACGTTCCGCCGTCGACCCGCGCCTAAGACCGCATGGCACTAACCGTGAGCCGTCGATCGAACCCCGAGGGGAGGATGGCGCTCCTCGACCACCTGAAAGAGCTGCGCAACCGGCTCTTCAAGGCGGCAATCGCCGTTGTCATTGGGACAGTGGTGGGCTTCCTCGTCTACCAGCCGTTTCTGGCTGCGCTGACCAAGCCAATCCGCGACCTGAACGAACAGCAGGGCCGGCAGGCCACCCTGAACTTTGACGGCGTCGCGAGTTCGTTCGACCTCATGATCCAGGTATCCGTGTTCCTGGGCCTGATCATTGCCAGCCCCGTCTGGCTCTACCAGCTGTGGGCCTTCATTGTCCCCGGGCTGCACAAGAAGGAACGGCGCATGGCCCTGTCCTTCGTCGCCGCGGCCGTGCCATTGTTCCTGGGCGGCGTCCTGCTGGCCTGGATGGTGCTGCCGAACGCTGTGCGGGTGCTGACCGAGTTCACGCCGTCGGGCGGCTCCAACTTCATTAGCGCCCAGGTGTACCTGACCTTCGTCCTGCGGCTGCTGCTCGCCTTCGGCGTCGCCTTCCTCCTGCCGGTGGTCCTCGTGGGGCTGAATCTGGCCGGCCTCGTCAAGGGCCAGCAGCTGTTCAAGAGCTGGCGCATCACAGTGTTCCTGGTGTGCCTCTTCGCCGCGATGGCCGCCCCCGGCGCCGACGCCACCAGCATGTTCTACCTCGCGGTCCCCATGCTGGCGCTGTTCTTCGCCGCGATCGGGCTCTGCCTGCTCAACGACCGCCGGCGCGAGCGGCGCGAGGTCAAACGCGTGGCCGAGACCGAAGCCACAGCCGACCAGGCCACCCCCAGCTCCGAGCTGGAGAACCTCTAGCCTTTCGCGCATTAGGCTGGAAGCATGTCGTCACACCCCGGGCCGGAATCGCCGTCCGAACGTTACCGCGCCAGCGTCGAGCGGGCAGCCGAAGCCAAAACCTATCTTGGCGGGTTCATCCGCTCGCTCGAATTCGAACTCGATGACTTCCAGCGCGAAGCATGCCTATCCCTGCAGGCCGGGCGGGGCGTGCTGGTGGCCGCTCCCACCGGCGCCGGGAAAACAATCGTGGGGGAATTTGCCATCTATCTGGCCCTCCAGCGCGGACTCAAGGCGTTCTACACCACGCCCATCAAAGCCCTGAGCAACCAGAAGTACGCCGAGCTCGCCGCCAAGTACGGCGCCGCCCAGGTGGGCCTGCTGACCGGCGATACGAGCATCAACGGCGACGCTCCCGTGGTGGTGATGACCACTGAGGTGCTCCGCAACATGCTCTACGCGGACTCGGACACCCTGGATGACCTCGGCTTCGTGGTCATGGACGAGGTCCACTACCTCGCTGACCGCTTCCGCGGCGCGGTGTGGGAGGAAGTCATCATCCACCTGCCCAGCGAGGTCCAGGTGGCATCGCTAAGCGCCACGGTGTCCAACGCCGAGGAGTTCGGTGCGTGGCTCGACACCGTCCGCGGGCAGACAGACGTGATCGTCTCCGAACACCGCCCGGTGCCCCTGTGGCAGCACGTCATGGTGGGCCGGAAGATCGTGGACCTGTTTGCCGGCGACACCAGTTTTGACGAGATCGCGCTGCCGGGTGAGGCAACTGCAGGTGAGGCAATTGCAGGGCAGGCAACTGCGGGCGAGGCCGCCGGCCGGGCGGCGGCAGGCCGGACCGGAGCAGGCAAGGCAGTTGCCGCCGGAGCCCCCGTGGCCGTCACCGCAGAACTGTCCGGTCGGCCCGGCTTCGAGGTCAATCCGGAACTGCTTTCCATGGCGCGCGCCGAGAGCCAGATGAATTTCCGTGGCCGCTTCGGCCATGGCGGCCGGAGCCAGCGCCGCAACCAACGCAGTCAGCGGGACGAGCCGCAAAGCGCCCAGCGCAGCCCGGTGCGGAAGGCCAGCCGGCCGCAGGTTATCGCCAGCCTGGACCGGCAGGACCTCCTGCCGGCCATCACGTTCATCTTCTCGCGGGCCGGCTGCGATGCCGCCGTGGCCCAGTGCGTGGCGGCCGGCCTCTGGCTGACCACCGAGCGCGAACAACAGATCATCGCCCAGCGCGTCGACGAGGCCGCCCAGGACATCCCCTCCGACGACCTCGATGTGCTCGGCTTCTGGAGCTGGCGGGACGGCCTGCTGCGCGGACTCGCCGCGCATCACGCCGGCATGCTGCCGACCTTCAAAGAGGTCGTGGAAAAGCTGTTCGTCGACGGACTGGTCAAGGCCGTCTTCGCCACCGAAACGCTCGCCCTCGGCGTCAATATGCCGGCCCGCTGCGTCGTTCTGGAAAAGCTGGACAAGTTCAACGGCGAAGCGCATGTCAACATCACGGCGGGGGAGTACACCCAGCTGACGGGCCGCGCCGGACGCCGTGGCATCGACGTCGAGGGCCACGCCGTGGTCCTGTGGCAACCCGGCACGGATCCCGCGGCCGTCGCGGGCCTGGCCTCACGGCGGACCTACCCGCTGAACTCCAGTTTCCGCCCCACGTACAACATGTCGATCAACCTCCTGGCGCAATTCGGCCGGCCCCGCGCCCGGGAGATCCTCGAATCGTCCTTTGCCCAGTTCCAGGCAGACCGTTCCGTGGTTGGGCTGGCCAGGCAAGTCAGGAGCCGGGAGGAATCCATCGCCGGGTTCAGCAAGGCCATGACCTGCCATCTGGGGGATTTCACCGAATACGCGCGGTTGCGGCGGGCCTTGGGCGATGCCGAGGCCACCGCCTCCAGGGGCAGTTCCCGGGCGAAAAAGTCCCTCACGGAGGACTCCCTGAGCCGGCTGCTGCCAGGCGACGTGGTGGATGTCCCCGCCGGCAAGTCACCCGGGCTGGCGGTGGTGCTCAGCTCCGACCACGAATCCCGGGAGCCCCGGCCCGCAGTCATGACGCTGGACAACCAGCTCCGCCGGATCGGACTGCACGACGTCGAAGGTCCGCTGTCGCCGATCACGCGGATCAGGATTCCCAAGTCCTTCAACGCCAAGGTCCCCAAGTCCCGCCGCGATCTGGCGTCCTCGGTGCGCAACGCCATCCGCGAGCACCGGCCGCCCGCGCCCCCGCGCCGCGACGAAGACTTTGGCCGGGCCTCCGCTGCGCCCAACCAGGAGAAACGGATCAACGACTTGCGCCGCGAGCTCCGCGCCCACCCGTGCCACGGCTGCAGCGAACGCGAGGACCATGCCCGCTGGTCCGAACGTTGGTGGAAGCTCCGCCAGGAAACGGACGGCCTCATCCGGCAGATTCAAGGCCGGACCAACACCATCGCCAAGACCTTCGACCGCGTATGCGGCGTCCTGACCGGTTACGGCTACCTGGAGACCTCGGACACCGGCGTGCTGTCCATTAGCCCGGACGGGCAACGCCTGCGGCGGATCTACGGCGAAAAGGACCTGCTGATTTCGCAGTCCCTGCGGATGGGGGCGTTCAGCGACCTCGACGCCGCCGAGATCGCCGCCCTGGCCAGCGTGCTGGTCTACCAGGCCAAACGCGAGGACCGCGGCCTGCGGCCCAAGATGCCGAGTGTGTCCCTGGAGTCCGCGGTGGACATCGTGGTCCGCGAATGGTCCGCACTGGAGGACGTGGAGGAGGCCAACAAGCTGCCGCTCACCGGCGAGCCTGAACTCGGCCTCGTCTGGCCGATCTTCAAATGGGCCAAGGGCCGGCACCTCCAAGAGGTGCTGAGCGGCACCGACCTGGCTGCGGGCGACTTTGTCCGCTGGGTCAAACAGGTGATTGACCTCCTGGACCAGCTGGCCGACATCCCGAACCTCGACCCCCGGATTGCGCGGCTGTGCGAGCAGGCCATCAAACTCATCAAACGCGGCGTCGTCGCCTATTCCTCCGTGGCGTAGGGCTGCGGGCCGTGCGCCCGCCTCCCCTTGCCCCCACACGCTGGCCCGCTCGCTTGCCCGCTACTGAGACTTCCACGACCTTTGAACCCGCCGGCGCTGGGCCGGCCACCAGCTACAAGGAGTTCCCGTCCCATGACCGATTCGCCAGCCACCCCCGCCTCCCGCAAAGTCACGCTGTACCGCAACGGCTCCGTCTACACTGCGGCCGATCCCTTTGCCACCGCGATGCTGGTCGACGGCGACACTGTCGCCTGGGTCGGTTCCGAGCAGGCCGCCACTTCCATCGCGGACTCCTCCATGGAAGTGATCGACCTGCAGGGCGCGCTCCTGGCCCCCGGCTTCGTCGACTCCCACATCCACGTGACGGAAACCGGAATCGCGCTGGAGGGGCTCCAGCTGGCCGGCGTGCGCTCGGCCACTGAACTGCTCGACGCCGTAGCGGCCTCTCCTGCCAACGGCACCGTCCTGGGCCACGGCTGGGACGAAAGTACCTGGGTCGATCCCACCCTGCCCAGCCGGGACGAAATCGAACGCGCGGCCGGCGGCCGCCAGGTCTATCTGTCCCGCGTAGACGTCCACTCGGCCCTGGTTTCAAGCTCCCTGGCGGCGTCGGCCGGAGTGGACGGGCTCGATGGCGACGCCGGCGGCAGCCAGGTCAAACGCGGGGCACACACCGCGGCCCGCCGCACGGCCCGCCAGCTGCCGGCCGACGCCCTGCGCACCTACCAGCGGCGAGCCCTCGCTGAGGCGGCCGCCAACGGCTACGTGGCCCTCGCCGAGATGGCCGCCCCCCACATCGGGAGTGTCGAGGACCTGCAGCTCGCGGCGGCCTGGAATGACGGCCGGGACGCTGTCCCGGAGATCCTGCCGTACTGGGGCGAACTGGCCACATCGCAGGAGCATGGCCAGTCCATCCTTGAGGGCCTGGGCGTGTCCGTCCTCGGCCTGGCCGGGGACCTGAACATTGACGGCTCGATCGGTTCACGGACCGCCTCCCTCCGTGAGGACTACGCCGACGCGCCGGGGGAGCGCGGGAATCTGTACCTCTCCGTGGCCGAGGCAGCCGCCCACCTTGCGGCGTGCTCGCTCCTGGGGATCCAGGCAGGCTTTCACGTGATCGGCGACGCCGGCCTGGACGCGGCCCTCGATGCTCTCGACCTCGCCGCGGCCGAGGTGGGGGAGCAGCGCGTCCGCGCCGCGGGCCACCGATTCGAGCATGTTGAACTAGCGGATGCAGCAGCCATCAGCCGGCTGGCGCGCTATTCGGTCACCGTCAGCGCGCAGCCGGTCTTCGACGCCCTGTGGGGTGGCGGGGACAGCCTGTACCAGCAGCGGCTTGGTTCCCGCCGGCTGGGAATGAACCCCTTTGCACGCTTCTACGCGGCCGGTGTGCCGATCTGCTTCGGCAGCGACAGCCCGGTGACGCCGCTCCGTCCGTGGTCCAGCGTGCGGGCGTGCCTGCAGCACACCAACCCTGCGGAACAGATTTCCGCCCGGGCGGCGTTCCTTGGCCACACGCGGGCCGGCTGGCGGGCCGCCCGCTACCCCAACCCCATGGCCGGGCAGCTGGTGCCGGGGGCCCCGGCCAGCTTCGCGGTCTGGGAGGTCGACGAACTCATGGTCCAGGTTGCCGACGGCCGGGTGCAGTCCTGGAGCACCGATCCGCGTGCCCGCACACCACTTCTGCCGGCGCTGGACACGGGGAGCGATCCGGCCTGCCTGCTGACGGTACGGGACGGCCAGGAACTCTATGCCAGCGGCGCCCTCGGCGCATAACTTTCGGCGCGTAACTTTCGGCGCCTGAACCCTCGGCGCCCTGAACCTTGGCGCCTCAGGCTGGGTTCGTCATCCGCCCGGCGAAGCCGAAACATTCGCGGCGGCAACCATGCCCTGAACTGGAGCGATGCACATAACGGCAGGTCACCGCTCGGTTGACAGATCGGTCCGCCCCCGTAGCATTGAGGGGCAACGGAGGCTTGCGCTCGGCGCAGGCTCCGGCAGTCCCCGGTCCATCCCAGGTTCCCGCACCCGCGGGAGCTTCCTGGTCATGACCACGGGCACCCCCAGGGGGCGGGTCCACTTTGCAGCAGAAAACGGTTCCGGCGTCGCAATTCGAGGCCTGCCGGAACTGGCCCGTAGCGGGTGGACCTGCCCGGGGGGTCATTCGGCCCCTTCAGGCGCGCGTAACTCCCTATAATGGGAAGTTGCGCCTGAATATCCAGAACGACTGACGTTCGGCGCCCCGACCGCTCCCTTCAAGGAAAGGCCTCGCTGTGCGTGTCCTCACCATCATCCCGACCTATAACGAGCTGGAATCGTTGCCCAAGACCCTCGGTCGCCTGCGGACAGCCGTGCCCGCGTCCGACGTGCTGGTTGTCGACGACAACAGCCCCGACGGTACGGGGCAGCTGGCGGACCGTCTGGCCGCCGAAGACGGCCAGGTCCACGTCCTGCACCGCGCCGGAAAGGCGGGCCTCGGCGCGGCGTACATCGCCGGTTTCAAGTGGGGCCTCGACGCCGGCTACGACATCCTCGTGGAGATGGACGCCGACGGCTCGCACCAGCCCGAGCAGCTGCCCCAGCTCCTCGAGGCCGTGGAACAGGGCGCGGACCTCGCCATGGGCTCACGCTGGGTTCCTGGCGGCCGTGTGGTCAACTGGCCGATCTACCGCCAGGCCATCAGCCGGGTCGGCAGCACCTATGCCCGGATCATGCTGGGCGTGAAGATCAAGGACGTTACCGGCGGCTTCCGCGCCTTCCGCCGGACCACGCTCGAGAAGTTGAACCTGGATACCGTGGACTCGGTCGGCTACGGCTTCCAAGTGGATCTGGCCTGGCGCGTGGCCAAGCTCGGCCTGACGATCGTGGAACGTCCCATCACCTTCGTTGAGCGGGAGCTCGGCGCTTCGAAGATGAGCGGCAACATCGTCGTCGAAGCCATGATCAACGTCACCAAATGGGGGCTCACGGCCCGCTGGAACAAGCTCCGGGGCAAGCAGGACACCAGGCAGGCCGCCTAGCAGCGCGGACGGCTCCCGTCCCCGGATGGCAATCCGGACCAAAAAGGGCCGGGCCCGCATCAACAGAAATGATGCAGGCCCGGCCCTTGCCGTAGCCGGTGTTCTTTGGGCTAGGCCGAGCGGCGTTCGCCGCGGCGTTCGCGCAGGATCGTGAGGCGGTCTTCGAGGATCTGCTCAAGCTCGGGAAGCGAGCGGCGCTCCAGCAACATGTCCCAGTGCGTGCGCACTGCCTTTTCGTTGCTGTTGACCGGGCGTTCGCCGTCCACCAGCAAGGCCTCCTTGCCCGTCTTCGACACCCAGACCGGAGGAATTTCGGCTTCCGAGGAGAACGTCACGAACACCTGTTCGCCGTCCTCGCAACGGTATTCAACCCGCTGGCGCGGAGCCGGTTCGACGCCGGATTCGGTCTCCATGCTCTGTGCGCCAAGGCGCATACCCCGCAGGCTGCGATCGCTCATCTTTTCTCCCTCTATTCGGTTCGCAAGGTCCAGCCCTGCGTTGTCCGGGGGCCGTCAGGCGCCGGACATCTGGTTCCACCGCGCTGTACCGTGCCTGGCCCGTAGAGCCCGGCCAGAAGACAGTCAGCAGTGGACAAAAACTGTTTGGAACACTATTGGATTCAACGCTGTGCGGAGCGTTTTTGTTCCGGACGGCTGAACCGACCGGACAAATAACCAAGTATACGGGAGTGGTGCCTGCGAGGTAAAGCGAGTGGTCCCGCGGGTGGGACTGCGTAGGCTGTACCCGTCTGGCCCGGCTTAAGCTGGCCGGCCCCCGCAGCCGGGCCGAGACGGCCAGGCTGCGGGGGCCAGCAGGGACCACTCGGGCCGTGCAGTTACGCGGGCGGCGTCCACATGAACCGGGGCGGGCGCAGGCTCAGGGCAGGTGCCCTTGGCCGTCCGCACCGACGGGCGCTGACGGCGGAGCAACGTCCGACGTCGGGGACACCTGCTCTTGGACCGCGTTGGCACCCAGTACGTTGCCGATCCCCTTGAGGGCCTCGCCAATTTCGCTGGGAATGATCCACAGCTTGTTCGAGCTTCCCTCGGCAATCTTCGGGAGGGTCTGGAGGTACTGGTAGGCGAGCAGTTTCTGATCCGGGTTGCCCTTGTGGATCGCGTCGAAGACCTTCTGGATGGCCTGAGCCTCGCCGTCGGCCCGCAGGATCGCGGCCTTGGCGTCGCCTTCGGCCTTCAGGATGGAGGACTGACGCTGGCCCTCGGCAGTCAGGATTGCGGACTGCTTGGTGCCTTCGGCCGTCAGAATTGCAGCGCGGCGGTCACGTTCGGCCCGCATCTGCTTTTCCATCGAATCCTGGATCGAGTGGGGCGGATCGATCGCCTTGAGCTCCACCCGGGAGACCCGGATGCCCCAGCGACCGGTGGCCTCGTCCAGGACTCCGCGGAGCTGGCCGTTGATCTGGTCGCGCGACGTCAGCGCTTCCTCAAGGTTGAGGCCGCCCACCACGTTGCGCAGGGTGGTGGTGGTGAGCTGTTCCACGGCCTGGATGTAGTTGGCGATCTCGTAGGTGGCGGCCCGTGCGTCAGTGACTTGGAAGTAGACGACGGTGTCGATCGAAACCACGAGGTTGTCTTCAGTAATGACGGGCTGCGGCGGGAAGGAAACCACCTGCTCGCGCAGGTCGAGCAACGGCAGCAACCGGTCCACAAACGGGATCAGCAGGGTAAGTCCGGGGTTCAGCGTGCGTTGGTATTTGCCCAGCCGTTCAACAACGCCGGCCCGGGCCTGTGGAATGATCCGAACCGACCGGACCAGCACAATAATTACGAACGCAATTAGTACCAGCAGCACAATTGCGACTGCGATATCCATACATCACCTATTCCCCAGTTGTTTGGTTTGTTCTCGCTCAGGCAGTTCAGCGGGCTGCCGGACAGCTGTGGCCGCAGAACTGCTTGCGGTTATTGGATTGCCGATTCCGGCTGCGGGGCCACGATCGCTGTGGCACCGTCGATGGCACTGACAACAGCCTGCTGCCCGGGCACCAGCACTCCCGATTGGGACCGTGCACTCCAGACGTCCCCGCCAATCTTGACGAGGCCCCCACTTTCGTTCACTGCCTCCATGACGACGGCGGACTCGCCGATGAGGCGTTCGATGTTCGTGCGCTGATCCGCAGGGCCCCGGTGCAGATGTTTCAAGGCCACCGGCCGGACGAAGCCGATCATGAGCAGGGATACCACGCAGAAGGCGATGATCTGCAGCCACGGATCTGCGCCGGCGAAGTCCGCCACGAGCCCGGCGAGGGCGCCGCCGCCGAGCATGATGAAGAACAGGTCCAGAGTGATCATCTCGACCACGGCAAACAGGAGAAAGAGCGTGAGCCACAGGGCCCACCAATTCTCGATCAACCATTCAGACATCTATTCCCCCTTGAGTTCCGGGAGCTGCGGGCACAGTTCCCCAGTAACTGTCTTTCCATCCTATGCGGAAGGGCAATAGCTGGAACAGGGAGTTGGGAATTGATGGACAAAGTGGCCAAGTCGTTATTCACGGGTCGGCTCCTGCCCCGGTTTCCCCGCCCCAATTCGCCTCAGGCAGCTGTTCGGGGTGTCCTGAATGCGTGCCCAGACGCGGCGCCGCGGCGTCGCGCCAGGATTGGTCAGGGGGTGGGCTCAAAAACGCTGATCCGGAAACGGGCCGAGACAGCGGTGCGCGCCGGAAGCGCGGCCGCGAGGGCTGCGAGTGCGGCACGGTCCAGGTGGTGGCCGGCGGGTCCCATGTAGGCGAGGTTGGCGACGTCGCGCGGACTCAGGGTCAATGCCAGGTCCAGATCCCGTGTTTCGACGGGCGCGAAATGCTGGCCCAGGGATGCCGCGAGCCGTTCATCCTTGGCCGGTTCGATCCCCAGCATCCCGGTGAGGCCGGCAACCTCCTCCAGGTGCCCGGGCCGTGGCGTGACAACAACCAGGCGGCCGCCTGGGCGGAGCACCCTGGTGAACTCGGGTGCGTTGCGCGGGGCAAAGACCACGGTGACGACGTCGACGGCGTTCTCCGCGACCGGCAAAGGCTGCCACACGTCACCGACCACGTTCAAGGCTTCCGGGTTCATCCTGGCGGCGCGGCGCAGTGCGAACTTGGAAATGTCCAGGCCGATTGCCGCGGCCCAAACGCTGTCCGCCGGAACACTCTCCGCCGGCGGCTCGCCCGGCAATGCAAAATCCGATGCTGCACCATCGTGGGCGGCCAGGTCCCGGACGACACGATCCAGCACGGCCCTGAGGTAGTGGCCCGTTCCCGTTCCGGCGTCCAGCACCACGCCCCGGCGGCCCGGGGTGGCCACTAGCGCCGGCGCTGCCAGCTCGGCAATGGCATCGGCCAGCGGCTGGTAGTGCCCCGCCGACAGGAAATCGAAGCGGGCCGCCACCATGTCCGCACTGTCGGCTTCAAAAACAGTCCCCTTGCCGACCAGGAAGTTGAAGTATCCCTGCTTGGCAGCATCAAAGCTGTGGCCAGCGCCGCACACCAGGGTGCGGGCACCGCCGGCACCGAACCGCAGAGCGTCCCGGCACACCGGGCACAGGAGGGGAAATTCGGTGGCGGGAGGCATGGTTTCATCCTAAGCGCGGATCCCCGGCCCTCCTCGCGGACAGGGCATGCTGGAGGCGGCACGGAACGCGGCACGCTGGGGCAATTGGCGGCAGGGGCGCCGCGTGGGGAATGGGAAGCCGACAGGGAACGCGGCGCACCCACAGGACGTGAGGTATTTCACAGCTCGCGCACCACGGGCTAGGCTCGCAATCGTGAAATCTGAACATCTACCGCTGCTCAATTCCGTCTCAGCCCCCACCGTGCACCCTGACGGGTCCCGCGCCGTGGTGTCCGTGATCCGCCCGGACTTCGATGCCGACGCCTACGTGGGCCAACTGTGGACCGTGCCCTTGGACCCTGAGCAGAAGAATCCAAACTCGGACAACCCAAACCCCACCAACCCGGACCACCGGCCGCGCCGGCTAACCCGCGGCTTCCGCGACACCGCACCCGACTTTTCACCAGATGGCCGGGCCCTCGCGTTCCTGCGTGCGGCCGCCGGCGGTAAGCCGCAGCTTCACGTGGTGGAAGCCGCCGGCGGCGAACCCCAACTGCTAACGGCCGCCCCACTGGGGGTCAGCTCCTTTGCCTGGTCACCGGATTCCCGCAGCATTGTCTTCGGTGCCAGGACTCCTGACGAGGGCCGGTACGGCAGCATCGACGGCGTGGGCGCAGGCAGCGAGGACGCCCGGCTGATCACCGATTTCCAGTACCGGATGAACGGGCTTGGCTACACGGCCGACAAGCCCCTGCAGCTATTCCTCATCGAGGTGCCGCAGCTTGACGCCGAACCGAAGGTGGCCCCGGCCGGACGCGCCCTCAAGGCCCTCGGCGCCGCGGCCGACCCCGCAGAGACCCGCGCCAGCCTGCTGCCGGACGCCAAGCAACTCACCACCGGGGCAGCAGACCACAACGACGCCAGCTTCAGCGCCGACGGCGGTACCATTTACTTCACCGCGGCCTTGCACGAGGACCGGGACACCGACCTGGTCAGCAGCATCTACGCCGTTCCCGCCGCCGGAGGGCAACCGCAGGCCGTCACTCCGGGCAATACCGGACGGCAGACCATCAGTGCCGTACGCCAGTCCGCGGACGGGGAATGGCTGTTCTTCCTCGCCCAGGACTTGGGCGCGTCCGGCCGGGACTTCGTGGCCAGGAACACCGCCCTGTATGCCACGCCTTCCGCCGGCGGAGACGCGACAGCGCTCAGCGACGCCGAGACCCTGGACCTCTCCGGCGGGAGCCGGATCGAGCTGCGCGGCGCCGCGAGCGCCCTGGTGCTGAACAATGCTCGGGGAACCGTGGAACTGCACGAATTCGACGCGACGGGAGCCCACACCGTCGTCCTGGAAGGGAACCGGGTGGTGACCGGGGCCGCGGTTGGCGGGGGGACGGTCGTGGTGAGTTTCAGCGATTTGACCACGGCAGGGGACTTGGCCGTGGTCGATGGCGGGCAGGTCCGCCGCTTGACGGACTTCTCCGCGCCGCTTCGGAGCGTTGCGGGCATCAGCGAGCCGCAGGAACTGACGTTGCCCTCGGTCGACGGGTACCCGGTCCATGGCTGGCTCGTGAAGCCGGCAGGGCCAGGGCCGCACCCGGTGCTACTGAACATCCACGGTGGCCCTTTTGCCCAGTTCGGCGTGGCCTTGTTCGACGAAGCCCAGGTCTATGCAGGGGCCGGGTATGCCGTGCTCATGTGCAATCCGCGGGGCTCGGCCGGCTACGGCCAGGACCACGGACGGTCCATCAAGGAGCGGATGGGAACCGTGGACATGCAGGACGTCCTCGCCTTCCTGGACGGGGCCGTGGAGAAGTTTGAGGACCTGGACGGCGCCAATGTCGGCATCATGGGCGGATCGTACGGCGGCTACCTGACAGCGTGGACCATCAGCCATGACCACCGTTTCCGGGCGGCCATCGTTGAGCGCGGTTTCCTGGATCCTGTGAGCTTCACGGGTTCTTCTGATATCGGCTGGTTCTTCGGCGGGGAATACACAGGCCCTTCGGCGGAGCAAATGGCGTCGCAGAGTCCCATGGCCCGCGTGGAGAATGTGCGGACGCCGTCGCTGGTGATCCACAGCGAGGAGGACCTCCGGTGCCCCGTGGAGCAGGGGCAGCGGTACTTCACCGCCCTTAAGCAGCAGGGCGTCGAGACCGGATTCCTGGTCTTCCCTGGCGAGAACCACGAGCTGTCCCGGTCCGGTACTCCGCACCACCGGAAGCAGCGGTTCGATGAAATCCTGAAGTGGTGGGCCCGCTACCTGCCATCCGCCGGGAATCCGGCACCGCAGCCGTAGTCCTCCGCAGGGTCCGGCAGGAACCCGAGTTCCTGCCGGGCGCGGTTGATGTCCGGCTGGGCCCAGCGGGCGGAGTATTCGGCATTATTGCTGAGGGAGCGCAGCTCGGCCCGGTCAAGAAACAGGACTCCGTGCAGGTGGTCGGTCTCATGCTGGACAATCCGGGCCTGCCAGCCGGTGAAGGTCCGCTCCAGGGGCGTGCCGTCCGGGGCCGTGAAGTCGAGCTGGACGGATTCCGGCCGCATCACGGCCGCCTGCAGGCCGCCAATGGAGAGGCAGCCTTCGTAGAACGCCACGGACTTCTCGCCCAGGGGCCGATAGCTCGGGTTCAGCATGGCAAAGAACGGCAGCGGCTCCCTCCCGCGGACGGCAGCGACGTCGGGATCGACCGCGAACTGGTCCTCCAGTACGGCAAGCTGCAACGGAATCCCCAGCTGCGGTGCCGCCAGGCCGACGCCCGGGGCCTTGTGCATCACGCTGCGCATGAGGTCGATGAGGTGGCCCAGTTCGGCGTCACTCAGCTGACCGTCGAACGGTGCCGCCACGTGCCGGAGCACCGGATGCCCTGCCTGGACAATCGGGGGCAGGATACCCACGCCCAGGATCTCCTGGACGGCCTCGCTAATCCGGGCGGCGCTGTAGTCGGTGGGCCTGGCGTCAAAGGACATGCCCCCAGACTACTGGCGGCCGCACGCCTTCGTCACAAAGTCGTAGATCCGGCCGCGAAGTCGGCTGCCGGCGTCGATCTTCAGGACGCCCTCCCGGCCCGCCACCCTGACCCGCAGCGGAAGGAGCGTGCCCACCTTGTCTTCGGCCACGGCGTGGGGATCGCAGCGGGCGGGCCGGATGCCAAGGCGCACTTCCGCCGGCGGGCCGCCGGCCCGAAGCGTCAGCGAATGCGGCCATGGCGCTTGCGGGGCCTCCGCCAGGAGTGTGGTTTCCTCCACCCGGTCAATCACCAGCTCACCGGCGCTTCCAGCTCCTGAACCGCCGGCGGCGCGCGGTTGGATCAGCAGGCGCACGACGCCGGTCCGCCCGTCCGCGGCGACCTCAAGGTCCGGAGCCAGTGCGACGGCGGCCAGGGCAGAGGCGGCCCGGGTCAGGCACATCTCGGATTTGTTCCGCGCCAGGACGCCGAACGGATCCGTGGCGGGTGCGGTGGCGTCGGCTGGAGGCGGCACGGCTGCCTGTTGCGCAGTTCCTTGTTGCGCAGTTCCTTGTTGCGCAGGCCCGTTGCTCCCGGCGCCCTGCGGCACGGCCAGCCGGAGGGCGACAAATGCGGTGCCCGCGTCGGCGCCGGATGCAGTTCCCGGTCCACTTGGACCAGGGGGATTGGGGCCGCACTCCGGTGCGGGCAGCGGCGCCGGCAGGCTCTTCGTCTGTCCCGGCGGAAGCTCTATCCCGCCGGTGCGCGGCGGCCACGTGATCGGCGCCGCAAACAGCGGGCTGGTCAGTTCCGCACCGAGGACGGTCAGGGGAGCGCCGGTGGTGTTGGTGAGCTGGATTTCGATGATTTGTTTGCTGTAGTTGTCGCGGAACTGGCTGATTTCCGCGGTCACAGGGCCGGTGGGGGCCAGTGTCGTCGCCGTCGCCGTCGCGGTTGCAGTGGTTGCGGTGCTGCCGGTCCCGCGGACCGTGCCGGCACTGCAGGACGCCGCAACGCCCAGCACGGCAGCGGCAGCCGCAACCCGCAGCAGGAGGCGGCGCCGGCGCGTCACAAGAAGGCCGTCCATGCGCACAGTCTAATCCGGGGCTTCGTCCACCCTTACTGCATAGTGAAGCGGCGGGCGATCAGTGCGTTCACGGCCGGAACTGCGGCGACGCCTCCGATGGCCCGGTTCCGCGCCGTCAAAAGGCCCTCCTGGAGGGGCCGGCCCAGGGCCATGTTGATTTCGGCCTGGCGTGTGGCCCTCGCCGCCGCCCGCAGCCGGGTGCGTTCAAAGGTTCGTAGGTCGCCTTCTACCCCCTGGCCGCTCATGGCAGCCGACACGATAGGGGCCAGGGCCGCTGCGTCCAGCCAGCCCAGGTTCATGCCCTGCCCGCCGATGGGGCTGACTTCATGGGCCGCATCGCCGATCATCACTACGCGTCCGGTCACCATCCGGCGGGCCAGGCGTGTGCGGACGCCGAAGCGGCTGAGCATGCTGTTGGTCCCGGCGTCGATGTCGAGTCCCGTCCGCTCGCGCACGCAGTGCATGAGCCACTGTGCGTCGCCGCCCTGGCCGCCCGCAGTTATGTCGCCGGCAGTCATGTCGCCATCAGTGAGGCTTTCAGCAGTGAGGTCGCCGGCGCCCAGCCGGACCACCCAGCGGCGGCGCTGACCGGGCAAGGGGAAAGACTCCACGATGCCGGCCCCGGCCAGGAAAAGCGCGGCGTCCGGGCCGAAGCCGGTGTTGTCCGCGAAGTCCCCCATGAGGTAGCTGTCCGGGTAATCCTTCACGCGCAAGGCGACGCCCCGCAGCGCCCGCACGGTGGAGCGCACGCCGTCGGCGGCAATGACCAGCGGCGCCGTATAGCGCAGGGGGCCGCTCCCGGATTCGGCTTCCACGGTGACCCGGGCGCCGTCGTCGGACAGCCGGGTGAGCCGGACGCCGCGGTGCAGGGCACCGTCGTCGAGCTCATGGACGCGCCGTTCCAGCAGCGCCTCCGTACGGCCCTGGGGCAAGGACAGGATGAAGGGAAAACGGTCCGAGACGCCGGCAAAGGACATCTGGGCGAGGCATTTCCCGCCCGCCAGGGCCACTCCGCGGCGGATCGGGACGCCTTCGGCAACCAGCGCCCCGGCAACTCCGGTTCCGGCGAGCGCGGCCAGCGCCGGCGGATGGATGCCGATGGCCCGCGAATGCGGTTCCGGTGCGCTCCGCTGTTCCAGGATCTGCACCTCCATGCCGTCCTGCAGCAGCAGCGCGGCCATGAACAGTCCCACCGGGCCGGCGCCGATGATCAGCACGTCAGCCACGGGCAGCGGGCCTCTCCGGATAGTCGCCGTCGGGGGTATCCAGCAGCAACAGGTTCCGGAACGGGACGTGGCGGGCAACTGTCCAGCCGGGGGGAGCGGCGGCGGCCAGTTCCGCGGCGGTATAGCTTCGCCGGATCGAGGTCAGCCCGTCCTGCCGAATGTAGGAGCCAGTGAGCACCCAGGAGCCGGCAAGGAAGAGCGCGTACGCGGCGGGGCTCCGGCGGATGTCGTTGTGGACCGCGGTGCCACGGGACAACATGGCCGACTCGGCAAGGAACGCTCCCAGCCCGTCGAGGTGGTGCAGCACATGGTTGGACACCACGACGTCGTACCGGTGGCCCTCTTCGAGCAGCTCGGCAGAGCCCACTTGGCGAAACGTCACGTCCGCCGCCGCGTGGCGGGAATGGGCGAACAGGATTGCCCGCGGATCCGGGTCAATGGCGGTGACCTCAAGCCGCAGTCCGTCCCGGGCGGCCCATCGGGCAAGCAGCACCGAGAGGTCGCCCCCGCCGCACCCGATGTCCAGCAGGGAGGTGGGGGAGTCCGCGGACAGCCGCGGCCGGATCCGGGTCCGATAGATGCCCCGCCAACCGGCCACCACACGGTTGACGAGTGCGAACTGGGCATAGGTGCGCTCCAGGCGGCCCGGATCGCAGCCGGGCAGGTCCATTTCCTCGACGGCGTCTGACGCGCGGTCCCGCAGGAGGGCCGCCCGGAGGCGTTCCCTGCCCTGCTTCGCGCTCAACGGTTTCAGCGTGGCCGCTTTCAGACCCGCACCGCCACTGGGTCCGCCGGTTCCGCCGCGGACTCCTGCCGCGCGGCCGCCGCGGGCGGCGGGGCGGCCAGCCTGGTGAAGAGCGCCGTTTCCACGGTCAGGCCCGGGCCGAAGGCCATCGAGCAGATCCGTTCCGCGCCGGGGCCATCAGAGCCTCCTGGGCTGGTCCCGGCGTCGTCCGCGGCCACGTCACTGGCGGGCAGTTCCAGGATGTGTTTGAGAACGAACAGGACGGTGGCGCTGCTCATGTTCCCGAAGTTCCGGAGGGTTTCGCGGGCGGGGACCAGCTGTTCGTCGCTGAGGTCCAGCCGGGACTGGACCTTGTCCAGGATGCTCCGGCCGCCCGGGTGGATGCCCCAGTGCTGGATGTCCCGGTAGCGGAGTCCCTGCAGCGAGCTGTCGCGGGACAGGAGGGGTTCGAGGGCGCCGATGATGTGGTCGTCGATGATGTGCGGGACATAGTTGCCCAGCACCATCTCGAAGCCTTCGTCGCCGATGTTCCAGGCCATCGAGTCCTCCCCGACGGGCGTCAGAACGGTTTCGAAGTGGTCCAGCCGCAAAAGGGGAGGTTCGTTCGGAATGTCCCGCGCGGTGATGATGGCCGCAGCGGCGCCGTCGGCGAACAAGGCCGATCCCATGATGGTGTCCGGATCATTGGAGGTCCGGACGTGGAGGGAGCAGAGTTCGGCACAGACCACGAGCACCGTGGCATCAGGGTCCGCCTCGCAAAAGGACTTCGCGGCCCGCAGTGCCGGGAAGGCGGCGTAGCAGCCCATGAAACCGAGGTGGTACCGCTGGACGGCCGGGTCCAGGCCGAGGGCCCGGACAATCTTGTAATCCGGGCCCGGATTGAAGAAACCGGTACACGAGACGGTTATCAGATGGGTGATGTCCGGCGCCCCGATTCCCGGACAGGCATCCAGGGCTTTTTGGGCGGCCTCAATGAAGAGTTTGGTCGCTTCTGTGGCGAATATACCGTTGCGGACCTTGGTGCTGGGGCTGAGCACCAAGCCGGTTGCCGGGTCGAAGAACTGGGGGTCTTCCGCCCGGCTGTCTGTGGTGAGCTCCTCGACTGCCGTGTGCCGGGTGTCGATGGCTGCGGAGTCAAAGCACGTGTTGACCAGCCGGGATCCGAGCCGCGTGAGGCCCGGCTGGGCGGCGAACACGGCCCTGGCCTCGGGCTGGACCAGGATGGTTGGCGGGACTGCAGTTTCTAAGGACCTCAGGTAGACCGTCATGGTTCATTCTCAGTGAGCCCGCCGCCAAAGACAATGGACGGATCCGGGATTTGGCACGGCGGCCGGACTGGACAACTTCGGCGCGAAGTAGCACGATCTCACATGTGACCAGCAAACCCGACCGGGCGCAGCACTTGCGTGACCTCGCCCTGCTGCGCCGCGTCCGTGACCGGATGGACCGGGAGTATGCGCAACCGCTCGACGTCGAGGCCCTCGCCCGCGGTGTGCACCTGTCGGCTGGACACCTCAGCCGCGAGTTCCGCCTCGCGTACGGCGAGTCGCCGTACAGCTACCTGATGACGCGGCGCATCGAGCGCGCGATGGCGTTGCTGCGCCGCGGCGATCTCAGCGTCACCGAGGTCTGCTTCACAGTCGGATGCTCGTCCCTGGGCACCTTCAGCACCCGCTTCACCGAGCTGGTCGGCGTACCGCCCAGCGTCTACCGGCGCGAGGCTGCCCGTACGACCGCGGGGATGCCGTCCTGCGTGGCGAAACAGGTCACCAGACCGGTCAGGAATCGAGAAGTGCCGGCCCCGGCACCGCAGTTAGCATGAATTCCATGGACATCAATATTCACGCGAGTTTCCTCCCACACAACGATCCCGACGCCGCCGTCGCCTTCTATCGCGACACGCTCGGCTTCGAGGTCCGCAACGACGTCGGCTACGGCGGGATGCGCTGGATCACGGTCGGCCCGCCTGACCAGCCGGGCACGTCGATCGTCCTGGAGCCGCCTGCCGCCGACCCCGGTGTCACCGACGACGAGCGCCGCACCATCGACGAGATGATGGCCAAGGGCACCTATGCCCGCATCCTCCTCGCCAGCAAGGACGTCGACGCCACCTTTGAGCGACTGCAGGCCTGCGGTGCCGAGGTGGTCCAGGAGCCGACAGAGCAGCCCTACGGAGTCCGCGACTGTGCCTTCCGCGACCCCGCGGGCAACCTGATCCGCATCCAGCAGCCGCTCTGAACTGTCCCGCGGGCGCAGGACAGGCGGATGCAGGGCCCGGAGGCCGAGCCGGAAGCTGGTTAGATAGAGCAAAGCGACGCTGAGGGAGCCCGCGCAGGCGGCCCCGCAAACAGATGGAGGCACCATGAGCATGGCCACGAGGGCGGACTCGCAGTCGGCTGCGGAGCATGTTGCGGACACCCACGATTTGATCCGTGTGCAAGGCGCACGCGAAAACAACCTCAAGGACGTCAGCATCGAGATCCCGAAGCGCCGGCTGACGGTGTTCACCGGCGTCTCCGGCTCAGGCAAGAGCTCCCTGGTGTTCGCGACCATTGCCGCGGAGTCGCAGCGGATGATCAACGAGACCTACAGCGCCTTCGTGCAGGGCTTCATGCCGTCGCTGGCGCGGCCGGAGGTGGACCACCTCGAGGGGTTGACCACGGCGATCATCGTCGACCAGGAGCGGATGGGCGCCAACCCCCGGTCCACCGTCGGCACCGTCACCGACGCCAACGCGATGCTGCGCATCCTCTTCAGCCGGCTGGGGTCCCCGCATGTGGGGCCTCCGACGGCGTTCTCCTTCAACGTCCCGACCCGGAAGGCGAGCGGGGTGATGAGCACCGAGAAGGGCGGCCGGGTGGAGAAGAGTGTGGTGCACGATGCCGTCTACCTGGGCGGCATGTGTCCGCGCTGCGAGGGCATGGGCTCGGTCTCCGACTTCGACCTCACCGCGCTCTACGACGACTCCAAGTCGCTCGGCGGCGGCGCCCTGACAATCCCCGGCTACAGCATGGACGGCTGGTACGGCCGCATCTTCAGCGGTGCCGGCTTCGACATGGACAAGCCGATCGCGAAGTTCACCAAAAGGGAAATGCACGACCTCCTCTACAAGGAACCGACCAAGATCAAGGTCGAGGGCATCAACCTGACGTATGAGGGACTGATCCCCAAGATCCAGAAATCGATGCTCTCCAAGGACGTCGAGGCGATGCAGCCGCACGTCCGCGCTTTCGTGGAGCGCGCCATCACGTTTCAGGCCTGCCCGGAGTGCGAGGGCACGCGGCTCAGCCGGGAGGCCAGGTCCTCGAAGATCCAGGGCAAGAACATCGCCGACCTCTGCGTCATGCAGATCAGCGACCTGGCCGTGTGGGTCCGCGAACTCAACGAACCTTCGGTCGCTCCGCTCCTGAAAGGTTTGCGGCACCTGCTCGACTCGTTCGCCGAAATCGGGCTGGGTTACCTCTCCCTGGACCGGCCGGCGGGCACGCTGTCCGGGGGAGAGGCCCAGCGCACCAAGATGATCCGGCACCTGGGCTCGTCCCTGACGGACATCACCTACGTCTTTGACGAGCCGACGATCGGCCTGCACCCGCACGACATCGAGCGGATGAACCAGCTGCTGCTGCAGCTGCGCGACAAGGGCAACACCGTGCTCGTCGTCGAGCACAAGCCGGAGACCATCGCGATTGCCGACCACATCGTTGACCTCGGTCCCGGCGCAGGCACCGCGGGCGGCAGCGTCTGCTTCGAGGGAAGCGTGGAGGGGCTCCGGGGGAGCGATACTATCACCGGCCGCCACCTCGACGACCGGGCCGCGGTGAAGGAATCGGTACGCCCGTCCTCGGGCGCACTGGAGGTCCGTGGCGCGTCCACGAACAATCTTCAGGGCGTGGATGTCGACATCCCGCTCGGCGTGCTGTGCGTGGTCACCGGCGTCGCCGGCTCAGGGAAGAGTTCGCTGATCCACGGTTCGGTGGACGGCCGCGACGGTGTGGTGGTGATCGACCAGGGTGCCATCAAGGGGTCGCGCCGCAGCAACCCCGCGACGTACACGGGCCTGCTCGAGCCGATCCGCAAGGCGTTCGCGAAGGCCAACGGCGTGAAGCCGGCGCTGTTCAGCTCAAACTCGGAAGGCGCCTGCCCCACCTGCAACGGGGCCGGAGTGATCTTCACCGAACTCGGTGTCATGGCCACTGTCGAGTCCACCTGCGAGGACTGCGAGGGCAAGCGATTCCAGGCCTCGGTGCTGGAGTACAAGCTGGGCGGCCGCAACATCGCCGAGGTGCTGGCGATGTCGATGACCGAGGCCGAGGAGTTCTTTGGCGACGGGGAAGCCCGCACGCCGGCCGCCCACAAGATCCTCGACCGGCTCGTGGACGTCGGTCTCGGCTACCTCACCCTCGGCCAGCCGCTCACCACGCTGTCCGGCGGCGAGCGGCAGCGCGTCAAACTCGCCACCCAGATGGCAGAGAAGGGCGACGTCTACGTCCTCGACGAGCCCACCACCGGCCTGCACCTCGCCGACGTCCGGAACCTGCTGGGCCTCCTGGACCGGCTCGTCGACTCCGGCAAGTCGGTGATCGTCATCGAGCACCACCAGGCGGTCATGGCACACGCCGACTGGATCATCGACCTCGGCCCCGGCGCCGGCCACGCCGGCGGCAGGCTCGTCTTCGAGGGCACGCCCGCCGACCTCGTGGCCGCCCGCTCCACGCTCACCGGCCAGCACCTCGCGGCTTACGTCGGCGCCTCCTAAACCGCTCCGGGCCCGGCGGATTCCACCAGCGGGTCCGCCTGGTCTGCGGCCGCCTTTCGCGTGGTGAACGGCAGCACCAGCCGGGAGCGGTGGGCGGCGTCGCGGTAGATCTTGTGCGTGACGGGACGGCCCACCGGCAGGTGGAAGGCATCCGGGGGCAGCAGCGCGTTATGCTCGTCGGCCAGCGGCTCGCCGTTCGACAGTTCCACGCTCAGGGTGTGACCGGGTTTGAAAGTGTTCGCGAACGGGTAGAGGCGCAACACGTACTCCTCGATCGTGCCGGGTTCCACCGGAACCGATCGGGTGTGCGGGTGTACCGGGCTGCCTTCGGCGCTCCGCTCGTCGAGCTCGCGGTGCGAGGCCTTGAGGTAGCCGCTGGTGATGAGCTGGCGCTTGCCATTGGGAGCGTAGTCCCAAAGGCGCAGGATGAAGTTGGTGTCCGGTTGGTCGATCTCGGCGAAGATGTGCGCCGCGCCGGTTCCGATCAGTTCGGTGTCCTCCTCGAAGGGCGGGGTGGACCAGCTGATGATTTCCACCTTGTCGGTCACCGTCAGCGGGGCCTGGTAGAAGCCGTCCGGGGCGGCGAACTCGGCACCCATGAGCTCGGGTTCGGTGGACAGCTTGTGCCGCGGGCGCAGATAGAGCGCCTTGTGTTCCACGTCCTTGGGCGGCCACGCCTCGGCGGTCACGAGCTCGCGGGAGCCCTCCACGAAGACGCTCACGGCCGGCTCGTCCATGACGCCGTTGTCGATGCCCTTGATCCAGTAGTCGTACCACCGGAACATCTTGTCGTGCTCTTCGATGAAGGGACGCGACTGCATTGGTGGGTAGGGGCCGATGTCCAGCTTCTTCGGGCCCTTGAGCTTGTTGAACAGCTCGATTGTGCCATCCATGGTCCATCCGCGGCCCTGGTCGATCTGCAGCCACACCGGGATGTCGATGTTCGGGGCCAGCGTGATGGGGTTGCGCTCCTCGTACCAGTCCCCGTCGAGCTCGTTCATCACGATGTCGAACCAGGCTTCGTGGTTCTTCGGGTAGTTCAGGACATGGACCAGGTTCGGCCACGCGGCGACGTCTGGATCCTCCAGGCGCTTGGCGACGAGCTGCTTGAGTTCCTCGGGGGAGTATTTCTCGATCATGCGCGACTTGACGTTGTCGGTGAAGGCCCAGCCGGAGTCGCCGCCGCGGCCCTCGCGGGCTGCCCGCGGCATGAACCACATAACGCCGCCGTGGTAGGTGGTCTCGTAGAAGTCGTAGTGCCCGCCGGAGACGAAGATCGCCTTCAGGTGCGGCGGGCGCTCGGCCGCGGCCAGCACCTGCATGGACCCGAAGTAGGAGATGCCGACCATGCCGACGTTGCCGTCGCACCAGGGCTGGCCGGCGACCCACTCGATGAAGTCGTACGCGTCCTGGCCAAGTGAGACACCGCCGGCGTTGTAATTGCCGATGTGCTCGCCGCCGGAGTGCCCGGACCCGCGCAGGTCGCCGATGACGTGGGCGTAGTCCTCTTTGACGATGCGGGCGATGTCGCCGGCCTCAATGCAGCCGTCCCACATCGGGCTCGGCCGCCGCTGCGGCGGGGTGGTCAATGCCAGGGCCTGCAGTTCCTTGCCGTAGGGGCTCAGGGCCACCAGTGCGGGCCGCGGCTTGTCCTCGGCGCCGTGGTAGACGTCCGCGGCGAGTTCAATGCCGTCCCGCATGGGGACCCGGAGGTCCTTGCGAACGGCAATCTTCTCTCCGCCGGTATTCAGCAGCTGGAAGTCATCCAAGGGTGTTGATCTCCTCATCTTCGGGCATGTGGTCGAATGTGGTGCGGTAGCCGTTGAGCGTTGTGAAGAACGGGGACGGCTCCAAGGCGGGGTCGCCCGCGTAGCCAAGTTCCTCGGCTACGCGGGCGAAGGGCGAGTACGGTGATTCTGATTCCTGCAGCCCGGCAGCCAAGCAGTCGTGGGCCGCCGTATTGACGCGGGCTTCGATCTCCAGGCTCCCCGTCAGCGCTTCCTTGGCCTGACCGGCGTCGAGCTCCACGCCGTAGGGCGTGCCGTCCGCGCGGCGGTACGGGTGGCCCAGGTAGAGGTGCCGCGGTCGGATCTGGTCGCGCAGGTACTGCAGGCTTGCGCGGTAGCCGGCCGGGTCCACGAATCCTGGGAAGCCGTTGGCCGCACCGTGGACCTGCACGGCATCGCCTACGAAGACGTCGTTTTGCCCGTTGATGACGTACGCCACGGATCCGCGGGTGTGGCCCGGAATCGAGTGCGCGGTGACGGTGACGTTGCCGCCGAGGGAGATGGTCTCGCCGCCCCGCACCAGCAGCGTAGGCTCCATCTCGCCCGAGATGACGGCTTTTGTGGCCTCGGCCAGCTTCGCCTCGCCGTCGGGGTCATCCAGGTACTGGGCGCGTCCGGCAAGGTATTCGTCCACGTGCGCCCGGCGGGAGCGCAACATCGGTGCGTCGGCCTCATGGATGACCACCTGCGCGCGCCGTCCGGTGAGCTCCCACAAGGCGTAAGCGCCGCCGATGTGGTCGATATGTCCATGGGTCAGCAGGATCCAGCGGACGTCCTCGATCCTGCGGCCCATCGCCTCCAGTGCCGGCACCATGCCTTCGGCGGGAGAGGACGCGATTCCCGTGTCGACGATCGCGGGTTCCGGAGCGTCGATGAAGAAGCTGTAGAGACCGAACCTCCCCCACGGGGAAACCATCGGGTGAACGGCGACAGACTCAGTCATTGCGCTGTGCTCCCTTTGAGCCCTGTGCTCCCGTGAAGCCCAGTGTTTCCGCCCAGGAACGCAGCGGTCTCTTCGAACGGCCCGTAGAACTCCGGAATCCAGGAGAAGTACTGGACGAAGCCGTGGTTGGCCCCCTCGTAGCGGCTGACTGACGCGTCGACGCCGGCCTCCCTGAGGCGCAGGCCGTAGAGCTCGCCCTCGTCCCGCAGGGGGTCGTGCTCGGCGGTGATGACCAGGGCCGGCGGAAGGCCGGCGAGGTCCTGGCGCTTGATGGGGGAGACGAGCGGATCCGTCGGGTCCGCCCCGCTCTGGAAGTAGAAGGAATTGAACGGCAACAAACCCGCCGTCTCCAGTCCGTACCCTTCGGCGTTCTCCCGCAGCGACGCGTAGCGGTCGACGTCGAAGTCAAGGTCCAGTGATGGGTAGAACAGGATCTGGTGCGTGATCGCAGAGAACCCGTCATCGTGGGCCCTCGCGGTGACGGCGGCAACGAAGTTGCCGCCCGAGCTGTCTCCTGCGACAGCGAGGTTCTTTCCGTCCCAGCCCAGGTTGCCGCCCTGCTCGGCGGCCCAGCGGACCACGCCGTAGCAGTCGTCAAGGCCGGCCGGGAACGATGCCTCGGGGGCCAGCCGGTACCCGACCGCGATGACCTTATGGCCGGTTTCCTTGGCCAGGGATCGCGCGATGTGGTCGTGCGTGTCCAGGCTGCCCAGGAAGAACGCGCCGCCGTGGAAATACACCAGCAGGCCGTAAGCGTCGGCGTCGGCCGGCGTGTAGATGCGCACGGGCACCTCGCCCGATGGCGTCACTGCCGTGGCATCCTGGACAGAGTGCAGCGGGAGGCGCACTTCCGGCGGGGCAACCTGGGCGGCCTCGCCTGCACGCATGGCTGCGGGGTTCAGGGGAGAACCATCGGGTGCCGGCAAAGTTGCGAGGATTTTGGCAATTTCAGGGTGGATGGTCATGGGGTCAGCCCTTCGCCTGTGCTGGCGCGTTGACGCCGCCGGCCTTCTGGGAGATAGCTTTCTGGGACGTGGGCTTCTGACCAGGGAAAACGTCGTCGACCTCTTCCTCGGACCACCCTTGCCGCGAGATGCGCTGCAGTTCGTCCGTCACGGGCTTGCGGGTCGCCTGGAACAGGGCCAGAGCCTCCTTGACCGAGCCCGCCTGGGCCAGAGCGTCGGCCAGGGCTCCCGCGTCCTCAATGGCAGAGTTCGCGCCCTGTCCCTGGTGGTGCAGCATCGAGTGGGCCGCGTCTCCCATGAGGACCACGGAGTCCGTGTGCCATGTAGCGACGGGGTCGATGTCGTAGACGGCACGGATGTTCACCGTGTCCATGTCGAGGCCGCGGGCGATGCTCACCAGTCGCTCGTCGAAGCCGTCCACGGTGGCCAGGAGGTCCTCCTTGGTTACCTCGGGTGCCCACGTGCCGTCCGGGTTCAGGGCGGTGATGTCGAAGGAGACCTGGTTGCGGTGGCGCAGCGGCAGCAAGTAGACCTTGGTGCCCTTTCCGATGTACATCCGGAGGTTGTCGTCGACCACGAGGCCGTGGGCGTCGTCGGCGGAAATCACTGCACGGTAGGCATGTTCACCCGAGAACACCGGGCCCGTGTCGCTGAAGAGCTGCTCGCGCACCACGGACTTGATGCCGTCGGCACCGACCACCAGGTCGGCCTCGACCGTCGTGCCGTTGGTGAAGGTCAGGACGGAGCGGCCACCCTTGTCGTCGATGGTTTCCAGCTTGTGGCCGAGATGCACCATGCCCTCGGGGAGAACGCCGAGGAGAGCCTCGATGAAGTCGCCGCGGTGGATGAGGTAGGTCTGGGTCTGCTCGCCGAACTCCGGCCAGGTGTCCTTCATGATCGGAACACTTTCGGCGGTGAGGATTTCGAAGTAGTCGCTCGGCGAACTGACCTTCGCGATCGCGCCGAAGATGCCCCACTGGCTGAACCGGTCCATAGTGGCCGGACGCAGGCCGATGCCGGCGCCGACCTCCCGCATCTGGGACGCCTGCTCGTACACGTTGACGTTCGCGCCGAGCAAGCTCAAGGCCTTGGCCGCCGCTGCGCCGCCGTACCCCGCGCCGACGATGGCGATGTTGAGGTTCCTGATTTCCGAAGCCTTCATGGTTTCATCTCTTTCTTGACTGTTCTTGGCCCGGACCGTTTCTGGGGGACGGGCAGGTTGTGGTGGCCTGTCCGCAGGTCAGCCGTGCAGCGACAGGAACTCGGCCGGGTTGTCCTCGAGCAGGAGTTTGAGGGTGGCGTCGTCGATGCCAGCCGCGCGCATGTCGGGGATCATGTCCTCGAAGATGTAGTTGATGGTGTGGCCCTTAACGCCCGGCCAGCCCAGGGGGCTGCAGTTCGCGTCGGCCGAGACGAGGAGCTTGTCCGCGTAGCCCTTGTTCACGAGGTTGACGAAGTGCTCCATGCGTTCGGCACGCTTGCGGCCCCAGAACGGCGGATCCGGCAGTTCGAGGTCGTAGCCGAAGGTGTCGAACCCGATGCGGCCGCCCTGATCGTAGATCCAGTCGTGCGGGGTGATCGGAGAGTTCAGGCCGTCGTCGGCGTGGCCGAACAGCACGCGGTCCAGCGGGAGGCCCTCTTCGTTGAAGATATTCACTGCGGGTTCGGGGTCGATGGCCAGGTGGGTCAGGACCGGGGCGCCGGTGACGACGGCGGCGCGCGCCGCGGCCCGGTAGATGCGTTTGTCCAGGTCCGTCATTCGTCCGCCGCGGCTCACGCCGACCTTGATGACGCCGGCTTTGGCGCCCGTGTTGCCGATGCCTACGGTGATCTCGTGGATGAACACCTTCGCGAGGTAGTCCACGGTTGCGCGGGAGAAGTGGGGAAGGGCGGTGTCGCCGCCGACGAAGCCGGTGCAGGCCACGATGTGTACGCCCGTCTTCTGGGACAGGGACTTGTAGTAGTCGACGTCGCGGCCGTTGCAGATGCCCGTGGCGTCCACGAAGGTACCGCCGCCGTATTCGCGGAATTTCCGCAGCTTCGGCACGGTCTCCTCGTAGGCCTGTTCCGGCGACTTCCACCACCTGGTGTCCAGTTCGGACCCGGGCATTCCGTAGCCGATGTGTTCGTGGACCGCCACGATTTCCAGTTCTTCGGCCGGGATGGTTCCCAGCACTGTGTTGACCTTGGTCATTTCGTTCACCTCAGGGGTTCGAAAGATTGTTGTGTGTGGGCGGACGTGTGCTTAGCGCACGGTCAGCAGGTTGCGCGGGTTGTCCACGAGGATGCGCAGAGAGTCTTCATCGCTCAGGCCCCTGGCCTTGAGAAACGGCACAAACGTGGTCAGGACGTGGCTGTAAGGCAGGTTGTACTCCGGCTGGCCCTTGGCCACGCCGATCGAATTGCCCGACAGGATGATCTTGTCGGCATGGCCGGCCTTGACGAGCTCGAGCACCAGTTCGGCGCGGTCGTGGTCGGTGAGGTAGTCCGCGTGGTCGTTCAGGCCCACGTGGTCGATCCCGACGAAGGCTCCGCGGCACGCCACTTCGACGGCGGAGCCGGCGGCATCCTTGCGGTCCAGGTCGCCGACGAGCACCCGGTCGGCCTCGAGCTGCTCGTCCAGAACAATGTCCAGATCGTGCAGGGCATCCTCGCCGAAGCGGATGGAGACAGGGACGCCGGTGTTCTTGGCGGCGCGGGCGGAGCCGCGGAACAGGCTTTCCTCGGTCGGGGTCATGCCGGCGCGGTCGGCGATGGTGGCGACGATCCCAGCGGCGGCGCGGCGCTCCACCCGGGGAACCACCATCCCCTCAGTGACTTCCTTGCCGAAGAGATCGCCGAACTTTTCGGCCGGCCAAGGGATGGGCGGGTTGGTCTGCGGCGTCAAGAAGTATCCGCCGAGTTCTTCCTCCGGACCCAGACCCGTGGAGGCAACGATGTGGACACCTGTGGAGCGGGAGAGCGCCTCGTAGAGCTTGAGGTCGCGCCCGTGGAACATGCCTGTGCTGTCGACGATCGTCTGGCCGCCGTGCGCGCGGAAGTCCGCAAGCTTCGCGGCCAGGGCCTCGAAGATCTCCGCCCGGTCCATGGAGATGTCCGGGGCGTACTGGGCACCTGGGAGCACCGACAACAAGGCTTCATGGACCGCGACAACCCCTAGTTCGGAAGCAGGGACCGGGCCCAGGACCGTATTGACGGTTTGCCCGGCCGGGGCGTGGACTGTGTCGCCGGTCTCGGCGGGTGTGGGGTGACTCACGTGGGTTCTCCCTTGAAGTTCGGGTTCTGAGTGCAGGGGCGCCGCGGAGCCCGGCCATGCCGTCGCTGCGTTGCGGTGTAGCCAGCATCACATATTTCTTTACATAGTGTCAAAGAAATAGTCAGAGTGATGTTTTTTAAGTGTTCATGAAGTCAACGTGGCGTAAAGACACTTGACAGTGTGTAAACCTTGATATCAAACTGTGGGGAACGCCACATCTACCTCCGGCCTACCTGCTCTTGCCCGGAAGGGCACCAGTACTGGCGCGTCACCGGAGAGTCCACCGGAAACAAAGGAGTTTCATCGATGAGTCAAACCAACACTGCGCAGACGAGCACAGCGTCGAACCGCGGCTCTGTGCGAGCCACCTTCGTTGCCGCGTACAGCGCGGTCACACTGGCCCAAATCACCAATGCACTGCCAGGGGCCCTCAGCGGCACCTTCGCCGCGGAATTCCAAACCTCGGGCGCGGGCCTGACCTGGATCGCGGGCATGTTCCTGATGGGCATCGTGGTGTTCGAGCTCAGCTGGGGGCTCCTCGGCGACCTGTTCGGCCGCAAGAAGCTGCTCTACGCCGGCGCGGCGCTAAGCGTCGTCGGCTCCGTCCTGGCTGCGCTGGCGCCGACGACCGAGATGATGATCTTCGCGCAGGCGGTCGGCGGCATCGCGGCGGGCATCCTGTTCCCCATCTCGCTGTCCATGATCGCGGCGATCACGCCGGACCACCGCGCACGGGCGAAGGTCATCGCCACGTGGGCAGGGTTCCTGTCCCTCGGCGCGGTGATCTCCCCAGTGCTCGCCGGTTTCACAGCGCAGTTCTTCACCGTGCCGGGTGTTGCTCCGGGCGCACCGAACGCGTTCAGCGGCTGGCGGGCGGCCTACCTGGTCGCGGCCGCCATTGCCGTGCTCGTTCTCATCGTCGCGCTCCGGGCGAAGGACTCGGCGTCGGCGGAGGGGCGCAAGCTGGACCTGCCCGGCCAGATTACGCTCGCGCTGGGCCTGATCGCCGTCCTCTACGCCACCGTGACAGCGGTGGATGCCGGGTTCGGCAGCGCCCAGGTGATTGCAAGCTACGTCGTGGGCGGAATCCTCCTGGTCGCCTTCGTCGTCATCGAATCACGCACAGCGCAGCCGCTGATCCACCTGTCGCTGTTCAAGAACAGTGCCTATTCGATCACCGGCATAGTGGCTGTCACGGGCATGTTCGCCTTCCTCGCGATCTGCTTCAGCACGAGCGTCGCCGTCAGCGGGCTCGCCCTTGCCGAGACCTGGAAGGTCGGGGTGCTCTTCGTCTTCATCCAGGGTCCCGCATTCGCCTTCATCCCGGTTGTGGGATGGCTCATTCACCACGTGGCCCCGCGCTGGGTCCTCACCGCGGGCTTCGCACTCATGGCCGTCTCCGGGTTCTGGCTCTCGACATTCGCCCTCGGCACTCCGGAGGCCTTCGGCGGCACCCCGTGGACGGCCTTTATCCCGCCGCTTCTCGTGCTGGGCATCGGATTCGCCCTCACCGTCGGCTCCGTCACCGCTGTTGCCATCAACACCGTCCCGCCCCAGCAGATCGGCATGGCTTCGGCCACGACGAACCTCCTTCGCGACCTCGGCTTCGCCCTCGGCCCCGTGGTCGGCTCAGCCATCGCCTTCGGCATCGGTGCGACGGCCTTCGCCGGTCCCCTTGCCGGGATCCTCGGCGGGGCGGGATTGCCCGCCGAGGCCGTCAGCGGGCTGGCGAACGTGCCGCCACTGGGCTTCCTCGCCGGCTGGGACGGCGTCATCGCCCAGTTCACTGGTCAGGCAGTGGCCGGCGGCGCACCCGCCCCTGCCGTCGACGGCATGGTCCAAGCCCTCAACGCCGCACAGCCGCAGATCCAGGGCGTGGCAGAGACCTCGCTGGGCCAGGGGTTCCAGGCTGTGTACCTCACCGCGGGCATCGCGGCGATCCTCTCCGCCATTCTCACCCTCTTCATCTCCGCACGGTCCTCGGCGCCCACCTCCGATGCCATCGCGGAGACCACCGAAGCAAACGCCGAGGCCACCGTCTAAGACGGACGGCCGGACCCGACCGGCCAGGCCAACCCCCTACCCCCACAAGGAGAACACAGTGACTGTACCCATCGAATCAGACATCGACATCTGGGATGACGACATCCTTGTCGATCCTTACGCCACCTATGCCGCGCTCCGTGAGCAGGCCGCAGTGGTCCACCTGCCCAAGAACCACCTGTACGTCTTGACGCGCTACGATGCCATCCGCGACGCCCTCGGTGATCCGGAAACCTTCTCGTCCACCAGCATCGGGTTCAACCCCATGGTGAACGAGGCGCTGCAGGGCACCTCGCTGGCCTCTGACCCGCCCGTTCACACCCAGCTCCGCGCCACCCTGTCCCAGAACCTCACGCCCCGAGCACTCCGCGGCCTGAAAGTGGTCATCGACGAAAAGGCTGACAAGCTCGTCGCCGAACTCGCCGCCAGTGGCAGCTTCGAGGCCGTCGATTCGCTGGCCCGCGCCTTCCCGATCGAAATCGTTGCCGACCTCATCGGCTTCAGCGGCCACGTCAGGGACAACATGCTGCGCTGGGGCCAAGCCGCGATGCAGGTCCTTGGCCCGCTGAACCGGCGCACCCAGGAGAACTTCCCGATTGCCGGCGAGCTGTACGGCTGGTGCTCGTCGGTCACCGCCGAGGACCTCACGCCCGGCTCCATCGGACGCGGCATCTTTGACGCCGAGACGCGGGGGGAGATTCCCCAGGGAACTGCCGGGCACATCATCCACCAGTATCTGGGGGCGGGTGTCGACACGACCATCGCCTCCATCGGGAACATCATCGCCCTGTTCGGCCATCACCCCGAGCAGTTCAAGCTGGTCCGGGAGAACCCGGAACTCGTCCCCGCAGCTTTCGCCGAGGTGCTGCGCTATTGGGCACCGATCCACGTCTGGGGCCGCAGAGCAACGCGTGATGTGCAAATCGACGGCGTCACCATTCCTGCAGGCGCGCAGGTGGGCATCCTCTTTGGCGCCGGCAACCGTGACCCGCGGCACTACGAGAACCCCGACACCTTTGATGTGCTCCGCAACCCGGTGGACCACCTCGCCTTCGGCTATGGACCGCACGGCTGCGCCGGCCAGGGTCTGGCAAAGCTTGAAGCGCATGCGATCATCGAGGCGCTGGCCCGCCGGGTGGAATCCTTGACCATCTCCGACGAGGTCCGGCTGCCGAGCAACATGACCCGGAGCTTCGAGAAGCTCCAGGTCACCAAGGTGGTGGCAGCATGAGAATCGAGCTGGACCGGCCGCGCTGTGAGGGACACGGCCTGTGCGAGGAAGCCGCGCCCAAGCTGATGCATCTGGATGACGACGGCGAACTGGTCATCGATGTGCCCGAGGTGGACGGGGCCGCCCTTAATGCCGCGAAGGCGGCGGTCAGGATCTGCCCGGTCGCCGCGCTCCGACTGGCGGCATGACGATGCGCAGGATCGTGGTGGTAGGCAACGGCATCGCCGGCCTCACAGCTTGCGACTCGCTCCGAACGGCGGGCTTCGACGGTGAGCTGACGGTTGTGGGCGCCGAGAGCCACCATCCCTACAGCCGTCCCGCCCTGTCCAAGGCGCTGCTGCATGGCGACGATGCCCTCCGAGCGCACGAGCTCCCCGAGCCGACGCACGACGCAACGGAGCTGCTCGGCGTCAGCGCCACGGGTCTTGACGTCGACCGGCGATTGGTCCGCCTGGACGGGGGCAGTGAGCTGCCGTATGACGGCCTCGTCATCGCCCCCGGTTCCAGGGCGAAGCGTCTCACCCCCGGGCAAGGAGCAGCAGAACCGCAACAGGACGGTTCCCTCCGGGAATTCACCCTGCGCACCATCGAGGATGCGATCCTTCTCAAGGAGCGCGTTGCGTCGCGGCCCTCGGTCATCGTGGTCGGCGGGGGACCGCTCGGCATGGAGGTCGCGTCCGGGTGCCTGCACGTGGGCTGCGACGTCACGCTCGTCTCCGACGTCACGCCACTGTCGCGTCAGCTTGGCGACCATCTGGCCGGCCTCTTCACTTCCGCCGCCATCCGGCGCGGACTGCGGGTGGTCAGCGGCGGGAAGGCCCGTCTGACTGGTCACGGTACCGGGGCCAAAGTTGTCCTGGCCGACGGCACCGAACTCGAGGCGGATCTCGTGGTCACCGCCGTCGGCGATGAGCCGAACATTGACTGGCTGACCGGCTCAGACCTGCTCACCAATGGGTCGCTGCGCGTCGATTCGCGCGGCAGGATCCGGCCGGACATCGTGGCGGCCGGCGACGTGGCGTTCTTCCCGACCCGACGCGGCGTGCAGCGGATTCCCCTGTGGACGAGCGCCATCGACCAGGCCAGGGTCGCGGCCATCGGCCTGCTTGAGGGCGATGCCGCACCCGAGTTCAACTTCCAGCCCTATTTTTGGACGGAGGGCTTCGGGCTGTCGCTCAAGGCGGTTGGTTTCACTCCGGTGGCGGGTACGCCCGACTATTGCGAGCCGGGCCGGGAGAGCGGGTCAGTACTCCTGCGCTGGGACAACCCGGACGGTTCCGGGACCGCCGCCGCGGTCAACTACCGGATCCCAATCCCCAAACTCCGCCGGCTGGCCGACGCCGGTCCGGCCGCGCTGCGTCCGAACGCGCCCGCCCGGGTTTGACGCCACGCCACCGCTAGGATTGTTCTATGTCGTCGTTGCGAGAAGCCCAGAAGAAACTCACCCGCGACATGATTGTGGAGCGCGCGCTTGAGCTCTTTACCGAGAAGGGCTATGCCCCGACCACCATCGACGAAATCGCCGCGGCGGCCGGCACCACCAGGGCCACCTTCTACGCCTACTACCCCTCACGGGTTGACCTGATGAGGGACTTCATGGCTCGGGTCAACGCGGTGCTGGATCGTGCCGACGCACCGGGGAGCGGCTCCACCGCGCCGGACCTCGTGGACGTGGTGCGCGCGGGCGAGCTGCCGGGCATCCTGGCCTGGCTGGAGTCACGGGCGGCGCTCTGGCCGGTCTTCCGTCCCTACCTCGACGTGCTCGACGAGGCCGCCGCCGTCGACCGTGAGGTGCGCGCCATGGTCGACGGATGGCATGAGGAGGTCATTTCCGACCTGGTCCGCGGGATGACGCTGGCCGGGCGCTTCTCGGAGGAGACCCGCCACATCCGCGGAACCCTCGCCTTCACCTCACTGGACTACGTAGCCACGCTCTGGACACGCCGCAAGTTTGAACCAAACCGCGAACACGCCCTCGAGGTGCTTGCCGACAACTGGTACCACCTGCTGTGCGCTGAAGGCTAAGCCGGCCGTCACGTAACGGGGAAGCCTTTGCTTATGCCGGGCGCAGCCGGGGCCTCCGACCCACCCGGCCATCACGTATTCAGTACAGGAAGATCGGCAGCCAGTCGCGGTTGTGGGCGTGGACCAGAGCGAGGAACAGCACGAAGTCGAAGATCAGGTGCACGGTCACGACGTAGGTGAGGGACTTCGTCAGCTTGAAGGTGTAGCCCTGCAGCAACGCGAACGGAAACGTGAGAAGCGGCCCCCACGCCTGGTAGCCGATCTCCCAAAGAAAGGACGAGAAGATCACGGCTTGAAGGATGTTGGCCAGCCAGTCTGGAAAATGCCGCCGCAGCAGCGCGAACGCGGTGCAGATGAAGAACAGCTCGTCCCAGATACCAACGGCGTTCACTCCGAGGAAGAGCCGCCCGAAGGTCGATGGGTCAGATGGGTTCGGCCAGTTTTGGTACACGCCAGTGCTGATCAGGTAGACGGGCAGGATGAAGTATCCGAGCAGGACGACGCCGATCAGGTACACCCTCGCGATCAACGGCCACTTACGGCCGGTTTTCACCGGAAATTTGATGATCTTCTCGCGGTAGACGAACCGCGACACGATCCACGGAACCAGCACGGCCAAGGCAAGGGCACTGCCCATGAGTATCATGTGTTGGATGCTCAGGTCAGCGTTCAGTGCCACCATGCTGATGATGACCATTCCCGCCGCGATCAGCGCGAGGTGCCGCGTCAACTCACGGTCGATGAAGGCCGCTGTGGCCAGGCCCAGGGCAAGGCCGCCGTAGCCAAGCGGGTTGTTCCCGACGCCGAATAGCGCCACTCCGGACAGCGAGACCAGCACCGCCGGCAGCAGCTTCCAACTGAGCGCGGTACATTGGCTTTCCGCCGAGACCGATGTCACCCCACAAGCATGCCAGTGCCCTCCCTGGCGCGAAACGGTTTAGAGGCAGTCACCTTTGGGGCGCTGGCAGAGCTAAGGTGGAGATTCACAAGATACACAAGATACACAAGGATTCACAGGAGCTGGCGTGGAGAACCCTTTTCGACCGACCGCGGGAGCAACTCCACCTGACCTCATCGGCCGCGGGGGAGTTCTGGATGAATTCGCCTATGGACTGCGCATCGGGTCAGGAGCGCCCGGCCTGCTGACCATTTTCACCGGAGCCCGGGGCATTGGCAAGACCGTGATGCTCGGTGCCGCTGAAGATCTGGCGCTCCGCAACGGCTGGGCGGTCATCTCCGAAACGGCCACCACCGGCTTTGTCGGGCGAATCGGGGAATCCATGCGCCGGCTGACGGACGACCTTGGAGACGGGCCCACTGGGCGGCGGATCACGGCAGTGTCCTTGGCAGGGTTCTCCGTCACCACCCAGCTCGGTCCTGAAGAACAGGTGGACTGGCGTGCCCGTGGGGTGACCCTCCTGCGGCTCCTGGCCGCTAAGGGCACGGGGCTGATCATCACGGTCGACGAGATCCACGCCGCCGACAGGCCGGACCTCTCACGCCTCGCCGCCGACGTCCAGCACTTCATCCGCGAGGGCCTCCCCATCGGACTCGTCTTTGCCGGCCTTCCCGCCGCCGTATCTGATCTGCTCAACGAGGGCGTGGCCACCTTCCTTCGACGGGCAGACCGCATCGATCTCCACGCCGCATCAATCGCCGAAGTCGAACGCTCCTTCTCCGAGACCTTCGCCAGTGCCGGCATTGGGTTGTCCCCGCACCTGGCCAAGGCTGCTGCCGAGGCCACCGGAGGCTACCCCTTCCTCATCCAGCTCGTCGGCTATCACCTTTGGCAGGAAGCCGAAAAGGCGGGCTACAGTCTCGACGCCGCCGCCGTTGACCGCGCAGTGACCGCGGCCCGGCGGCGCAACGAACGCATGGTCATCGAGGCCGCCCTGTCCACCACCTCCGCCAGAGACCGCGACTTCCTCCAGGCCATGGCGGAAGACTCCGGCCCCTCGGCAACCCTGGATATCGGCAACCGCACCGGCCTGCGACCCAACGCCGTCGGCAACTACCGGACCCGCCTCATCGACGCCGGACTCATCGAAGCATCCGGGCACGGGCGCGTGAGCTATGCCATCCCGGGCCTCCGCGAATACCTCTCCGCCCACCCGAGCCGGAATTAGTCGTCGCCGTGCCGTCCCTGCGAGTCCCCGGAGAGGCATTCAGGTGGTGACGACTGGGATGATTGCGGCGTGCCGGGCAATGATCCGGACTATCGTGGGAGCACGAGCTTGCGATCAAAGGATTTGCCGTGGACACTCAAGTTCCCCAGTTCGATGGCGTGCACCACCTCAAACTCCCGGTCAGTGATCTCGACCGCAGTCGCGAGTGGTACCAGAGCCGGCTGGGCTATGCCGTTGCGATGGAGTTCCGCGAAGATGGCAAAGTCATGGGCCTTGCCCTTGATCACCCGGATGGCGGGCCAAGACTGGCGCTGCGGCTGGATCCTGGCAAAGCCGCGTCCTCCGCTGGATTCGATTACTTCTCCATCGGCGTTCCGACCAAGGCCGCAATGGACGCGCTATCCACGCGGCTGACGCAGTTGGGCGACGCCCACGCTGGCGTCCACGTCGCCTCTCTCGGGTGGATCCTGCCCGGTCTCTCAGACCCGGACGGGCACGAGATCCGTTTCTACACTACGGAGTCTCACAAGTCGGCGCCCGAAGGACAGGTGTATGTTGTTGAAAATGCCCGGAGGACAGCCCCACCACGAAACCAGGAACCGTTGCCCCGGCAATGATCGTGAACCATCATTGACTCCGCACGCGCGCGAGCCATTCGACAATCAGGGCCTGCGTCAGTGTGGGTTGCTCGTGCAAAAGCGCGTGGCCGGCGCGATCGAGTACAGCAAAGGTGGCCCGGGGGTAGTGCTCCACCAGCTCCCACGGGTCCGTAAACCCGGCCGTCGCATCCTGCCGTCCAGCAAGGATTAGCACGGGATGAGAATAGGTAGCCGCAGCCTCCGGGCGATCCCGAAGCTCCCAATTCGAAAAGATCCGCATCACGCCCGGCTCGTCAACCAGGGAAACTGCGGGTGCCACCAACTCCTGGAACCGGCTCAGCGTTTCATCCGTCTGCACCACGAAGTAGCTGCGGTAGGAGGCCTCGAGTTCCGGGCTCAGTTTGCCGGCAAGGTCGGCCGACGAAACGAGAATCTCGTGCGCGGGCACGTTGCGGGTCTGCGCGCCAACCGGGCAAATTAGCGCCAGCCCGGCCACCTGGTCAGGTCTCCGATTGGCCACGGCGCGGGCCAAGTACCCGCCGTAGGACTGGCCCATGACCAGCAACGGTTCATCACCGATGATGCTGTCGATCAGGCCAAGCAGAAGGTCCAGGACGTCATCGTTGCTGTTGATCGTCCCGGGCGCCGGCGTTAGGCCCATCCCCGGCAGATCCGGATACAGCCGCCGGAAGCCGGGAACGCTGCGGAATATCGGCTCCAGGGCGCCGGCGATCTCGCGATGATCCACGCCGGCACCGTGCAGAGCGAGGACCGGCCTGCCGCTGCCGTGCTCGGCGTAGTGCACAGACACCCCGCTGACCGTCGCCTTCATCCAGACAGTGTAGATCGCGCCGCGGCTTCAAGGCGGGGGTTGTTGGTGCGGTTCCACTCGATTGCTGAGCACCGGCGGAATCAGCGCTCTGACAGACTCAGATCCACTTGGGCGCGGCCGGAACCTTACCGTTTGTGGCTGCAGCGCCGGGCCCTGTGGCTGTAACGCCGCCGCTGCCCCGGCCGGCGGCCCATTCCACGACGGCGGCCAACGGTCCGCTGACCACAAAGGCGGCGTCCGACGCTGTGTCACCGAACGTGAGATCGTGGTCCGATACTTCGAGCACGAGGCCGGCGTCCGTGCCGCGGGCCTTCCAGGCGCCGGCGATGTCCGCCAGGAGCCGCTCGAGAACGGATGCCGGGATGTCGGCGAAGCTTGCGCCGTTGGCCAGGTCCACGGTGTGCATCCAGACTTCCCGGGTGCGCATCCAGACCGTTTCGGTGGCAGGCACTTCCCGGCCCTGGATGGTGCGGACTTTGTGGTGCCAGGCGTCCTCCGGAAGGTCCCGCCATTCGACGTTCAGGTGCACGGCGGAGTGGTCAAAGAGGTGCCTCAGCGCGATCGGGCTCAGCGTGGCGCCGAAGTCGATCTCGTGGTCGCGGACGGCTGTGGAGGCATACATCGGGGTTTCCACTCCGGTGGCCGCCCACTCGACCAGCCGGGCGATGGCCCGGGCGTTGTAGCCGATGTGCGCGGTGATGTGGCGGCGGGTCCAGCCCGGCAGCAGCGACGCGCCGTCGAGCTCCGCGTCGGAGAGCTCGTTGAGCTTGCGGGCGAAGAACGCCGTGCCGCGCCGGGCCTGCAGCAGGGCCGCGAGCAGCTCCGGGTCCGTGGTCTGGTCCTGGCGGGCAACCATCAGGCCTCCTTGACCACGCGGTTCTTCAGCTGGCCCAGTCCCTCGATGGTGGTGACCAGGAGCTGGCCCTCCTGCAGGTAGCGCTTGGGGTCCTGGGCGTGGCCCACGCCGCCGGGGGTGCCGGTGGCGATCACATCGCCCGGGTTCAGCGTGATGATGGTGGAGATGTATGAGACCAGGAACTCCGGGGTGAAGACGAGGTCGCCGGTGGGGGTCTGCTGCTGGATTTCGCCGTCGACCTCGGACGTCATCAGGGGCCCGGCCATGAATTCGTCCTTGGTGACCAGGGCGGGCCCGAACGGGGTGGACTTTTCCCAGGTCTTGCCCTGCAGCCACTGGATGGTGCGGAACTGGTAGTCGCGCATGCTGACATCGTTCAACACGGCGTAGCCCGCGATGTGGTCCGCAGCGTCGGCCTCGCTGATCCGGCGGCCTTTCTTGCCGATCACGACGGCGAGTTCGGCTTCCCAGTCCACGGCGACGGATTCCTGCGGCAGGGCCAGGTCATCGTTCGGGCCGATCAGGGACTCCTGGTACTTTGCGAACAGGGTGGGGAATTCCGGGACTTCCCGGCCCATTTCCTTGATGTGGTTGCGGTAGTTGTGGCCCACGCAGATGATCTTGCCGGGGGAGGGGACGACGGCGTCCAGGTCCGCGCCGTCGGCCGCGTGGGTGGCGCCGTTCGCTGCCTTCGCGGTGGCCTCCCAGTCGCCGGTGCGGAGCAGCTCGCCGACGTCGGCAAAGCCGTTGATCTCGGTCAGTGTGTCGCCGTCCTGGCGGACGGCCTTGGTCGTGCCGTTTCCGGTGCGGAGGGTGAGGAGTCTCATGCGTTCTTGCGTCCTTCGATGTAGGTGCGGTTGAAGTTCAGCCGTTCGAAAATGGGGGCGTCACTGAAGCGGAACAGGTCAAACGAAGTTTGAGAGCCAGCTTCGGCCTGCAGGTCCGCCTGCAGCGACCATTCCTGCCAGGACGGGACCACGAAGAGGTCGCCCTTCGTTAGGTTCCTGGTTTCGCCGTTCAGGACCACCGTGCCGGAGCCTTCGAAGACCTGCCAGACACTGGAGCCGACCTCGCGGAGGCCCTCGGTGGCGGCGCCGGCGCGGAGACGGTGGAATTCGGCCCGGATGGTCGGCATCACATCCCCGCCCGTGGTGGGGTTGGTGTAGCGGACGGCGGCGTGGCCCTGGGAAACGGTGGCCGGGTGGCCCTCGTCCTCCAGCAGCAGCTGCTCGGCCAGCGCACGGTCCGTGTGCTCCCAGCGGTAGGCCGCGATGGGGGAGCTCGTCGTGTCGTCCAGCCCGGAGAGCGGACGCAGACCCGGGTGCGCCCAGAGCCGCTCGGACCGGGAGACGTCCGGGGTGGCCTCATCCGTGACGCGCTCGGTACCGAACTCGAAGAAGCCGGCGTCGGCGTAGTGCACAAACGGGATGTCCAGGCCGTCGATCCAGGCCATCGGCTGATCGGTGTCGTTGTGGTGGCCGTGGAAGTTCCAGCCCGGGGTCAGTAGGAAATCCCCGCGCGACATCCGCACCGGGTCCCCGTTCACCACGGTCCAGACGCCCTCACCCTCGACCACGAAGCGGAACGCGTTCTGAGAATGCCGGTGTTCGGGCGCGGTTTCGCGGGCACCCAGGTACTGGATGGCCGCCCACAGCGTGGGGGTGGCGTACGGCGTTCCGGCCAGGCCGGGATTGGCCAGGGCAATCGCCCGGCGTTCCCCGCCGCGGCCCACCGGGACCAACTCCCCGGCACGGGCGGCCAGCGGATACAGGTCACTCCAGCGCCAGACGTGGGGGACAGCCTTGGGAGTCGGCACCATCGGCATCAAATCCGCGATCTCGGTCCACAGGGGGATCAGGTTCTCCCGGTCAAAATCCCGGTACAGCTCTCTGAGCTGGGCAGCCTCTTCGGGCGTCGGCTCCGGAGCAGTGTGCCCCGCGGCCACTGATTCGTGAGTCGTGTTCTCGGCGCTGATGGACACGTGGGCCTCCTCGGTAGGTCTGAACAGTTCGTTGGCGTGGTTCGACTCTACGGTTGCCGGCATGTGACCCCCAGCATATTCTGCTTGTCAGAATTCCCTGGGTCTGGCCGTCAGGGACCTCAGTCCGGCTCGGCCGGGTGTGCCGCGATATCGATCTCCAGCTGCCGGCATGTTTCCCGCAGGGCAGGAACGAGTCCGGCGTCGAACACCCGGCGGAAGCGGGTGGCGGGAGTGGCGACGCTGAGCGCGCCGACCACCTGCCCGTGCCGATTATGCAGGGCCATGCCGAGAGCGCTCACGCCCTCCTCGGTGCCTTCGAAATTGGCCGCGAAGCCGTTGCTCCGGATCGACTCCAGCTCGCGCAGGAAGGTCGGGTACTCGTTGTCCGGGATGGTGTCCCCGCCGATCTCGGCGTTGTTGCTGCGGAAGAGCTGGTCGATCATCGGCGGTTCTAGTTCGGCGAGCATGGCCTTGCCTCCGGACGTCTTGTTGGCGGGCATCACCGTCCCCTGCCGGTCACCAACCCGCAGCACGTTGCTGCCCTCCACCGTCGCCAGGAAGCGCACTTTCGTGCCCACCCGGACCATCAGGTTGACCGTCTCGTTGAGTTGTGCCGAGAGCAGCTCCATGTGCGGCTGGGCGAGCGAGCGGAGCAGCCTGGTCCAGCTCAGCCCGGCCGGCCCGACCCCCATTGCCGGGCCAGGGACATAGCGGCGGGTTTCATCCTGCACGGCGAATCCCCGGTAGACCAGCATCGCCAAAAGGCGATGGGCGGTGGAGGGCGCCACGCCCAGCTCCTCGGCGGCGTCCTTGAGCCGGAGCGCCCCGCCGTCGCGGAGGAGCTGGAGGAGCTGCAACGCGTTGTCGACGGCCTCGATCGAATAGGTGGGCCGCTTCTGCACGGGTTTGCGGGCCGAGCGGGCTGTTCGGTTGTTCTGCACATCAGAATTGTATTGTGGTTCACCTGCGGCGGCCACGACAGTAGTGGCATGAATCACACACCTTCCGCCGTTGCAGTGCCGCAACGATTCTCGCCGGGGGTCCCCGCCCCCACCACCGCTGACGGGCCTGCCTCACGGTTCTCCAAAGGATCGGCGGCGGCCGTCCTCGTCTGCTGGTTATTGGTGGTCTTCGACGGCTACGACCTGATCGTCTACGGCACCGTCCAGTCCTCGCTGATCTCCGACACCGGCTGGGGCCTGAGCAAGGCCACCGCCGGGACCATCGGTTCCATGGCCTTCGTCGGCATGATGGTCGGGGCGATCTTCGCCGGCCGGATGGCCGACTCCTGGGGGCGCCGCCGCACCATCCTCGGCTGCGCCATCGTCTTCTCAATTTTCACAATCCTCTGCGCCTTCGCCCCCAACGCAGCCGTCTTCGGGGGACTGCGGCTCCTCGCGGGCATCGGACTCGGCGGCCTGGTGCCCTCGGCAAACGCCCTCGTCGCCGAACTGGTCCCCACCAAATGGCGCTCCACTATCGCCACCCTGATGATGTCCGGCGTCCCCATCGGCGGCTCCATCGCCGCCGTCGTCGGCATCCAACTGATCCCCGCCTTCGGCTGGGAGTCCATGTTCCTCGTGGCCGTAATCGCACTGATGATCGTGGTGCCGCTCGGACTGAAATACCTTCCGGAGACGCTCGCCCCCGGCGGTACGTCGGACAAACACAGCGCCGCAGGCAGTGCTACAGGCAAGGCAGCCGGCAGCGGACGTAACCTCGAGGAGCAGATCGGCTTCAAATCCCTGCTCCGCGCCCCGTACCTGGGAATCAGCCTGCTGTTCGCCCTGGCGACGATCGCCACCCTCTTCGCCTGGTACGGGCTGGGCACCTGGCTGCCCAACCTCATGCAGTTGGCCGGCTACAACCTGGGGTCCGCACTGACCTTCGCCCTGGCCCTCAACCTGGGCGCGGTAGCCGGGTCGGTCGTCACGGCCTGGGCCGGGACCCGCTTCGGTCCGATCCCGACGGCGATCGCCGCGGCCGCCGTCGCCGCCGCCGCACTACTGGTCCTGGTGACGGGACCGCCGGTCACCGTCGTCTATCTCATGCTGGTCCTCGCCGGCGTCGGTACCCACGGCACCCAGTGCCTGATAATCGCCGCCGTCGCCAGCCACTATCCCGGGCACCTGCGCGGGACCGCCCTAGGCTGGGCGCTCGGGACCGGCCGCATCGGAGCCGTCGCCGCACCCCAGATCGGCGGCCTCCTGCTGGCCGCCGGACTCGGCGTCAATTCCAATTTCCTCGCCTTCGCAAGTGCAGCCGCCATCGCAGCGGTCCTGCTGGCCGCCGTCGGCCTCAAACTCACGTCAAAAACCACAACACAATCCTCACCAACAGGAGCAAGCAATGTCTGAGCACGACCCGTCCACCAGTTTCCTGTCCACCGACGGCTCGTCCACCGATGTCCTCGTCATCGGAGGGGGAATGGCCGGACTGGCCGGAGCCCTCGCGCTGCGGGAAAACGGCGCAAACGTCACCCTGGTGGAGCGCGCCCCCGAATTCGGCGAGGTCGGCGCCGGGCTGCAGATGGCACCAAACGCCTCCCGCGTCCTGAGGCGCTGGGGCCTGCTGGAAAAGGCCCTGGAGATCGGCGTCCAGCCCAAGCACCTGGTGTTCCGCGACGCGGTCACCGGCGAGGAACTCACGCGCCAGAGCCTCGGCGGGGAATTCGAGGAACGCTACGGTGCGCCATATGTCGTGATCCACCGCAGCGACCTGCACCGGGTCCTGCTCGAGGGCTGTGAGGCGGCGGGCGTGAAGCTGGTCAACGACGTTATGGTCGAGAGTGTGGAGACCGTGAACGGCCGGGGGGTGGCCCACACCGCCGCCGGTGTGGACTACGAGGCCGACGTCGTGATCGGCGCCGACGGGCTCAAGTCCACCCTGCGCCCGCTGGTCGCCAACGACCATCCGGTCCCCTCGGCCTACGTCGCCTACCGCGGCACGGTGCCGATCACCGAAAACACGCCCAAGGCTGACCTCGAGGACGTCATCGTCTACCTCGGACCGGATTGCCACCTGGTGCAGTACCCGCTGCGCAAGGGCAAGCTGCTGAACACCGTGGCCGTCTTCAAGTCGGCCTCGTTCGAACGCGGCGAAGAGCAGTACGGGGGAGTGGACGAGCTCGAGGCGGCGTACAAGGATTGCGTTCCGGCCGTCCAGGAAGCGCTGAAGAACCTGGGCACCAGCATGCGCTGGCCCATGTACGATCGCGATCCGATCGAAAACTGGGTGGCCGGCCGGATGGTGCTGATGGGCGACGCCGCGCACCCGATGCTGCAGTACCTCGCCCAGGGAGCCTGCCAGGCCCTCGAAGATGCGGCCGTGCTGCAGGACGCCAGCCACGGGACTGTCTTCACCGCCGACGGCGTCAAGCCGGAAGGCTGGGACGACGCGATCAGGGAATTCAACAACGTCCGCGCCGGCCGCACAGCCCGGGTCCAGCGCACCGCCCGCATCTGGGGCGAATCCTGGCACGTCTCCGGACTGGCCCGGATCTTGCGCAACCTGCTCTTCAAGAGCCGGAAGGACAACGACTTCCAGTACAACGACTGGCTGTATGGCCAGAGTGGCGACGGCGTCCCGGCAGCTCGCGCGGCCCACTCCAGCCTGGCGGAACGGATTCCCGCCTGACCTAAGGACGGGACGGCCGCCTCATTGGCGACCAATAGGCACCTGCGGACCGAAGCCCTGCCGGGCCGGTCCGCAGATGCCTCAGGCGCCTTAAGCGCCGCAGATGACCGTCGTTCCGCTGATGGCGCCCACCTAGACCAGCGGCCACGGGTAACGCATGCCCGTACGGTCAAACGGCAGCACGCCGTCGTGCAGCAACCGCCGCACCCGGCGTCGCAGGGCGGTGACCTCCGCATTGTCGAGAAGCTCCGCCACGTCGTGCGGCACCGTCTCGGCGAGCGGGGCAAGGTCCTCGAGAAAGGTCCCGGGGATAGGAACACCGGCGAAGTCCCAGATCACCGTGCGCAGTTTGAAGCCCGCAGCGAAGCACAGTCCATGATCGATGCCCCAAACCCTTCCGTCATGGCCGCGGAGCACGTGCCCGCTCTTGCGGTCAGTGTTGTTGGCGACGCAGTCGAACAGGGCGATCTGCAACAGCCGGCGGTGGGTCTCGGGTGAATCCGCATACAGCGTGAAATAGTGCTCGCCGACGTCGCACTCGATAAACCACTGGAGCGAGCCGACCCCCAAGGGCGAGTCCTCGCGGATAACCGTCGGCGGCACGATTCCCCATTCCAGGTGTTCACTCAGCAGATACGCCGCGCGCTCCCGGCGGTAGAGCCCGGGTTCGAAGTCCAGCAGCGGCCGCTCTCCGGTCTCCGGTTTGTAGACCGCGTACGCCCAATCGTCCCCGCACGAAACGCGGACGAGGAACGCCGCGTTGCTACCGCGCGGGATGCGTCCGCGCAGTTCGATCCGGCCCTCACCGAGCAGGGTCAGTTCCCGTTCGGACACTGTCCGTCCCTTGTCACAGCTCCCTCAGTCCACTCAACGGTTCCAGGGTCGCGTTCACCATCAGCACGGCGGGCGCCTGACCCTCCACATACGAGATGACCGAGACCGAGCCCGGGCTGATAACGATCCGCTGGAAGTGGTCCAGATGGGTGCCCAGGGCGTGGGCGACGGCGGCCTTGATCGGGTCAGCGTGGGAGAAACACACGACGACGCCCCCGGCGTGGGCGGCGCACAGTGCCTCCAGCGTCCCGACCATCCGAGCTTGCATCTGCGCGAAGCTCTCCCCGTTCGGGAAGCGGAAGGCCGACGGGGTGTGCTGCACGGTCTGCCACTGTGGCAGGCCCGCCAGTTCGGCGAGCGCGGCTCCGGTCCACTCGCCGAAGTCACATTCGATGAGGCCGGCGTTCTCATGTACCTCGAGCCCGGTGCAGGCTGCCGTGGGCTCTGCAGTCTCGCGGGTGCGCTCCAGCGGAGAGGAATAGATGGCATCGACGGGGAGAACCGCGAGCCGTTCAGCGACCCGTTCAGCCTGGGCCCGGCCCCGGTCGGAAAGGTGCAGTCCCGGGGCCCGACCCGGCAGCACCGTGCCCGTGGTGGGAGTCTGCCCGTGGCGCACCAGAAGAATGAGGGTGGTTTGCGATGCCGGGGGTGATGCTGCAGTCATCAGGATCCAGTATGCCGTTCCACGGGCCCATGTGCAGGAATATTGGGGAATTCCCTCGATTCGCCGCATGCTCGAGGACTACCGTGGAGGGGTGAGTGATCGTCCCAATATCTTCACTGTTGGCGAATTGCGTTCAGCCGGCCATGTCTACAAGGACCTGCGCCACGAGGTCCGCGGCAACCTACTCGCCGCCCTGACCGCCGGCCGTGATCCGTGGCCTGGGATGTTTGGCTTCGGCCGGACCGTCCTGCCCCAGCTCGAGCGTGCGTTGATCGCCGGCCACGACGTCGTGCTGCTCGGCGAGCGGGGACAGGGCAAGACACGGCTTCTGCGCACGCTGGCGGGGTTGCTCGACGAGTGGTCGCCGGTCATCGAGGGCTCGGAACTGAACGAACACCCGTACGAGCCGATCACGGAGCAGTCCCGGGCCCGGGTGCTCACCGAAGGTGACCGGCTGCGTGTGTCGTGGCGCCATCGATCGGAACGCTACGTCGAGAAGCTCGCTACCCCGGACACCTCCGTTGCCGACCTCATTGGCGACGTCGACCCCATGCGGGTGGCCGAGGGCCGCCGGCTCGGTGACCCGGAAACCATCCACTACGGTCTCGTGCCGCGATCCAACCGCGGGATCATCGCCATCAATGAACTGCCCGACCTCGCCGAGCGGATCCAGGTCTCCATGCTCAACGTGATGGAAGAACGCGATATCCAGATCCGCGGCTACGTGCTGCGGCTGCCGCTGGACGTGCTCGTCGTCGCGTCCGCCAACCCGGAGGACTACACCAACCGCGGCAGGATCATCACGCCCTTGAAGGACCGCTTCGGCGCCGAGATCCGGACGCACTATCCCATAGAGCTGGATGACGAGGTCGCAGTCATCCATCAGGAGGGGCGGCTGGTGGCCGACGTCCCGCCCGTCATCCTCGAGATCCTGGCCCGCTACACCTGCGCGCTGCGGCAATCCCCGGCCATCAACCAGACCTCCGGGGTTTCGGCGCGCTTCGCCATCGCGGGTGCCGAAACCGTCGCCGCGGCGGCCCTGCGCCGGGCCAGCATGCGCAGTGAGGACGAGGCAGTCGCGCGCATCGTCGATCTGGCGGCTGCGGTCGAGGTCCTCACGGGCAAGATCGAGTTCGAATCGGGGGAGGAAGGGCGTGAACAGTCCGTCCTCGATCACCTCTTGCGCCTGGCTACTGCTGAAACGGCGCGGGCGCACTTCCATGGTCTGGACCTCGGCCCACTCGTGGCGGCGTTCGACGGCCACAGGACCGTAACCACAGGAGAACAGGTCACCGCGCGGGAGTTCCTCGAAAACCTCCCGTCTCTTGACGGATCCGGCCTTTACGACGAGATCAGCGGGCGCCTGGCCGCCAAGAACGACGGGCAGCGCGCCGCCGCCATCGAACTTGCCTTGGAGGGCCTCTACCTCGCCCGGCGGATCTCCAAGGACTCCGACGACGAGGAAACGATCTACGGCTAGGAACGACGTCGGCTGGAACATAGGGACAGGGATAGGCGGCATCATGGTTATCTACCACCGCTCCTCCAGGTACGGCCAGTATCGGGGAGGACCCGATCCGCTCGCCCCGCCGGTGGACCTGGCGGAGGCGCTCGACGCGATCGCCGACGACGTCATGGCCGGGTACTCACCGCGGCACGCCCTGCAGGAGTACCTGCGGCGCGGCGGCCGAAACCATGAAGGGCTCGACGCCCTCGCCGGCCGCGTTCAACAGCGCCGGAGTGAACTGCTGAGCCGCCACCGGCTGGACGGCACCCTCAGCGAGGTCCAGAAGCTTCTCGACACCGCCGTGCTGGAGGAGCGCAAACAGCTCGCCCGCGACGTCACGATGGACGATACCGACCGCGCATTACGGGAGATGCAGCTGCAGAACCTGCCCTCGTCCACGGCGGCGGCGGTCAACGAGCTCGCCTCCTACGACTGGCAGTCAAGCAGCGCAAGGGAGGCCTATGAGCGCATCAAAGACCTGCTGGGCCGTGAGGTCCTCGACCAAAGGTTCGCCGGCATGAAACAAGCGCTCGAGGACGCCACCGACGAGGACCGCGCGGCAGTGAGCGAGATGCTGCGCGATCTCAACGAGCTGCTTGGAAAACACCGGCGCGGCGAAGACACCGACGCGGACTTCCAGGAGTTCATGGCCCGGCACGGCCACTTCTTTCCAGAGAATCCACAATCCGTCGAGGAGCTGGTCGACGCCCTCGCCCAACGCGCGGCCGCAGCCCAACGGCTCCTGCAATCCATGTCCCCGGAGCAGCGCGATGAGCTGATGCGCCTGTCCGCCCAGGCGTTCGGTTCGCCCGAGCTCATGGCCCAGCTCGATCAACTCGACTCCAGCCTGCGCGCCTTGCGCCCCGGCGAGGACTGGACGGGCTCCGAACGCTTCGAGGGCCAGGAAGGGCTCGGGCTAGGCGACGGCACTGGCGTGCTCCAGGATCTCGCCGAACTCGACGAGCTGGCTGAACAGCTATCCCAGTCCTATAGCGGGTCCAGCCTCGATGACCTGGATCTGGATGCCCTCGCCCGTCAACTCGGGCAGAGTGCCGCCGTGACGGCCCGCACCCTCGGGGAGATCGAGCGGGCCATGCAGGACGGCGGCTACCTGCGGCGCGATGCCGACAACGACCTCAAGTTGTCCCCGCAGGCCATGCGACAGCTCGGCAGGTCGCTGTTGCGGGACACCGCCAAGCAGCTGTCCGGCCGGCAAGGGGGCCGCGACACGCGCGTCGCTGGGGCTGCCGGCGATCAGACTGGCTCCAGCCGTCAGTGGGAGTTCGGCGACGCCGAGCCGTGGGACGTCACCCGCACCATGACAAACGCGATCCGCCGGACGATGGCCGACGGCGGTGACCCGAGCCGCGGAGTCCGCCTCGGTGTGGGCGACATCGAGGTGACGGAGACAGAGGCGCGCACCCAGGCCGCCGTTGCGCTGCTCGTCGATGTGTCGTTCTCGATGGCCGCCGAGGGCCGGTGGGTGCCAATGAAACGAACCGCCCTCGCTCTGCACCACCTCGTCTCAACCAGGTTCCGCGGGGATCGGCTTCGGCTGATCACGTTCGGCCGCTACGCCCAGGCCATGGACATCGGTGAGCTCACGGCCCTGCCGGCACTGCGGGAACAGGGAACGAATCTGCACCATGGCTTGCTGCTGGCGGGTCGATTCTTCCGCCAGCACCCGTCGATGCAGCCCGTCCTCCTCGTGGTGACCGACGGCGAGCCCACCGCGCACTTGCTGGCCGACGGCGAGACGTGGTTCGCCTGGCCGCCCGACACGGAAACCATCCGCGTCACTGTCGCCGAGCTCGACCGCCTCGGACGTGCCGGTACACAAGCCACGTTTTTCCGGCTCGGCGATGACCCAGGGCTCGAGCGGTTCGTCCAGCGCATGGTCCGCCGAATCGACGGCCGGGTTGTCGCGCCCGAGGCTGGGGATCTGGGGGCTGCCGTTGTGGGGGAGTACCTCCGCGCCCACTTCCGCGGCCGCCCGTACGACGACGCCGACTGGGCTTTCTAGGCGGCCAGCGGAGGGAACGGACGCGGAGATTTTTAGAATTCGACCATTCAAGCGTCCCGCTTCGAGGCCATCCAAACGTGACTGAGATGTCAAAGGCCAATGGCGAGATTGTCACGCCATTTCCCTAGTCACGGGACAAATGCCGGCCGTAAAGTGAGCGCCATCACTCACTTCAAAGTCTGGGGCCTCATGCTGATCGGCCGAGAGCCCTCCGGCCCCAGACAGCTGCCGCTTTCGCGGTGACTGGCTCAAGGGGAGCGGTTTGATTCCTATGCAGGAGGCGGACATCGGCCACCGCTTTGGGCTGCGCCGATTCAGAATCGGCGGAGGTTCAGGCCCTCAACAGATCGAGACAATGGGAAAGGACGCCGGTGAAGTACAGCAGAAATGATGAGTTTCCGACTCCGCTAAGCGCAGCCCGGGCCAGGAAGGTCCTGGCCGACCACTTCACAGAGCTGCGGTTCAGCGTCAAGGATCTCCCGAATGGACTGGAGATCAGGGCAGGATCGGGCTTCATATTCCGGCTTCTGGGCTTCCTGGCGCCCAGGAGCATCCCCGTTGGTCTAACGGTTCAGCTCGAAAAACGCTGCGGCGGCACGACCGTGAAGGCGCGGGCTTCCGACAGGCTCGGGCGGTACCTGAGTGACCGGAAGTTTTCCGGCACGGTGGTGGCTTTGGACGGCAGGCTTGCTGCCCTGCTCAATGAATCGCGGACTGCCCTCGGAGTGGACGAACGCCAGTCCGCATAGGGTGCCGGGTTCTGGGGGAGTAGCGGCACGAGCCTGAGCTCAGAAGTTCCTACTTGCCCTGTTGTCGGCGAACCATTTCGGTGATCCAGATCGGCGCGAACGGCGACGTGCAGTTCGGGGGAGTCGGGTAGTCCTTGAGCACCGCCAGGCGCTCACCAATGTCCATTGCGCGGGTGCGGTGCTCGGCGTGCTCGATCCCGATCTGGGCCAGGCAGTGGTTCATCGCCCACTGCAGGCGGTCCGGGGCGTCTTTCATCTCCGTCTCGATGACGTCCAGGAGTCCGGTGAGGTCGAGGCCCTCGGGATTCTTCGCCACGCGTTCGGTGGTCAGGGCCCAGCCGGCACTCGCGACCACCGGATCCGGGTCCGCGGACCAGGCCACGCGAAGTTCTTCGGAGTGCGGGTTCTTCTTCACGACGTAGTTCACCAGCCAGTCGTGCACTTTGGGGGTGCGCGCCTTGCGCAACATGACGTCCAACTCGTCACGCCCGAACGCCTTCGGGCGACAGATCAGGATCGACAATAGTCTCCCCGCGGTGTCATCCGTCTCCCAAAGCTGGCGGGCGAGCTCCTGCTGCGTCTTCAGCCGCTTCGCGACCGCGCGCAGTTTGCTGAGGTTCACACCGTGATCGTCACCGTGCTTCTCGTTCACCTCACGTGCCCTCGGGTCCTCAAGCCCGGCCAGCTCGGCCATCACCTCGGCCACCATCGTCTCGGCCATCTTTGCCTCGTTTCCATCACTTGTGAGGTTCAGCCTACTGGGGAAACGCGCCCACCCACGCGACCAGCTGGCGCACAGTCAAGAAGCGGCAGGGAACCAAAGAGGCCCGCGGCCATGATGGTCGGCGGGCCTCTGTAATGGTGGGCGTTAGCGCCGTCCGGGGTCTCCTGGCCGGCGGTTACGTAGGGTACGGCTGATGCGTCGGCTGCGGCTGGGGCGGGTACTGACCCGGCTGGCCGTACTGTCCCTGCTGTGGGTACTGCCACTGCTGGTTCTGTTGCGGCTGGTAGGGCCGACCCTGGGGTTGCTGAACCGGGGCATACGGCGGCTGCATGGGCACCCGGCCGTAACCGGCAGTCCCGTTCACCGCCCGTGCCCTTGCCCGGGCTTCGACAGCCCGGGCGGAAAAAACCGCTGGTGTCCGAGATATACGATGCCCAGGCCGATCGAGTAAAGGACACGCAGGGATTTTTCGGTCATACCCACATCATGCGTAGGCAGTCCGGCGGAGACGAGCAGGCGCGCCCTTGGTGATGCGCGTAATCGTCCAGATGCACTGACGGGAAATTTGGAGAAAACAAAAGTCGGATGGCAGAACATCCGCCCCTATCGACTGATTATAAAAGCGCCGATAATCAACATTATGTAAAGCTAGCTTTGTGAAGAGCTACGGGAGGGGTTCCCGGCGCTCCACTCCACCGTCAGACCGGTATCCGATCTTGTACTTGAGTCCACCTGGGCGTCGTCCGGCTACGAGTCCGATTATCAGACCCGCAAACGCCGCGGGCAGAGCGAGTAAGGCTCCGAGCTGCGGAATGAGGCGGTCGGGCATGACGAGATCCGGCCAGCCGACCAGCAGGGCCGGTCCCGCGACGGCCAAGGTCACCGGCCGCCCCGGATCGCTCAGGCGCGCCCCGACGGCTGCGGCCGCCGAGACGACAGCTCCGGCGAAGATCAGCGCATGGCCCGGACCTTCCCTGGCAAACGACTCCGGCGTGTGGATGAGTGAGAACGTCATGGCCATCCCGTGGCTGTGAGTACCAGGGAGGCCACGATGGCCAGGGTCCACATGGCGGCCTGTTGTCGGCGGCGGATGCTCACGGCCCCAACCCACGCCTGCCTGACACTGGGGCGCCGCTCCCCCGGCCCATTCGGTCTTTGAAGTGTCAGGCAAACCTTCAGGAAACACCGCCCGCTACCAGGTGCCGAACGGTGGGCAAACCCCAAAGCTCTGGTTGCGGACTAATTCCGAAGGAGGCGTTGCACTTGCCCAGCGTGCACTTCGCTCACCCATTCCCAGCCGGCCTTGGCCGACGGGCCAATCCGCGGGTCGCTGGGATCCTTGCCGTCACGCAAGGCGTGCACGTAGACCCGATCCCGGTCGATCCGTGCGCGCACTTGGTGAGCTCCGCCGACGGACCCGTGGCCCGGGATTACGACATCGACGTCGCGCGCCACGCCCTCGAGCAACCGCAGCGAGGTGAGGTATTCCTCGATCGTGTCGCCGGTGCCGTTCAGGTCGAGCATTGGAATCAGGACATCGGAGAGCATGTCGCCGGCGACGAGGACTCCGCGCGCCTCGATCAACAGCGCCGCGTGCCCCGGGGCGTGCGCCTGATGCTCCATGATTCGGACCCCCGGGCCATCCCATGGAATCTGCGTCGTCTCGGCAGGCAGGCCTGTGATGAGCCCGAGCAGATCCAGGGAGACCTCCTCGGGGATGCCGGCGGCCTTTGCGACTGCATCCACCCCGCCCGACAGCCGATCCCGGGCGGTCGCTGCGCAGCGCGCGGTGCCGTAACGGGGCGCCGTGCCGAGCCCGGCGTGCCAGAGGAGGTGATCCCAATGCGGATGCGTCGAGAAGCCTGCCACTACGGTCTGCCCCAATTCCGACAGGTCGCTCACGAGACAGCTCATTTCATCCTCGTGCACTCCGGCGTCGATAAGCAGCACGCCAGTCCCGCCCTGCACGAGAACGGCGTTGCTTTGGCAGAACTCGCTCACGTGGATCAGTACACCTTCCGCGACCTGCGTCAGCATGCGCTGGGCCCCCTTACATCGCCGATAGCGTAGCGGTGCGTCATGACACTGAGCGAGGTTCCTGCATCGACGCCGCTCTCACGCTTGTCCGATCTGACATGGTCACCCATCGCGACACTCACACGGTCAACGGAAAACCGGAGCTGCAGAGGCATTCGTCATGCGGAGAATACTCCCAAGGTGACCTGCGGTGACGCAAGTAGCGGCGAGAAGTTACCGGTCACGATCCGCCGGGCGCCACATGAATCGATTTCCACACCGCCGAAGGGCTTCGGAGCCGATTAAAAAGCCTGCGCATCCTGCTTAGGACTCCAACCAAGCGGCCCTCTCCTAGCCTTCCTGGGGCGCCGCTCCCCCGGCCGGGTCAGTCTTTTGTAGCTATTTTCTTGATCTCGTAACGCAAGATTGCCACCGTTTTCGAACGCGGCGGCCTCGAGCAGCAACAGGTCCTGCCGGTCCTCGAAGATGCGCGCCTCAACGGGGTCCCCAGGCGTCGTGCCGCTCATCGGCTCTGGGCGTAGAAGTCGCGGAGAACGGCAGCGAATATCGGCCGCAGGCGCTTTGGATGCGTGACGGCGCCTGCCGCTCGAAGGATTGCCGTGTCGACGTCGGCTAAAAAGTCCTCAGGTGATGCACGCCCATCCGGAACACGGATCAACCAGACATATCCCCTGGGCCGCGGCGGGACGTCGGCGTCCCGGAGATAGGAATCGATGTCGTCATCGACGCCTTGACGGTCACCGGCTGTGAACGGAACTTCGAAATCGTGCCGGACGCCAGCGTGCTCGGCGTAGCCGGTAACCACCTTGTCCGCGTCCGAGGACGGGTGGCGGCACAGGTTTTCCCTGCCTGCTGCCCACCCCATTAGCGCTCCCCAGCCATTCTCGGGCAACTCCACCCAGGAAGCTGAGGGCTCAGCTTCCTGTACCTCGCTCCACATGGTTGCTCCGTATCGGCTGGGCTGCGGGTGCGCCCTGAAGGAGCGCTTTAGCCTTCGCACTCGATGCAGTACGAATGGCCATTGCTTTCGCGCGCCAGCTGGGACCGGTGCCGGACCAAAAAACAGGAGGAGCAGGTGAACTCGTCCTCGGCCTGTGGAATGACCTGAACGATCAGTTCCTCGGCGACGAACTCTCCGCCGGGGGTGATGGCGTCATCCAGCGCGTCGGATTCGTCCAGCTCGCGGACGACGCTGCGGGCATCGGGGGCGTTCGCGGATTGCAGCGCCTCCAGAGACCTGTCCTGTGATTCCTTGACGTCGGAACGGACTTCGTCGTAATCGGTTGCCACTTCGGTGATTCTCTCTTCTCTGATGTTGCCGGACGATCATGTCTGACTCCAGTCCAACACACACGAGGGCGCCCGTATTCCCCGCTCGCCACTATGTGTCAGGCGGCTTCTGACGGCCTTGAAATCGGTCCGCGGCCATGGCCTCTGGACCAGCGGAAACGCCCCCGGTCATGTCCCGGAGCAGCCATCACGCGGGGCTGACAGCCTGTAATAGCTCGTGGTGCCATGCGAGGCCCCCTTAGCTGTGACTTCCTTTGTTTTGCCTGTGAATCCGCCGCGGGTCCTTGCGCGGGATTGGTTGCCTGCGGCAAGCTGTTGCTCACTTGGTGAATTAATCAAGTAAATGGAGACCGACGGCGAGGATGCTGTCGGACTTTGCCGCGGCGTCGCCGCCCGGGCATGAACCCGCAGAACGGGGGGCAGCAATATGCAACGTCCAGTATCCATGTCGGCCAAATTTCGCGCCATCGTCACTTACTCGTTGATTGCCGTGATCGTAATTCTTGGAATTGCGTATATTTTCATTTCCCGGTCGCCCGTTGCGCCGCTTCCGGGAGCGTCCGGGCCTTCTGGGAACAATCCGACGGTGTCTGGGCGCGCTGCTTACCAGAAAGTCCCGAATCAAGTTCTGTTTGCGCTGGATAGCGCCGGTAAGCCGAATATCTCCGGCGACCTGACGAATATCAAGCAGGGCGACGCGGGCGATTGCTATTTCCTGGCGGCCTTGATGACAGTGGCCGCACGATCGCCTGAGACCATTTTGAACATGGTTCACGATAACGGCAATGGCACCTACACGATTTCCTTCCACAGCAAGTACGACGGCGTACCCAACCCGGTGACGGTGACGGTCAATGGTGATCTTCCGTTCCGCCGCGACAAACCCTTCGAAAATGGCATCGAAAATATTGATGGCAAAAACGTTTCTTGGGCGGCGATTATCGAGAAAGGTTGGGCGGTGGCGAACGGCAACAGCTATAAGGGCATCGACGGCACCGACCTCAGCAACGCTCAGGACCACGACGTGCATAATGGCCTCTATGCCATCACCGGCGAGGCGGGCGTCGACCGCAACCCAGGCGGCCCCATGACTGAGGTGAGTTTCGCGCAGATCGCGGAAGATTTTGCCAGCGGCCTGATTACCCTTGGGACGTCCAACTCCGACGGCAAGCTGGTGTCCGACCACTCGTACGCGTTGCTGGGCGTGGATTCTTCCGACCAAACCGTCGTGGTGGGAGATCCGGAGGGTGGCCAAAAGACGCTGTCGTTTGAGACCTTCCAGTCCACGAATATCAACCAGTACATCGCGATACCGGCTTTGCCTAGCAAGGGACTGGTGAACGAATGACGGCGCCCTGCCGAGCCCTCACCCCCGGCTGGTCCGCTATTCATCGCGGGCCAGAGCCGCTCATCTAGTCCCCTGCGGACCCTTCCAGCCGGGTGTGCTGCCGGCGGCTCGTGGGTATCGAGGGCCGCGGGCCTGGTCACGTTTTCGTCCTGTGCCGCTGCCGGCAGGAAGACGCACAGCGCCGGTTCCATTCGTCCGCATTGGGACTACTCTGTTGGCAAGATCTTCATAGAGGAGGAGCAAATGAGTGCCTCGGAGGAACTGTCCGCCATCCAAGCGCGGCTCGCCGCGGACGAGGACGAACGCGCGGAGGGGGTCATCGACCAGACCGTCCGGGACCGGCGCTATCTGCTCTCCTTAGTTCGGGAACAACTAGCCAGCCTCGAGAAAGTGGCCGCCCTGGCATCCGGCTTCGCCGAGCGGGGCGAGCGGATCGAAGAGCAGTTTGGAGGCGCTGGCACGAATCACGCGATCAGGGCTGCCGGTCTCGGTGACGGGTACCGGGAAGCCGCCAGGAGTATCCGTGCCGCGTTAGGCCCGGCGGTGAGTGAGCCCCACCACGATGCAACTGCAGCCGCGATGAGAAGGAACGCACCAGAGCACCAACCGCAATCGGGCTCGTCGGCGCTCCCCCCGGAAGCCCTGGCAGGATAACGCCGTACACCTCCGGGTCACAATCTGTGGGCAGCCCCCGTAGCTGAAGTGCTTGTTTCTTGCCACGAGGCTCCCGAGCTGCAGAAAAGTCCGCACCGCTTCCAGGAGGCGTTCCTGCTCCGGTTCGCTGCTCCGACCACGCGTCCAATTTGTCAAGCTTTCAGGCTGGCAGCCCACTTGCGAGAGCCCGTGTGCCGTGATGGACGATCAGCGGTCCCGCACCGTAAATTCTCCTGCGCCGCAATCGCGGCGAGGCAAGACATCCATTCCTCGTCCGGCTACTAGGCCCTTCTCAAATGGCCGGAACAGGACCATCATTCCTGCTAAGCAAGTTCGGAATCGGCAGTGGTCTCAAGCGACGGAGAGGGGGCGATCTTCCCTCGGTGGATCGCACCGAGAGACCGAATCCGCGCCTGGCGGGCACCCTTCTCCCGCTTCTCTGAACGCGGTCCGTCAGCGTAAGCCTGAACGCACTTCCAGTCGGGGGCTGGTGGCGCAGTCGGGCCTCTGGATCTCCTGGAATTCCGAAAGCGAAGGCCACCGAAATGTCCCAGCCACACGAGCGTCGACCAATGCTGGGTTCCGCTCTCATCCTGTTCGTCGCAACATTCACGGTCGTTTCGTGTTCCGGGCAAAACGCGGCCCCACTGCCGTTCACATCCTCAGGCTCCACCGACCCAACATCGCCGACGGCTGCGTCGGAGACTCCGTCCCCTACAGCTTCCCCGACTCCGACGGGCCCCGACCTCTGCGGACCAGGATCGGCCCTCAACTTCGACCCGGCCGCCTTCCCCGAGTCGCCGAAGATCGACAACAAGTGGTTCCCGCTGACGCCCGGCATGCAGTACACGACGACGGGAAAGGTCACGAACGCCGAAGGCTCCACCCAGCGCACAGTGGTCCACTCCGTGACCGGGCTGACCAAAGTCATCCACGGAGTCAAAACCCAGGTGATGTGGGACCAAGACATCTCTGATGGTGAGTTGGTGGAATCCGAATTGGCCATGCTGGCCCAGTCAAAGGATGGCGCGGTCTGGCTCTTCGGGGAGTACCCGGAGGAGTTCGAAGGCGGCAAATTTGTTGGCGCGTCGAAGACCTTCATAAGCGGCATCGCCGGAGCCGAGGCAGGGATCGCGATGCCAGCCCAGCCTCAGACTGGCACGCCGGCCTATCCGCAGGCTCACGCGCCCGCAGTGGGCTTCCTGGACTGCGGAGACGTGCTTGAAGAGCATAAGCGGGTGTGTGTTCCCACCGCGTGCTACGAGGACGTCCTGGTAATCGATGAACGCAATCCGCCGGAACCGGACGCTGGCCACCAGAGGAAGTTCTATTCGGCCGGCACAGGGCTGGTTCAAGTGACGGCCGTGGGTGGCGCTGACCAGGAAACCTTGAACCTCGTGAAGGCGGAACAGCTGTCCGACGCCGGGTTGAAGAACATCAACCAGAAAGCACTGGCCCTCGAACAGCATGCCTACCAGCTAGGCAAGACCGACTACGCAAAGACACCCCGTGCCGAACTGACAACGGAGGGTTCCGGAGGTCAATGATCAAACCAAGGCATTGATTCGGGTGGCGATAACCCGATAGGTTTTTGAGTGTCCCCAAGACTGTCAGTGTGTCGTTGACAACGTTCTGTCCAGTGCAGTTCCTATGGGAAACAGGGATTCACGAAGGAGTGAACACCATCTCTTACACCGCTGAGAACTGGCCCATCACCGCAGCGCTCCTGCAGTTCCCGGGAACCGACGCGCAGGGTAAGCACGTCAACGACGCCGACGCCTCCGCCTGGGCCGGGGTCTTCACCGAGGTCAGGGACGCCGGCTTCGCCGACGCCGACCTCACGGACAGCTGGGTCCGCCCCGGCGACCTGAGCCCGGCCCGGCTTGCCGAGTTCAAGCAGACCGCGGAGACCGTGGGCATCGGCGTCCCCGTCATCTCCGCCATCCGCCGCAGCGTGATCGAGGAAGGGAACTGGGAGGCGAACCTGGCCTACAGCCACCGCACCATCGACGCCGCCGCAGAGCTCGGCTGTGAGGTGGTCTCCTTCGGGCTGCACCAGGCCATCACCGCCGAG